>ONHZ01000016.1 GCA_900317755.1 uncultured Lachnospiraceae bacterium
CCACGATATTTGCAAAGCAAAATCGTGGCATGTCGTCAGGGCACATGAGAATGCTGCTATGCAGCATAGTGCCCTTCCTCGGATTCGCTAAGCAACGAGTAAAATCAAGACTTTTTCTTAGATAGTTTTGTTCTTCTCGCGCACCAGAGGTATATTATTAGGAGCGAGCGATGGCAGAAGATGTTAATTTGATTCCGATGGACCACATCCGGAATTTTTGTATAATTGCACACATAGATCACGGCAAATCGACGCTGGCAGACAGACTGATTGAGCTGACCGGCGTGCTGACGGAACGTGAGATGCAGGACCAGGTCCTCGACAATATGGATCTTGAGCGTGAGAGAGGAATTACGATCAAGTCCCAGGCAGTCAGGCTTATTTATCATGCAAAGAATGGCGAAGAGTACGTGTTCAATCTCATAGATACGCCAGGCCATGTCGATTTTAATTACGAGGTGTCGAGAGCCCTGAAGGCCTGCGACGGCGCGATTCTGATTGTCGATGCATCACAGGGCGTCGAGGCGCAGACACTGGCAAACTGCTATCTTGCGATAGACAATGACCTCGAGGTTCTTCCTGTTATTAATAAGATAGATTTGCCATCTGCTGATCCAGACAGGGTGAAGGACGAAATTGAAGATGTCATAGGGCTTGACTGCGAGGGCTGTCCAAGGATTTCTGCCAAGACGGGTGAGAATGTTCCTGAAGTTCTTGAGCAGATCATCACAAAGCTTCCTGCCCCAACAGGTGATCTGAAGGCACCGCTCAAGGCGCTGATTTTTGATTCGCTCTATGACAGCTACCGAGGCGTCATCGTATTTTTCCGTGTATTTGACGGCTCGATCAAGGCCGGTGACAAGGTAAAGATGATGGCGACCGGCGCAGTCTTTGATGTCATCGAGGTCGGGTATTTCGGACCGGGAAGATTTATTCCATGCGATGTTCTTGAAGCAGGTATGGTTGGCTACATGACAGCGAGCATCAAGGATCTCCGCCAGACCAGAGTCGGCGATACGATTACCTATGCTGACAGGCCATGTGCAGAGGCATTTCCTGGCTACAAGGCAGTCCATCCGATGGTCTACTGCGGCGTCTATCCCGCTGATGGCGCGAAATATCCTGACCTTAAGGATGCGCTTGAAAAATTACAGCTGAATGATGCATCGCTTACCTATGAGCCCGAGACCTCAAAGGCATTGGGCTTCGGTTTTCGCTGCGGCTTCCTTGGGCTTCTTCATCTTGACGTAGTGCAGGAAAGGCTTGAGCGGGAATATGGGCTTGATCTTGTTCTCACGGCACCATCTGTAGTATACAAGGTTGTAAAGACCGATGGCACAGAAATGTATCTGACGAATCCATCAAATATGCCGGATCCTTCCGAAATCGACCATATGGAAGAGCCAATGGTCGATGCAGAAATCATGGTGACGGACGAGTACATCGGCGACATCATGAAGCTCTGCGAGGAGCGGCGCGGCCAGTATGTCAATATGGAATATGTCGAAAAGACGAGGGCAGTTCTTAAATATGTGATGCCGCTTAATGAAATCATATATGATTTCTTCGATGCCTTAAAGTCCCGCTCAAGAGGCTATGCGTCTTTTGATTATGAATTTAAGGAATATCAGAAATCAAATCTTGTGAAGCTCGATATTCTTATTAATAAGGAGCAGGTCGATGCGCTTTCTTTCATCGTATTTGAAGGCACGGCATACGACAGAGGCCGTAAGATGTGCGAGAAGCTGAAGGGTGAAATCCCAAGGCACCTGTTTGAAATTCCGATTCAGGCAGCAGTCGGCGGCAAGGTCATCGCTAGGGAAACCATAAAGGCAATGCGGAAGGATGTCCTCGCAAAGTGCTATGGCGGTGATATTTCAAGAAAGAGAAAGCTTCTTGAGAAGCAGAAGGAAGGAAAGAAGAAGATGCGCCAGATCGGTTCTGTAGAGGTACCGAAGGAAGCATTCTTAAATGTCTTGAAGCTTGATGACGATTCGTGATTATCATTGATCATTTACTTTGTTACAGTTCACGCATAATTATTTCATAGAGAATTATGCAATTGCGTTAATAATATTCTTTGAATAATAATGCAGCGTGAACTGTAACATTTTTATTTGAAAGAAAAAATAATGCAAGATACCGAACTATATATCCACATTCCCTTCTGCGTCCGCAAGTGCCTGTACTGTGATTTTCTTTCCGGTCCTTTTGATGCAGAGGTCAGAAAAAAATACACGGATGCCCTCATAAAAGAGCTGCATTATCAGTCTGCGTTTATGCAGGACGACATGATTCGTTCTATTTATTTCGGCGGCGGTACGCCGACCTTATTAGAGGAAGCGTATTTTGAAAAGATAATATCAGAAGTATTTCAGGATTTTCATATCAAAGAAAATGCTGAGATTTCCATGGAATGTAATCCTGCGACAGCCTCCCTTGAAAAGCTCTCGCATTACTGTGCATCAGGCGTAAACAGGCTTTCCATCGGCCTTCAGTCTGCAAATGATGATGAATTAATAACACTGGGAAGAATACATACATTTGAGGATTTTCTGCATACGTATGAGGAGGCAGGAAAAGCCGGATTTTCAAATATTAATATTGACATCATGACGGGAATCCCCGGGCAGAGCTGGGATACGCTTCGTAATACACTGACGCAGGTCACTGATTTACGTCCTGAGCACATCAGCTGCTATAGTCTTATTATAGAAGAAAATACGCCATTCTATCAGAGCTATCATGAGGAGGATGAGCGCCGGAGGGAAGGAGAGCCTGTTGAAAATTATCAAGCACATGATGAGAATTTTTGTGGGGAAGTAAAGCATCTTCCTTCTGATGACGAAGAATATGCGTTATCAAAAAATGCAAGGGACTTTCTCATTTCAAAGGGCTACGGCCAGTATGAGATTTCAAATTATGCCAGGAAGGGATATGAGTGCATCCACAATATCGGCTATTGGCAGAGAGTGCCATATTTTGGCGCTGGACCTGGCGCAGCGTCTCTATTAAAAGAAGTGCGATACAAAAATCCCACAGACATCAAAAAGTACATTGAAAAAGCTGAAAATAATGAATTTCCTATATATGAAATTAAAGAAGAACTGACAAAAAATGCAGCAATGGAAGAGTTCATATTTTTAGGACTTCGGATGAATGAAGGCATTTTGATTGAAAAATTCAAAGAAAATTTCGGCAGTACCATAGAATCAATATATAGTGAACAAATAAAAAAATTCCAGGAAGAGAAGCTTCTTGAAATATCAGATGGCAGGCTGAAATTTACCGAAAGGGGCATGGACGTATCGAATTATGTCCTTTCTGAATTCCTGCTTGGGACTTGAAATTATTTTTCTTATGTATTATCCTATTCAACAATCAATGTAAGGCTTTATATATTTCGACTAGGAGGGAGGAGATACCTATGAAAAATATTTTAGTAATAGGTTCAAAACCTTCATTCCTTATTAAAGGTTTGATGGTAAAGCTTGAGAAAAATGGATATCATCCCGAATTTTCACCATTTAATATTATTGATTTTGATGTTAAATCTGCGCATACAGATATCTTTATCCTGTATATGGATGAGGGGATTTATTACGAGAGTGCTTTCATGATGCATCTTGCGGATGCACTTCAGAGAAAATTCAAAATGCTTATCCTGATTGGGGAGAAAAATGAAAGGTCGGTTGCCCTTACGTATCTTCCGGAGGAGTTCATAGAAAATTATTATGAAAGGCCTCTTGACATCGATCTATTATTAATCGACTTAAAGATTTCCGGTTTTCAGAAAATAAGCGAGTCTGAAAAGAAAGTAATACTTTCAGTCGATGATGATCCTGGATACAGCAGATATTTGAGAGATGCGTTAAAGCAGACATATCATGTGGCACTTGCATTTTCAGGTGCACAGGCAATAGCCTGGCTGGCAACGAATCACTGCGATCTCATTCTTCTCGACTATGGCATGCCAATTGCAAATGGCAAGACGATATTTGAAATGCTGAAGGGCGAGGAAAATACAAAGGACATTCCAATTGTTTTCCTTACAGGAAATAATGATAAGCAGTCAGTTATGGATATTATTAATTTAAAGCCGGAAGATTATCTTCTGAAGTCAATCGCAAAGGAAGAACTTCTCATGAAGCTTGAAGATTTCTTTAATCATTCGAATTCTGAAGGAGGAGGCGGAGCTATTGTTTCTACTGCCAGCGCGGCTGCTTCAACTAAAGATAGCGATTTTCCAGAGCAAAATACAAAGCCAAAATCAAAGCATCTCATGACCACAACAGACGTCATTCTTGATTATGTCGATGAAGACGAATAAATCCCATTTTTTCTGCATTCCGATTGAAACGGAGGCAGATTTTTTTATTTTTTATAATTTTCCCTTGACAAACCTTATAAAGGGTAGTAGATTATGCAATGAAGATATTAGCACTCTTGAGAGTTGAGTGCTAACAACTCAGAACCAGGAGTTTGAGATGGAAGACGAATTAGATGAGAGAAAATTAAAAATTCTCGATGCGATCATCCAGACATATTTCGAGACAGGCGAGCCGGTAGGCAGCCGTACGATTTCGAAATATACGGATCTTTCGCTTTCATCTGCTACGATCCGAAATGAGATGAGCGATCTCGAGGACATGGGCTACATCGTACAGCCGCATACTTCTGCAGGACGAATTCCGACAGACAAGGGCTACAGGCTTTATGTCAACCACCTCCTTTCAGAGAAGGAAGAGGAGCTGAATAACACAAAGGAGAAGCTCATTTCAAAGACTGAGAAACTTGAAGAGGTCTTGAAGCAGGTCGTAAAGATCCTCGCAAACAATACGAATTATACTTCTGTTGTTTCTGCACCGGCCGCCTATTCAAACAAGGTCAAGTTCGTACAGCTCTCACAGGTCAATGCCCACCAGATTCTTTCCGTAGTCGTGATGGACGGAAATCTTGTGAAGAACAGGATCATTGAAGTTGAGGCACCACTTTCGAGTGAAGACCTTCTTCGAATGAATATGCTCCTGAATACCTCGCTGAATGGCCTTTCGGTTTCTGGCATCAATCTTGGTCTGATTCAGAAGATCAAGGCGCAGTCGGGAAACTTTGAGGACATCATCGAACAGGTTTTGAAGACCATTGCAGATACGATTACTGAGGATAAGGATGAGATGGAGGTCTACACCTCAGGTGCGACAAACATCTTCAAATATCCGGAACTCTCAGACAAGGAAAGTGCAAAGGAGCTGATCTCCACACTCGAAGACAAGAGTTCGCTTTCAAATCTTATCAAGGAAACCCAGGAAGACAAGAAAGGAAATGGCACTGGCATTCAGGTTTACATTGGTTCCGAGTCTCCTATTTCAAATATGAAGGACTGCTCAGTCGTTACCGCGACGTACGAATTATCCGAAGGCGTCAAGGGAACGATCGGCATCATAGGTCCGAAACGAATGGATTATAAGAACGTTGTGAAGAATCTGACCGAGCTCAGAGACGAGATTGACAAGATTTTAAGTGACGATTCTTAAAATAGAAAGGTGATGATATTTTGGCAGAAGAAAAGAGTGCAGAGGAAGAGGTTAAGGAAACCGTATCCGCTGAAGAGACAAATACAAATCCTGCTGATGAAGACATAGATAAAGAGGCATCAGAGAATACTTCTGAGGACGCTTCAGAGGAAACTGAGAGCAAGGATAATGCAGAGGATTCAGAAAAGTCTGGAGAAGCCGATGCGGCAGATTCAGAAAAAACTGATTCTGACAAGTCCGAAGAGGAGCGCGTCAAGGAAGTAGCAGATGCAGTGAAAGACGCTTTAGAAAAAGATAAGAAGCCTTCAAAAGAGGAGCTTAAGATTGCAGAGCTTACCGACAAGGTAAAGCGCCAGATGGCAGAATTCGAGAACTTCCGTAAGAGAAGCGAAAGAGAAAAGGGCGAGATGTTCGATGCCGGAGCTGTCAATATTATTGGAAAGATTCTTCCGATCCTTGACAATTTCGAGCGCGGTCTCTCACAGGCGCCGGAAGGCGATCCTTTCGCAGACGGAATGGAAAAGGTATACAGGCAGTTTACCACGACGCTCACCGAAATCGGTGTTACGCCGATAGAGGCAACAGGCAAGACCTTCGATCCGAATTTCCACAATGCAGTGATGCATGTCGATGACGATCAGTATGGCGAATCTGAAGTCGTAGAAGAGCTTCAGAAAGGCTATATGTACCATGACAAGGTGGTCCGCCACAGCATGGTGAAGGTTGCGAACTAAGTTAATTACAGTTTTTCAAAATATATTTTATATAGTTTGGAGGAAAAGATTATGGGTAAGATTATTGGTATCGATCTTGGTACTACAAACAGCTGCGTAGCTGTTATGGAAGGTGGAAAACCCACCGTTATTACAAATGCAGAGGGTGAAAGGACGACTCCTTCAATCGTCGCATTTACAAAGACAGGCGAGAGGCTTGTCGGTGAACCTGCAAAGAGGCAGGCAGTCACAAATGCAGACCACACGATTTCTTCTATCAAGAGAAAGATGGGTTCTGATGAAAAGGTTACTATTGATGGAAAGAGTTATTCTCCACAGCAGATTTCAGCAATGATTCTTCAGAAGCTGAAGAGCGATGCAGAGAACTACCTCGGTGAGAAGGTTACAGAAGCAGTCATTACCTGCCCTGCATACTTCAACAATGACCAGCGTCAGGCAACAAAGGATGCCGGCAAGATCGCAGGTCTTGATGTAAAGAGAATCATCAACGAGCCTACAGCAGC
Source organism: uncultured Lachnospiraceae bacterium (assembly GCA_900317755.1). Taxonomy (GTDB): domain Bacteria; phylum Bacillota; class Clostridia; order Lachnospirales; family Lachnospiraceae; genus RUG306. The sequence goes on from ONHZ01000016.1 coordinate 6,772, forward strand.
AGCCCTTGCTTATGGTCTTGACAACGGTCAGGAGCAGAAGGTCATGGTTTACGATCTTGGTGGTGGTACATTCGATGTTTCCATCATTGAAATCGGCGATGGCGTTCTCGAAGTTCTCGCTACAAACGGAAATAACCACCTCGGCGGTGATGATTTCGATAAGAGGATTCAGGACTACTTCATCCAGACCTTCAAGGAAAAGGAAGGCGTTGACCTTTCAACAGATAAGATGGCAATGCAGAGACTGAAGGAAGCTGCAGAGAAGGCAAAGAAGGAACTTTCAGCATCAACTACTACAAATGTCAACCTTCCTTTCATTACAGCTACAGCTGATGGTCCTAAGCATTTCGACCTTGACTTCACAAGAGCAAAGTTCGAAGATCTGATTCACGACCTCGTTGAGTCAACAGCAGACCCTGTAAACAAGGCATTAAACGATGCAGGACTTACACCTTCTGATATTAATAAAGTCCTTCTTGTTGGCGGTTCAACACGTGTTCCTTGTGTACAGAAGAAGGTTCAGGAGCTCATGGGCCAGGAGCCTTCAAAGAACTTAAATCCTGATGAGTGCGTCGCAATCGGTGCTTCTATCCAGGGCGGCAAGCTTGCTGGTGATACAGGTGCAGGCGAGATTCTTCTTCTTGATGTTACACCGCTTTCACTTTCCATCGAGACAATGGGCGGCATCGCTACAAAGATGATCGAGAGAAATACGACCATCCCTACAAAGAAGTCACAGATTTTCTCTACAGCAGAGGATAATCAGACAGCAGTTGATATCAACGTTGTACAGGGCGAGCGTCAGTTTGCCCGTGATAATAAGTCACTTGGTACCTTCAGACTTGACGGAATCCCTCCAGCAAGAAGAGGTGTTCCTCAGATCGAGGTTACCTTCGATATCGATGCAAACGGCATCGTAAATGTTTCAGCAAAGGATCTTGGAACTGGCAAGGAACAGCATATTACCATCACTGGTGGTTCAAAGATGTCAGATGCTGATATCGACAAGGCCGTTAAGGAAGCTGCTGAGTACGAGGCTCAGGATAAGAAGCGTAAGGAAGCAATCGATACAAAGAACGATGCTGACGCATTCGCATTCCAGACAGAGAATGCTCTGAAGGAAGTCGGAGACAAGGTTTCTGATTCTGACAAGTCTCAGGTCGAGGCTGACATCAAGGCTCTCCGTGATCTTCTCGACAAGAACAAGAACGTTGAGGATATGACAGATGCCGACATCAATGAAATCAAGGCAGCCCGTGAGAAGCTTGAGCAGAGTGCACAGGGTGTATTCACAAAGATGTATGAAGCTCAGGCTCAGGCAGCCCAGGGCGCGCAGGGTGCTGGCCCACAGGCTGGTCCTCAGGGCGGCTTCACAGGTGGCGCTGGTGCTACAGGCTCAACTGGTTCTGGCAGCACAGGCTCAGGTTCAGATGGCTCAGACGACGGCGTCGTAGATGCTGACTTCAAGGAAGTCTGATAATAGACCGCGCAAGCGGATCATATGAATGAACTTACGTCATTTCATAGTAATCGAATTTTCGCTCTGGCGTAGAGATTACAAATGAAATGACGTTTGTTGCATATTGAAATATCTAGCGAATACGATTACAATTGTGATGTTTTGCTACAAAAAAGATTATTGTTTAGAGGGAAGATATTATGGCAGAAGAAAAAAGAGATTATTATGAGGTATTAGGCGTCCCCAAGGATGCTGATGATGCCACCATAAAGAGCGCATACAGAAAGCTCGCTAAGAAATATCATCCTGATATGAACCCCGGCGACAAAGAGGCCGAGGCAAAATTCAAGGAAGCGTCAGAAGCCTATGCCGTATTATCTGATCATGATAAGAGGGCGAAATATGACCAGTTCGGCCATGCAGCCTTTGAGGGCGGTGCCGGCGGCGCAGGCGGTTTCGACTTCTCGAATATGGATTTCTCGGATATATTCTCAGATATATTCGGCGATTTCTTCGGCGGCTCAATGGGCGGCATGGGAGGAAGAAGAGCAGGAAATAATGGCCCTATGAAGGGACAGAACCTCCGTGCTTCAGTAAATATATCCTTTCATGATGCATGCTTTGGCTGCGAGAAGGAGCTTGACATTGTCCTGAAAGATCCATGTCCGACATGTAATGGTACGGGCTGCCGTCCTGGCACAGGCAAGAAGAAATGCCCTCGCTGCGGCGGACGTGGACAGACAGTCACACAGACACAGTCCTTCTTCGGAACGGTACAGAATGTCACGACCTGTCCTGAGTGTCACGGTACAGGCGAGATAGTTGAATCCCCATGTCCCGACTGCCACGGCACAGGCTTCGTTGCAAAGAAAAAGCGTATTTCAGTTTCAATTCCTGCCGGCATTGACAATGGGCAGGCTGTCCGTATCCGTGAAAAAGGCGAGCCTGGCGTGAACGGAGGCCCTAGAGGAGATCTTCTCGTGGAGGTTCGTGTCAAGGCAGATCCGAGATTCATCCGTCAGGATATGGATGTTTATTCTGAGTGTCCGATTTCATTTGCACAGGCTGCACTTGGCGGCGAGGTTATCATCGATACAGTCGATGGCCAGGTCGCATACGACGTAAAGCCTGGGACACAGACAGGTACGAAGATCCGTCTCCGTGGCAAAGGCATTCCTTCCATCAGGAATTCAAATACAAGAGGCGACCACTACGTTACCTTCAAGGTTCAGGTTCCGACGAATCTGAGCGCCGATGCAAAGAAAGCTCTTACGGAATTTGATGCGCTTACAGGAAATTCCCTGAAATCAGGTGATGCCCCAAAAAAAGCTTCAAAACCCGGTGGTAAGAAGAGTAAGATTTTCAATAAAAAATAATTTTTTGACCGGGTGTTAATTGTTTTTTTTTAGATGGCTACCACATTAATAATTTTGGTTAATGTGGTGTATGTCAATAAATACAGCAGGCGTCGCACTCCCTCATGGCATGGAGCATCCCTGCAGCGGCCTTAAGAATATTACCCATGGCAAGGGCCTTGCAGCACTCACGCCCATCATCACAGAGGAAAGCGTAAAGAAGGCAACGGCCGAAAAGAATACATTTGCACTTTCAAAATACGATGAAATTTCAAAGATTCTCGGCGGTAAAGGGGCTTCTGACTGCGCTGATGCAATACGCGGACTCCTTGAGAAAATCAATCTTTCACTTACCCTTTCTGAGCAGGGCATTGAGAAAAAGGATGTGGACTGGCTCACAGAGAACTGCATGAAGGTTTCTGCTGCAAACCTTACGAACCATCCGGTACACTTCGAGAAGGAAGAAGTGAAAGAACTTTACCTCAGGTGTCTGTAAAATAAATTAACAACGCAAAATTGCAAAATTAGTCCCGTCGGAAAATCCGATGGGATTTTTTGTTTGTTCAATGTGCATAAATATGATAATATTATGGCAATTATTTGTTTTTGTAATTTTGGACAAAGAAAATGGTAAAGTGCAGAGATATTGTAAATATGAATCTTGACGGGATGTGGCTCGTCGCCGGCGAGAGCGGGCTTGATCGTTTAGTGTCGTGGACCTATGTTGTCATGGCGCGTCCTTTTGATGACCACATGAATGAGGGGAATTTTGCCCTTTTCAGCCTGGATTTTGACAAATTCCATTGGGATGATGTGAAGTCAAGCATGATTGAGCTCAACGACCTCAAAATCTCCGGTTTTGCAGTTTCTATAAAGGATGATGAAGAGAAGATTCCTGAAGAGATTATTTCTTTGGCAAATGACCTTTCCCTTCCACTTTTCCAAATCCGCTGGAAGAATGCTTCCTTTGTGGATATTGCACAAAGCATCGGAAATTTTATTATTGAGGAAAATAATAAAGTAAACCGGAATGGCCAGTTTCTCTACAATCTATTATTCGGCTATGGCATTGATGACAGGTATATCGAGAAAATTGCTTCACAGTTCGGTATGGATTTTTCTGTGCCTCATCAGGTCGGAATAATTGTCGTAGACAGGATTAGTGACTCGAAATCAGATAATAATCTTGAAAATGACGAGCATAAGTACAATTACTATATGGCGACGCTCGAAAAGATGATAGCAGATATGGACGAGCCCACGCTTTTTCTTAATTTCTTAAATAAGGGCGTCGTGCTGCTTCCATACACGGGCGACAAGCATGTAGAAGAAGAGCTTGAGAAAATTCTTGAAGCACTCGACAGTGACACACTGTTCCGCGGCGATTTCAACAGCACCTGCATCATGGGGAAGCCCTATATCAATCCGCACGAATATGCCCAGAGCTACTATGGCGCGAAGAGCCTCATTTACAAAAAAGATGTCCTTTTAAATGCACAGAAGAAAAAGGTCATCACCTCTGACATGATGGGTATTTACAAATTCCTTTTTACGAATGGTGACAATGAGGAATTAAGGAATTACTGCGACAAGCGTCTGCAGAAGCTTGAGGAATACGACAGTGCAAATAATACGGAATTAATTAATACATTCCTTGCCTATTACATGAATGGATACAATGCGACGAAGACTGCGGACAGCCTGTATATTCACAGGAATACTCTGCAGTACAGACTGTCTAAGATAAATGAGCTTCTGGGCTTAAAGGCTGACGACTACGGCGAGTATCTTGAAATCATCAACTGCATCATGGTGAAGAGGATGCTGCTCTCATGATTATTTTGCTTTGTCTAAAATTTTTATTTATTTAACCTTCGTTCAGAATCTATGTAGAAGAATTCGAATATTATATGTGCATATTGCACAGTGCCTTTCGGTTATCTTTTATATTGTTTTCATTATAAATCTTGAGTAAAATCAATGCGACAATTAAATATGAATGAGTTTTATTTATCAATTAAGGTAATGGGGCCTTGAACAAAATGTTCATGCTGCACCATTATTTTTTTGAGAACCTTTAAATCCACATTCATTCGAAGTTTTCATCATTTAATATTTGGAAGGAGAAAAAATGGCACTTTCATTTCGTTACCTGAGTGAGCCTGATATGATCAAGGCTGGTGTAAAGGACATGCACAAATGTATTGAGACCTGTGAAGAGACTTACAAGCTCCTCGGCGAGGGCGATTACCTCATGGGTGGCAATCTGCACAATTCACACGGATTACTTCTTTCATTCCCAGATGAGCCGAAGTTCCCGAATATGCCAAAGAATGGTCCGGATAGAAGATTTTATGCAATGCCTGCATATGTCGGCGGACCTTTCCACATGGTTGGAATCAAGTGGTATGGTTCAAATATTGCGAACAGGGAGAAGAATCTTCCACGTTCCATTCATATGTTTACATTAAATGATCCTGAGACAGGCGCGCCTGTTGCCTATATGTCAGCAAACCTCATCAGCGCAATGCGTACTGGTGCCGTTCCTGGTGTTGCAATCAAGTACCTTGCAAAGAAGGATACAAAGGTAGTTTCCATCGTAGGACCTGGCGTTATCAATAAGACTACTCTTATGGCCTGCATGGATGCCAGACCTTCCATCGATACAGTAAAGATCAAGGGCAGAGGCCGCAAGAACATCGACAGCTTCGTTGAATTTGTAAAGACAAACTATCCTCAGGTAAAGAACATCATCGTCTGCGACACAATGGACGAGGCACTTGAAGATGCCGACATCGTCAGCCAGGGTACATCAGGTGCAGATCCTGAAGTAAATTCAAAGGCACTCAAGGATGGCGTATTATTCATCGGTTCTGCAAGATTTGCAATGGATGATGACTTCCTTCTGAACCGCTGCCAGCTCGTTTCCGATAACTGGGGCGTTTACCTTTCAAACCTCGAGGAAAAAGGCGGCAAGTTCCCTGAAAACGGTTTCCGTCATACAGACGGCGGTGGAAATAGACTATTAGGTATGTATTTCCTTGACTATGTTCACGAAGGTCTGAAGACAAAGGATGATATCTGGGATATGTGGGACGTTGTCAGCGGCAAATACAAGAGAACTTCTGAAGACCAGTCATTCGCAGTTGCCTGCTACGGCATGCCAGTATGGGATGTTGCCTGGGGCACAGCAGTTTATAGAAATGCAATCGCAAACGGAATCGGTACTGACCTCAAGGTTTGGGACGAGCCGGATATGTTCTAAATTAATAATTTTAAGTGGTAACAAATTTGCTGGGAAAGCAGATTTGTTACCACTTTTTTTATGTTTAAAAATGAAAACTATGGCATCTGAGCTTATAAATATGGTACTATTGCACAGTATCAGAAATCTGATCAATTATTTTGACTATATTACTGATTTGAAAAAACATTTTATTATTAGCGGAGCATGAATTATGAAATACATTTCCTGTAAAATTTCAACGACGACTGATGCGGAAGGGCTGATTGCATATCTTCTTGATGACAGGCTGGGTATTGATTCAGTCGAGTTCATTGACAATGTACCGGTTGACGACAGCGAGAAGGAGGGCGGCTTCTTTGAAGAGCTTCAGCCTGATCTGGCGGCTGACGATGGTTCTGCTATTGTTCAGTTTTATCTTGACGAGAATGTCGTCATTTCTTCAATAAAGAAGGGCGTTGCTGAAATTTTTGATGAACTGAACCAGAATAATCCAGGCTTTCCTGTCGGAAGCGGCGAGCTAGAAATTTCAGTTTCAGATGACAGCGACTGGAAGGACAAGTGGAAGGAATATTTCCATGCTTTTGTAATCGGTGACCTTCTGATCAGGCCGTCATGGGAATCAAGGGAAGAGTCGCTATTAAATATAGGGAAATCTTCCCATGACATCAATCACGAAATCGTCATCGATCCCGGCATGGCCTTTGGTACAGGTTCGCATGAATCCACAAGGCTTGTCATTGAGGCAATGCAGAAATATCTTCGCGAAGGTGATGAGATTCTTGATGTTGGAACAGGATCTGGGATCCTTTCAATTGCAGCGCTTCTCTATGGTGCTGAAAAGACCGACGGTACCGACATAGACGAAGATGCCGTAAAGACTGCATACGAGAATGTTAAAGAAAATGGGCTAGAAGGAAAAGCTGATTTCTTTGCTGGCGATATCGGGACAGACGAGGCACTACGTAATAAGCTTTCTTTTGGGCATTACAATATTGTCTTCGCAAATATCTTAGCGGACATCATCATCGACATGAAGGATGCACTTTACGAAGCAACAGCACCGGGCGGTCTTCTTATTACTTCCGGAATTATTGATTTCAAGGAGAAGGAAGTGCTGGATACGTTGCTTAGCGTAGGTTTCCGCCATGTTGAGACGAACCACGATGGTGAGTGGGTGTCGATTATTTTCGAGAAATAATAAATATTAATTGGAAAAATAGTTAGGTAGAGGAAGTTTTTCTAAATCAGAGATAATTGACACAATATTTTTTAGATGATATATTTTGATATATATTTTCGGGAGATAATAATATGTCAGCAAATGTATTGAATTTTTCTGAAATAGAATATTGTGTTAGAAGTCTTTTAAACAAGTATCATGCAGAATATGCATTGCTTTTTGGGTCTTATGCTCGTGGTCAGGCAAATTCAAATTCAGATATTGATCTTGTTGTTTTTGGCGGTAAAAATTTTCATTCAACAGATATTTTTGCCTTTGCGGAAGATTTGCAGGAATTTATTAACAAGGATGTAGATGTATATGAAATTCGGGAAATCGATACGGGAACACAGTTTTATAAAAATATCATAAATGATGGAATAAAGATAGCCGCATGAATAAGTTTGATTCTTCGGATATAGAGAGATTAAAGAAGATTATTAAGAATTATGATGATCTAAAAAAGCAAATGGTTCTTCTTTTGAATTAATTATTTATGTTAATTTGTTGAAATCATACATTAATAGTAAATTGAAAATATTATCAAATTAGAAAAAGCATGTTGCATACGACAAGTGCCACGCCGATTGAGATGAAGATGAGCTTGGCATTTGAAAGGCGGCGGCTTAAGACGAAGCTCATGATAATAATTACTGCTGTAAGAATCAGTACTGCGACGACAGGAAGTCCGATGCTTCCTGCCGTTTTAATATTCTGGTAAATCATCGATGTCGTGACGGTAAGAAGCAGGCCGGAGATAATCGGGCGGATCCATTTGCCGACCATCTGGATGATTGAGATATTTTCAACTGCATTGTAAAGATGATAGATTGCGATGAAAGCAAGGCCGCTTGCACCGACAGAAACTGCAAAGCCGGAAAGTGAGAAGAGAAAACCTTCTATTGCAGAGCCTCCAATATTATATCCTAAATAATATGCAATTCCTGTGAGGATTTTCGAAAGAATTGAGCCTGGGAGCACATTTGCAACAGGAACTAATAGTGTGTAGAATTCAGATTCCGTGACGCCCTGATTTCCAACGAAAAGTCCGTCGGCAACAGAAAGGTATGCATCGCCGCCGCCAAAGGAAATGAGTGTAGAGAAAATTCCCTTTCCAATGAATGCAAATGCATCCTTTGAAATGATGAGCGCAGGAATTGAAAATACAATGATGAAGAGAAGCCATGCAGCAGCCTCCTTCAGGAATGCGAAGAGCTCCGGCTTCCAGTTTATTTTCTTTCCGCTTTGCTCAATATCTCCTTTGAAGGAACGGATGATTCCATATATGGCGAGTACCCACATCAGGACCTTGTCAAAAAGAAGGATGTATGGATTTGAAATAATCTGTGCCTTTCCTGCACCAAAAAGATAAATTAAGATAAGTACAGCACTCACTAAAATTTTCCGGGTGTTTTTAAATGTGCATTCTGTAAAGAAAATTCCGAAGAAAGCAAGTCCTAATATCTGAATGGTCGAAAGTCCGAAAAAGGTCGTATGCCATGGCATGTATGGTCCGAAGATCTTTCCAACTCCGAGAAGATATACGCCAAAAATAATGACAAGCGTGTTGATGAAATTTTTTCTTCCTGCTGTCTTTGACTCCTTCATGCAGTTTGCTGCGTATAGAATAAGCAGATAGGAAACAAATGCAGCGGCACCAATCGAAAAGCACTGGATTTCTGTCAGAACGGTATCTGTCACATTTGAAAGAAGCATCGTAATGAGAACAGTCAGGAATGACCCAGGCACAGCAAGTGCGAGGGCTGCAAAAATCATTTCGCTAATGCCATAGGAAGAAAGTCCCATGCCGGCAGCGATTTCTACAGGAAGCGCACCAGGCGTGATGCAGGCTACGAGCGTGTGCTTATTATATTCTTTCCTTGTGACAAGCTTTTCGTCCTTTACGACTTCCTGCTCGATTACCGGAATCAGTGCGCAGCCTCCGCCGTAGCCCAGGAAGCCAATCCTGAACATAGAAGATAAAAGATGAAGGAAATGTGTGAGATTTCCTTTGCTCTTTTCAATATTAATTTTTGCTGGCGCATTCGTTGTCATTTCTTTTGTCATTTTTTTCTGTCTCAAAACTTTCGCCTTCAAAATCATTAGTTGTGGGATAATCCTAGTAAAACAATAGGAAATAAATTATCGATATTATATATTATTTCTTCAGTTTCTGTTATAGGAATTGCTTATAACCAGCAAAAAGAAAAAGGGGGTTGTAAATTAGGCGCACTTCGTATATCATACCAAAACGATAGGAATTGCTTTGGACGCTTTTCATATATTACTTAGGTTTTACATAAGAAACCTGAGAAAACAATATAATAGATAACGATGGCTACAGTGCTGCTTCGCAGAGTTGCCATCATTGATGACAACATAATAGATTTAAAGCAGAACAAATAATTAATGGTAATCTTAATATGAAGATAGAACGACTTACAACAGATGTACTTATTATTGGAGGCGGAACGGCTGGGTGCTACAGCGCACTTACACTTGCAGACGAGGCACCGGATGCTTCAGTAATCATCGCAGAAAAAGCGAATATCGTTCGTTCTGGCTGTCTGGCAGCAGGCGTGAATGCCTTGAATGCCTACATCACGGAAGGACACACGCCTTCATTTTATGCTGACTATGCCATGAAAGATGCGGACGGGATTGCAAGATACGACCTGCTTATTTCGATGAGTAAGCATTTGAATGAGGTCACTGCAAGACTTGAAAAGCTTGGACTTGTCATCTTAAAGGATGAAAATGGAAAATATGTAAGCCGTGGCGCAAGAAATATCAAGATAAATGGCGAGAACATCAAGCCGATTCTGGCAGATGCAGTTTCATCTCTTCCAAGTGTGAAGGTAATTAACCACTTGAATATATCTGACCTGATTCTTGATCAGGATGGTTCAGTAATCGGCGCTTTGGGAAATGAAATAGATGAAGAAAAACTCTACATTATTTTTTCCAAGGCAGTGATTATTGCAACAGGCGGTGCAGCAGGAATTTATAAGCCAAATCATCCGGGATTTTCCCGCCATAAAATGTGGTACTGTCCATTCAATACCGGTGCAGGCTACGCAATGGGCATAAGAGCAGGCGCAGAGATGACAACATTTGAGATGCGTTTCATCGCACTCCGCTGCAAAGACACAATCGCACCGGTCGGAACCCTGGCCCAGGGTGTCCATGCAAAGCAGGTCAATTCGTTCGGCGAAATCTATGAAGATAAATACGGTCTTACAACTTCGGAGAGACTATATGGAACTGTCGAGGAGAACGAAGAAGGAAGAGGTCCGTGTTACTTAAAGACAGTCGGGATTTCCCATGAGCAGGCAGAAGATCTTGAGAAGGCATACTTAAATATGGCACCTTCTCAGACACTACGTTGGATTGCAAGAGGCAAATCCGCAGATGAAGAAAATGTCGAGATCGAAGGCACAGAGCCATATATCGTCGGCGGTCATACAGCAAGCGGATTCTTTATTGATGATGGACGCCGCACGACAGTTAAGAGGCTTTATGCAGCAGGTGATGTCGCAGGTGGTTGTCCGCAGAAATATGTGACCGGTGCACTTGCTGAAGGAGAGCTTGCAGCGAAATCGGTTGTGCAAGATTTTGAGAATGAATTCTCAGTAAATAATACAACATCATCATTACATGGTGGAAGATTTGACATCAGAGAATTTGATGCGGATTTTAAAGATTTTGATCATACAGATGATCTGAAAGAAATAGCTTCTGAAATTTTAAGCGCTGATGATTTTAGTTTCAAGGATAAAGATAATATTTCAACTGAGATTGAAAATTATTTACAGATGATTTGGTCACATGTTTCTTCAAAAGACAATTCGGAAAATGGTGACCGCTCGAATAATATTTCTGAAAGTTCTTCATTAGAAAATGAGAGCCAGGCAGAAATCCTTGAAGCAAAAATGCAGGACATTATGGACCGCTATGCCGGTGGAATTTCAACACATTATGCATTCACTGAAGACAGCCTCGATGAAGCCGATTCGAAAATCAATGATCTGATGGTCGAGGCCGAAGGTGTGAAATGCAGTGATTTCCAGGATCTGACGCACTTCCTTGAAGTCCGCGAGCGTCTGCTTGTTTCGAGAGTCCTCATCCAGCACCTGAAAGCCCGTAAAGAAACCCGCTGGCACTCCTTCGATGAGAACCGTTCGTACCCAGACAAGGACTCTTCTTTCGGCAAGGTTTTCATAAACACCCGCCTCAGGGACGGAAACATAGAAGTCATCAAACGGCCAATTGATGGAGACTATAAGGTTTTCAGGGTTGTTACTTGATATTAGTAAGCGCGAGCACGGCAATACCTCTGAACCCCGAGAGGCGCCTCGCGTGAGACAGTATTGTCCGTGCGGGAGCGTAAAATAGGAAGAAGTTTATGAGCATACGATTTAATGACAACTGCATCGGCTGCGGCGCCTGTGCAAAGGTTTGTCCGGGCAGCCTGATCAAGATAAAGGACAATAGGGCATACATCAAATATCCGAAGGACTGCTGGGGCTGCGTCTCCTGCGTAAAGGTTTGTAAGGTGAACGCCATTGAATTCTTCCTTGGCGAAGACATGGGCGGCAGCGATACCTACATGCAGGTCGAAACCAAGGACCATTACCTCGACTGGAAGTTTTACGACAGCAATGGACTCAAACGCACGATTGAAGTCGACCGCACGAGTTCGAATAAATACTAAGGAGCAAGCAAAATGAACAATCTTTCACATCTCGACGCACTCGAGGCAGAAGCAATCTACATCATCCGTGAGGTTGCAGCCGAGTGCGAGAAACCAGTAATGTTATATTCGATCGGAAAGGATTCAAGCGTCATGCTTCATCTTGCGATGAAAGCGTTTTATCCTGCGAAGCCGCCATTCCCATTCTTACATGTCAACACGACCTGGAAGTTTCACGAGATGATCGAGTTTCGTGACAAGACCGCAAAGGATCTTGGCATCAAGATGATTGAATACATCAACGAAGACGGCGTGAAGAAGGGCGTAAATCCTTTCACTTATGGTTCATCCTACACCGACATCATGAAAACACAGGCACTCAAGGCAGCCCTAAAGAAATACGGCTTTACAGCAGCATTCGGCGGCGGACGTCGTGACGAGGAAAAGAGCCGTGCAAAGGAAAGAATCTTTTCTTTCAGAAATGAGGCGCAGGTCTGGGATCCGAAGAATCAGCGTCCGGAGATGTGGAAGCTCTACAATACCGAAATCTACAAGGGCGAGTCCATCCGAGTTTTCCCGATTTCAAACTGGACCGAGGCAGACATCTGGGAATACATAAAGCGTGAAAACATCCCGATCGTTTCACTTTATTTTGCAAAGGAAAGGCCATGTGTCGTACGGGATGGCAATATTATCATGATCGATGATGACAGGATTAAGCCGTACCTTAAGCCAGATGAAAAAATCGAGATGAAGAAGATAAGATTCAGGACGCTTGGCTGCTACCCATTGACTGGCGGCGTTGAGTCTGATGCAGACAATCTCGATGATGTGATAAAGGAAACGCTTTCGTCAGTCGAATCCGAGAGAACATCCCGTGTCATCGACAAGGACGGCGGCGAAGCAAGTATGGAGAAGAGAAAGAGAGAAGGTTATTTCTAATGAGCGATTTACTAAAATTTTTAACATGCGGCTCTGTCGATGACGGAAAATCAACGCTGATCGGCCATCTTCTCTATGACTCAAAGCTCCTCTACGCAGATCAAGAGAAGGCGCTCGAGCTTGATTCAAAGGTCGGCTCTGCTGGTGGACAGATTGATTATTCGCTTCTTCTTGACGGTCTGATGGCAGAGCGTGAGCAAGGCATCACGATCGATGTTGCATACCGGTATTTCACGACCGACAGGCGTTCGTTCATCGTTGCGGACTGCCCCGGTCATGAGGAATATACGAGAAATATGGCAGTCGGTGCATCGTTTGCTGACCTTGCCGTAATCTTAATAGATGCATCAAAGGGCGTGCTTGTTCAGACCCGCCGCCATGCGAGAATCTGCGCACTGATGGGCATCAAGTATTTCATCTTTGCAGTAAACAAGATGGATCTTGTGGAGTATTCCAAGGACCGCTTCGATGAAATTTCTTCCGACGTAGAGGATCTGGCAAAAGAACTTGATCTTAAATCAATCACAATTATTCCAGTCTCTGCAACAAAGGGCGATAATATTACAAAGCCTTCAGAAAATATGACATGGTTTACCGGCAAGACAGTTCTTGATTATCTTGAGACTGTAGATATCACAGAGAAGTCGGCTGAAACTGGTTTCTACATGCCAGTTCAGAGGGTAAACCGTCCGGACAGAACCTTCCGTGGTTTCCAGGGTCAGGTAGAATCCGGTACGGTCAATAAAGGCGACGAGCTTACAGTTCTTCCTTCAAATGAGAAAGCTGTTGTAGACAGGATTCTTGTTGGTGACAAGGATACGGATTCTGCTTCAAAGGATCAGCCAGTCACCATCTGCCTCAATCGTGAAATAGATGTTTCACGAGGTGATGTCCTTACAAAGAACTCCGGCATCGGCACATCAAACGCCTTCCGTGCAACGCTTCTATGGATGGATGACGACATCCTGAAGGAAGGAAAGGAATATTTCATCAAGCTCGGCACGAAGAAAATCGGCGGCGTATTAAAGAAGATTCTTTACAAGACCGACATCAATACAGGCGAGAAGCTTGATGCGGATATCTTAAAGAAAAACGAGATTGCGCTCTGCGAGATTATTCTTGATGAAAAAATCCCAGTTGATTTATTTAAAAATCATAAGACACTAGGAGAACTAATTCTTATAGACAGGGTTTCCCATATGACATCAGCCTGCGGCGTTGTTGAGGAGCTTCTTTCAGAGGACAGTGCGAAGGCCGAATACTCGCATAGGCATTTTAATACGACACTTCTCCATGGCGAGTTTTCGAAGGATTATCCTTCACATGCAACGCTTCCGGCAATCAGCCAGGTCACTGCATTTTCGTTTGATTCTGCTGAGGAGCAGGCAAAGACCTTCGAGCATAAGTCACCGGATTTTGCATACACAAGGGTTGCAAATCCAACGGTTTCTGCATTTGAGCAGCGCATGTGCTCACTTGAAGGCGGAAATACGGCGATTGCAGTTTCCTCTGGCATGGCCGCAATTCATCTTGCGATATTGAATATTACCGAATCTGGAGATGAAATCATCGCATCAAGCGGACTCTATGGCGGGACGATTGATCTCTTTAGAGATTTTGAGAAGTTTGGCATTAAGGTAAATTATGTGCCAGAGCTCACCGCAGTTGAAGTAGAAAAGCATTTAAATGAACATACAAAGCTCTTATTTACAGAGACAATCGGAAATCCAGCACTTCATGTGACAGACATCAAGGAAGCGGCAGAGGTCGCACACAAGGCCGGCATTCCGCTGATCGTTGATAATACGACGGCAACACCCTATCTTGTAAATCCAATCTCACTCGGTGCAGACATTGTCATCCATTCATCTTCGAAGTACATTAATGGAAACGGCAATTCAGTTAGCGGTGTGATTATTGATTCCTCAAATTTCGAGTGGGATTTTGAGAAATTTACGGCACTTTCTGAATATAAGAAGTTTGGAAAGCTCGCGTTTTCAGTAAGACTGAAGGCTGCGCTCCGACAGGACATTGGCTGCTGCCTCTCACCTTTCAACGCCTACCTGAACATCTTAGGGCTTGAGACTTTAGGCCTTCGAATGGAGAAGATTTCAAGAAATGCATTTGCTGTAGCATCAGAGCTTGCAAAGATACCGGGCGTTGAAGTGAATTATCCTCTGCTTTCAGATGATGATATAAGGCTTCTTGTAAATGAAGAGCTTCACGGACTTGGCGGCGGAATGTTCACCTTCAGAGTTGGTTCGAAGGAAAAAGCATACAAGGTATTAAATTCATTGAAGCTTGTCACGATTGCCTCAAACCTTGGCGATGTCAGGACACTTGCGCTTCATCCATCTTCGACCTTATTTGTCCATAGCTCTAAAGAAGAGAAGGAAAATGCAGGCGTTTACGATGACCTCATCCGCGTCAGCGTCGGCATCGAGGATGCACCAGACCTCATCGCAGATTTCAAGCAGGCAATCAGCAAGGCATCTGAGAAAGAGTAAATTTTTTGCAAGGGTCAGCTACCACAAGTTGTAATAAAGCATAATGTGGTAGCCGGTTGAGAAAAGCAAAATTACCAATTGGCTACCACAGAAGCCAGAAAAGCCATTTGTGGTAGCCAAGTGAGAAAAACAACATTCTAAAAAGGAGTACAAAATGAAAATCACAGTATCAGGCGAGAAGAAGGAAGTAAAGGACGGCATCACAGTTTCAGAACTGATTGTTGAGGAGAATGTGGAGACTCCGGAGTATGTCACAGTTTCAGTGAATGAAGAATTCGTAAAAAAGGAAGATTTCGAAACAAAGAAGCTCAGTGAAGGCGACGAGGTTGAATTCCTTTACTTCATGGGTGGCGGAGCTTATTTTGCATAACGATATTTATTGCTTGTTTACCATTCAATGTTATTTATTGTAATGAAAGAAAAGCAACAAGCACTGATCAATTATTCGCTTTTTGCTAATAGCAGAAATTGTTCTGCATCTTGCAATTTGCAGATATGTATGACATTATTAAAAACTTGTGAATAGAAGGAGACTATCTTGGATATTAAATTTACAAATGATCAGCTTGAAAGATATTCAAGGCATATCATACTTAAGGAAGTCGGCGTAAAGGGACAGAAGAAGCTTCTTGGCGGCTCAGTTCTCATCATCGGAGCAGGCGGACTTGGTGCACCTGCAGCACTTTATCTTGCAGCAGCAGGCGTCGGCCATATCGGAATCGTTGATGCCGATGTCGTTGATCTCTCCAATCTTCAGCGCCAGGTCATTCATACGACAAACGACATTGGAAAGCCAAAGGTAGAGTCTGCAAAGGAAACGATGGAAGCCATCAATCCTGATGTCGAGGTCACGACCTACCAGAAGTTCCTTGCATCAGACAACATCATGGACATCATCAAGGACTATGACATTATCCTTGACGGTACCGACAATTTCCCTGCAAAGTTTCTTATTAATGATGCGTGTGTCATGGCAAACAAGCCATTCGTACACGCCGGCATCATCCGCTTCAAGGGCCAGCTCATGACCGTAATTCCACATGAGAGTCCATGCTACAGATGTGTGTTCAAGACCATGCCGCCAAAGGACGCAGTTCCTACATGTAAGCAGGCCGGCGTCATTGGCGCAATGGCAGGTGTCATCGGCTGTCTTCAGGCACTTGAAGCAGTAAAATATTTAACAGGCGCAGGCGAGCTTCTCACAGGAAAGCTGCTCACGTTTGACGCATTAAAGATGGAATTTCACACAATCAAGCTTCCGCCTCGTGGTGAAGGCTGCGCTGTCTGCTCAGATCATCCTACGATTACAGAACTCATCGATTATGAGCAGGCACAGTGCGAGTGGAAGCCAGGGCAGAACTGATAAAAATTAAGGGTACATTCGGAGGTAAAATATGGAAGTTGATTACGCCGTACTGAAAAAAGGCGGGTGGATGAGGCAGAAGCAGAAGAATAATTTTGCACTGAGAATCCACGTCGTTGGCGGCCATCTCACAGGCGAGCAGATGGCTACAATCGCAGAGGTCTGCGAGAAATATGGACATGACTATGTGCATCTTACTGCGCGCCAGTCACTTGAGATTCCTTTTATGAAACTTGAGGACATAGATGCGATTAAGGCAGACCTTGCAAAAGGCGGTGTCGAGCCATCAGTTTGCGGACCGAGAGTCCGTACTACGACAGCATGCCAGGGAAATCGGACCTGTCCTTCGGCCTGCATCGATACCTATGGTCTTGCACTTGAAATTGACAAGCGGTATTTCGCAAGAGAGCTTCCAGGCAAGTTCAAGTTCGGCGTCACTGGCTGCCAGAACAACTGCCTGAAAACTGAAGAAAATGATGTCGGCATCAAGGGCGCTGAAAGAGTTGAGTGGCAGGAAGACAAGTGCATAAACTGCGGCGTCTGCGTAAAGGCATGCCGCGAGGAAGCCATCACTCTGAAGGACGGCAAGATTTCCATCAATATGGATAAGTGCACCTACTGCGGCCGCTGCGAGAAGGCCTGCCCGGTTGATGCTTATGTCGCACATGAAGGCTACATCGTTTCCTTCGGCGGACTTTTCGGAAACCATATCCACAGAGGCGAGGTCATCATCCCGTTCATCGAGGATCATGACAAATTAATCAAGGTCTGCGATGCAGCAATCCAGTTCTTTGATGACCACGCAAAACCAAACGACAGGCTTCAGTTCTGCATTGAAAGGGAAGGCGAAGACAAATTTAAGCAGGAAATTCTGGATGCATACAATTCATAAGGAGAATAAAAATGGCAGATATAAAAGCAGATGAGACAGTTGATATTACAGATGTGGTTTGCCCTGTTACATTTGTAAAGGCAAAGGTTGCACTGGACGAGCTCGACGAGGGACAGATTCTTTCGATCAAGCTAAACGACGGCGAGCCAGTTCAGAATGTTCCAAGGAGCATGAAGGAAGAAGGACATAAGGTTTTAAAGCTTGACGACAACGGCGATGGCACCTACCAGCTCTATGTTGAGAAGGTCGGCGAGTGATTAATCAAAATCAATAATAGAATTTCAAAATTCCTCTGGCAGATGACGTAATGGGCATTGCCAGAGGAATTTTTGATAAAAATATTTGATTTATCTCTATTATTATGACAAAATACTGATATTATGATATCAATTTTACTGCTTATGACGGAGGCCTTTTGAGATAGTAAAAAGACTTCCGTTTTTTTGAGGGAATTTGAGCTTCTTTTTAACGCTGTATATCAGGGTGTCATGATCATTGCTCTTTTTATGAAAGAATACATGAGAAGGGCATGGCAGAATATTTCTGCTCAATCAAAGGGAGCAGTTTTTGGTGCCGTAATGCTTGGCATCCTGTTTATCTATGCTGTAAGCGTAATAGCAAATATTTTTTCATTTTCAATAAATGGATTGGGAAAAATTGCTGTCAATCAAAAAATGCTGCAGGAATTCCTTGGACATTATCCTTTTGCCATTATTTTATTAGCAGTAGCTGGCGCCTTTACAGAAGAGGTGATTTACAGGGGAATTCTTTTTGAATTTTTCTATAAGGCTGGGCAGACGGCATCTGTGTTATTAACAGCTTTCCTGTTTGGATTCATTCATATTCTTTCAACGATAAAATTGGGAGACTTTAATGGAATCCTGGATCTGATTCTGAAGCTGCTTCCGTATTTCATGATGGGGCTTGCCCTGGCACTTGAATATGTGAAATACAAGAATATCTGGATTAATATTTTTACACATGTGCTATGGAATATTATTGCATGCCTGATGAGCATAGTAGTAATGAAATTTTTGCCATTTATGAAATAAGTAATGCGTCGGTTTTTAGCTGATATGGAAAATCAATATGAAATGAACATACATACAAAGGAAAAACTGTTTGAATATTTTGCGGTTCAATTAATTCTGTATTTTATGTAATTGTGTATTTGGTGTAGTGTGTTATAATATTTAAGTTATCCGTGCAGTATTCATTATTATGCTTTATGATGGCGGAACTATTGCTGTCTTACCTGAAAAAAAATGGGAGCTATCACAGGAAGTGCTTCCAAATCTCATAAATATGCAGAATCCGAATATGCAGGCATTTTTCTATCAGATGTCTCAGGAAATGAGCAACAGGATAATGCAAAAAGACATTCAGAAAATTGATTACTATTCAAGAATGATCCAGCGTTACGGCAAGTCTGGATACTGGAATCAGAATGCCAATCAAAATGGAAACGTAAGCGGCAGTCCAACTGCTTTTCAGAACGCGTTTCAGGCAAACTGGCAGAACGGATACCAGAATAATATGCAAAACGGGTACCAGAATAATATACAGAATGGTTATCAGAATAATATGCAGAACAGATACCAGCCCAACGGTCAGAATGCATATCAAAATAATATGCAGAACAGTTATCAGCCCAATGGTCAGAATAGCTACCAGAATAATGGTCAGAATGGAGTCCGGATTAACGGGCAGAATGGATTTCAGAATAATGGACAGAATGGAATGTGGAAATGACAGAAATATATTTAGATAATTCAGCGACGACGCGGTGCTCGGATGAAGCTGCAAAGGTAATGGCGAAGGTCTTGACCGAGGATTACGGGAACCCTTCTTCGCTTCACAATAAGGGAATGGAAGCGGAGAATTACCTTAAAAATACGAGAAAGGTAATCGCAGACTCGCTGAAGGTTGATAAGAATGAAATCTATTTTACGTCTGGTGGAAGCGAGTCAAATAATGCGGTGATTCTGGGTTACGCGGCAGAAAATCCGAAAAAGGGAAAGCATGTCATCACGACGTCAATCGAGCATGCGTCCGTTGAGATGCCATTCCAGTATCTTGAGCAGAATGGCTATGAAGTGACTCGTCTTAAGGTTGACCAATACGGAAATATCTCACTTGATGAGCTTCGGGATGCAATCCGTGAGGACACGGCGCTTGTTTCTCTTATGCATGTGAATAATGAAATCGGCACGGTCGAGCCTATCGAGGAAGCTGCTGAGATCATCCATGAGAAAAATCCGAATACTGTCTTTCATGTTGATGCGATTCAATCTTATGGGAAAATCCCTGTATTTCCGAAGAGGACAGGAATAGATCTGCTTTCCGTCAGCGGTCATAAGATTCATGGACCAAAGGGCAGTGGATTTCTCTATATAAAGGATAAGGTCAGGGTTCGCCCTCTTGTTTTCGGCGGCGGCCAGGAAAGACTGATGCGTTCCGGCACGGAAAATGTTCCTGCAATTGCTGGTCTTGGCACAGCGGTCTCAGAAATCTTTGAAGATCTTCCGGGACACTTGGATGAATTCGTGCGCCTACGGAAAATATTTTCAGATGGCATAAAGGACATTGATGGACTCTCCATCAACGGTTCGCTTGTACCATATGATGGCGCTATGGCAAAGTCCTACGATGGCAAAAAAGAATTTCGTACAAATGCTGCATCGGATAATGAAACAGGCATTGTCGCTCCATACATCATCAGCCTGTCCGTTCAGAATGTCCGTGCAGAAGTGCTCTTACATGCACTCGAAGAAAAGGGAATCTTCGTGTCGGCTGGCTCCGCCTGCTCATCAAACCGCACCAACGTATCCCGCACACTCACCGCAATTCACTTACCCAAGAATCTGCTCGAGTCCACAGTACGTTTCTCGATGAGTTACCACACGACTGCCACCGAAATCACGGAAGCAGTCAAAGCACTGCACGAGATTGTACCAATGTTACAAAGATATACGAGACACTAGTTTATTAATTGATAAACTCGGGGCGTACAAAAATATGAGACACAGAAAAACCCGCTCCCGCTTCGTGACCGACGCAGCGGTACTAAATTCGTGCTACGCTAACGCTTGCACTCATTAAGTGCCGGCGTACCGGTCAAGAGTTTTTCTGCGTCTCATATTTTCGTACACCCTCTCGAGTTTTCTGAAAGTTGCAGTATACTCGAGCGCGAGTAAAAAAATGTTACATCTGCAAAAACCATGACTCGGACGTTGGTACTTAGCGAGTGCGTTTGATATAGCACGAGCTTAGTACCACTACGTCGAGTCATGAGTGAGAACGGGTTTTTCAGATGTACATTTTTTTGCGGGAGCGAGTTTGTAAGAAAAAGGAGTACAGTATGTACCACGCATTTTTATTGAAATATGGCGAGATTGGCATCAAGGGCAAGAACCGCTACCTCTTCGAGGAGGCGCTTGTCGACAGCGTCCGCCGTGCACTTAAAGATTTCCCTCAGGAGTTTGAGGTCACCCGTCCTTCTGGCAGGATTTTTGTAGAGTGCAAGGAGGACTTTGATTTTGAAGATGTCCTGCATGCACTTCAGAATGTTTTCGGACTGGTCGAGATCTGTCCCGTCGTTTTAGTCCTGGATGAGGGCTTTGACAAGCTTGCAGAAAAGGTTGTCGAATTTGTTGACAAGGTTTATCCTGAAAAGAATTTCACCTTCAAGGTAAAGTGCAGGAGGTCGAGAAAGGATTATCCTCTGGATTCTATGCAGCTTGCCGCAGAGCTTGGCGGCAGGATTTTGGACGCATTCCCGACACTTTCTGTCGATGTCCACAAGCCGGATGTCTATATTTATGTCGAGGTCAGGACGCACAATCTCTGCATCTATTCCAAGGAATATGAGGGCTTAGGCGGCCTTCCGTATGGCACGAGCGGCAAGGCAATGCTCCTTCTTTCAGGCGGTATAGACAGTCCGGTTGCAGGCTTTAGAGTTGCAAAGCGCGGCGTGAAGATTGACGCGATTTATTTTCATGCACCGCCATACACATCTGAGCGTGCAAAGCAAAAGGTCGTAGATCTCGCGCACCAGGTCGCAAAGTATTCAGGTCCGATGAATCTCTATGTCGTAAACTTTACAGACATTCAGCTCTGCATCCTGGACCACTGCCCGCATGACGAGCTTACCATCATCATGCGCCGTTACATGATGGCAATCGCTGAGCACTTCGCAAAGGAAGAGGGCTGCATGGGACTCATTACTGGAGAGTCCATCGGCCAGGTCGCATCCCAGACCATGCAGTCACTGGAGTGCACGAATGCTGCAGTTTCGATGCCGGTATACAGGCCACTCATTGCCTACGACAAGCAGGAAATTGTAAATGAA
Organism: uncultured Lachnospiraceae bacterium; assembly: GCA_900317755.1. Taxonomy (GTDB): domain Bacteria; phylum Bacillota; class Clostridia; order Lachnospirales; family Lachnospiraceae; genus RUG306. Next base: position 28,800 of record ONHZ01000016.1, read on the forward strand.
TCCCAGAAGATCGGCACCTTCGAGACATCAATTCTGCCTTATGAGGACTGCTGTACAATTTTCGTCGCAAAGCACCCGGTGACAAAGCCAAAGCTTGACAGGATTGAAAAATCCGAAACACATCTCGTCGGATTCATCGAGCCGCTTTTGGAGAAAGCTATTGATGAGGTGGAAGTCATCTCCATCGACTGATGAAGAAGCGATAATCAAATACGGTAATATTATGTAACTTCTGTAGAGATTATCGCATGAAAAAACAAGCAATGTTTGCATGTGATTTTATTTGAATGATAGTTAATGTCTTAATGATCAGCTCATGGCTTGTGCTGCATGTCAGAGATGCTGTGTTATTGCAGGAAAAAGGAAAGCATATGTCATACGCAAAAATAATCTTAAAAAAAGGCGAAGGCCGGATGATGAAGTCTGGCGGTTCATGGGTTTTTGATAACGAAATAGATAATGTTGAAGGCGATTATGAAAACGGCGGACTTGTCGAAGTTCATGATTTCGATGGCTACCCAATGGGCATCGGATACATAAATGACAAATCAAAAATCCGTGTGCGCATCCTGACCCGTGACATTGATAAAGAGATTGACCGTGCATTTTTCGAGAAAAAGCTCCGCACAGCCTGGGATTACAGGAAAAGAGTAATCGACACTTCTTCCTGCAGACTGGTTTTTGGCGAGGCGGATTTTCTTCCAGGCATTACGATCGACAAATATGAGGATGTCCTAGTCGTCGAATCTCTTACGCTTGGCATGGAGAATTTCAAGAATGAGATTGTTGAAATTTTAAAAGGAATCCTTGCAGAAGACGGCATCAGAATCCGCGGCGTTTACGAGCGTGATGATGCCGGCGAGCGTAAGAAAGAGGGCCTTGAAAAATACGACGGCTTCATCGGAGATGAGTTTGATACCAATGTCGAGATTACTGAGAATGGCGTAAAGTATTTTGTTGATGTCAAGCGCGGGCAGAAGACCGGATTTTTCCTTGACCAGAAACTGAATCGAAAGGCAATACAGGGTCTTGCAAAGGATGCTGAAGTCCTTGATCTTTTCACGCATACAGGCTCATTTGCGCTTAATGCGGCATACGCTGGCGCAAAGCATGTCACCGGGATTGATGCATCAGAATATGCAATCGAGACTGCGAGGAAAAACGCAGAACTAAACGGCTTTTCAAATGTCAATTTTGACATTGCTGACATCGTGGAACTTCTTCCAGAAATGGTAAAGGCCGGTAAACAGTATGATCTTTTGATTCTTGATCCGCCAGCATTTGCAAAGGAAAAGCAGCATCTGAAGAATGCGATAAATGGCTACAGGGAAATAAATAAAAATGCGATGAAGCTCGTAAAAAAGAGCGGTTACTTTGCCACCTGCTCATGCTCGCATTTTATGACGAGAGAACTTTTTGAAAAGATGATTGTCGAGGCCAGCAAACAGGCCCATGTGCATCTTCGTCAGGTCGAAGCCCGCGCACAGGCACCGGACCATCCGATTCTCTGGACAATGGGAGAGAACTCGTACTATTTAAAGTTTTATGTGTTTCAGCTGTATTGATTAATCTATTTGTGACATCCGTGGTAATTCTGATTCTTTATTCATGCAAAGCACGAACAAAATAAAAATAGAGCTAGTAAAACTATCATGACAAAATAAAAAATCCGGCACATTGCTGTGCCGGAGAAATTAATAATGAATGACTGACCTTCTTAAGATCAGTCAACTCTTCATACCATGTAAGGCTTTACTGCTTCAAGAATTTCAGCGTCATCCTCAGCGTGGATTGTAAGCTCGATTGGCTGTGAAAGGTCAAGTGAGAAGATTCCCATGATTGACTTTGCATCGATGACATAACGTCCGCTGATAAGATCGAAGTCGCTGTCAAACTTTGAAATAGTGTTGACGAAAGACTTTACCTTGTCAATAGAATTGAGTGAAATCATTACCTTTTTCATACCTAAACCTCCTAAAAAAATGGTATAAAATTGATTACAATGTGATATTATTTCAGATAATAAAAAATGTCAATCGTTGAAATAACGAATTAAAAAATATTTTACAAGTATTTTGACAAACAAGACATTAGGGAAGATCAGACAGGACAAATGTTGCATTTCGGACATAATAAATTATACTGTGGAAAGATGCTGCCGTGACTTTTGTAAAAATCTTCTGACTGACATTTGAGAAAATTAATATGAATACAAATAATATGACCGCAGCATTGAAAAATCTGGGCTGCAAGGTAAATGAATATGAGACAAAGGCAATGGAGAAGAGGCTTTCTGAGGCCGGCTTTACCATTGTGCCATTTTCTGATAAGGCAGATGTGTATGTCATAAATACCTGCACAGTGACGGCTGTCGCTGACCAGAAATCAAGGCAGATGCTTAGGCGCGCAAAGCGTGAAAATCCTGATGCGGTGATTGTCTGTGCAGGCTGCTTTGCCGAGACTTTTCTTGCAGAAAATGATGAAGAAAAACTAAAAGAGGAGACAGGCGCCGACCTTATTATCTTAAATGACGAAAAGGGAAAAATTGATGAGAAGGTAATTTCATTTCTTGAGTCCAGAAAACAGATTTCTAATACTGATGAAGCAGTTCAAGATAGCAAGGATTTGAATGAAGGAGAGGCAGCTTTTGATGGAAAGAACGCTGATAACATAAGTAGTGTTGAGAATAATGAGATGGACATTCGTCATCGTGACACTGCCGCTACCTTCGAAGAACTTGGTTTTTCCGAGCCATCTGACAGGACAAGAAGCTTCTTAAAGATTCAGGATGGCTGTGACCATTTCTGTTCATACTGTCTGATTCCATTTGCGAGAGGAAAGTCCAGAAGCCGCAGCATGGAAGCATCAGTAAAAGAAGCAGAGCACCTTGCAGAAGAAGGATTTTCTGAAATTGTAATTACAGGCGTTGATGTTGCAGCATACGGCAGGGATTCAGATCAGGATAACCAAGAGAAAATCAGAATAAATTATTTTTCAGAAAAAAAGAAAATATCGAAAACAGACCAGCAATTATTATCTACAGGCAGTACATTAACTGAGGATAAACAAGATAATACGAATTATTATCTTCTGCTTTTGGTTCTCCGTATCTCATTAATTCAAGGCATCCGCCGCATCCGTTTCGGCTCGCTTGACCCGGATCTTATTACCGAAGATTTTGTAAAGGAATTATCTGAGATTCCAAAGATCTGCCCGCATTTTCATCTTTCCCTTCAGAGCGGATCAGATGCTGTCCTTAAACGCATGAACCGCCACTATACGAAAGAAGATTACAGAAAAGCTGTCGAATTACTTCGGAAATATTTTGATGATCCTGCGATTACGACGGACATCATCTCAGGCTTCCAGGGAGAGACGGACAGTGAGTTTGAAGAGACCTGTGACTTTGTAAAGAAGATAAATTTTTACGAAGTCCATAATTTCCCCTATTCCATCAGGAAGGGTACAAGGGCAGAATCCCTTCCCGGCCGTGTCAAAAATGTGATCAAGGATAATCGCGTGAACAAATTGATTGATATCTCAAAAAAACAGGCTGTTGAGTACAGGCGCCGTCATATTGGGAAGGAAGTTTCCGTTCTTTTCGAATCGGATTTTCATAGAATAGCAGATGCAGACAAAGAGGATTTTATTGACGCGACAGGATTTTATGTCACAGGATTATCCGAGGAATACATCCGCTGTGCAGTAAAGGTTAAGAATGAAGAAGAGGCTGATGCACTGAAGCACACAATAAGAGAGGGCAGAATAATTGGATTTCTTACTGATGAAATAATGGAAATCGTCTGATTATTCTTTACTTTTGCTGTTAAATCAATTAGAATGAAACCGATTATGTTGGATGGAAATTTTTGACAGGACTTGAGTTATGAATCTTTCAAATACACAGTATTTCAAAGTCGAGACAGACAACAATGTTGGCGTAAAGCAGATTTTAGAGAGCGTTTACAATTCTCTCAAAGAAAAAGGCTACAACCCCGTGAATCAGATTGTAGGCTATATTATGTCGGGAGATCCTACATTTATCACGAGCTACAATGGTGCGAGAAGCCTCATTATGAAGGTCGAGCGCGATGAGCTTGTTGAGGAGCTCCTTAAAGAATACATAAAGAACGAGGCATGGAAGGACGTCTGATGGGGCTCGACTTCGGAGCGCATACATGCGGTGTTGCCGTTTCTGACGGCCTTGGAATCACTGCACAGGGTGTTGAGATTATCCGAAGGGAAAAGCCTACGAAATATCGTACCACGCTTGCGCGAATCGGCGAGCTGGTTCAGAAATATTCTGTAAATACTTTTGTATTAGGTCTTCCTCTGGGCCTTGATGGGATTGAGGGCGAGAGATGCCAGAAAACCCGTGATTTTGCAGAGGCACTTCAAAAAAGATTTCCAGAAATTCCGATTTGTTTTCAGGATGAGCGCTTTACGACTGTTGAATCCCACGAGGCGATGGAGTTTACAGGCGTTCAAAAAAAAGCTCACAAGAAATATGTCGATGAGCTTGCAGCAATGCTGATTCTTCAGAGATACATGGATGAGCATCGGCAAAGTTAAATTCTCATCCTAATTATGAGAAATATTATTCACGCTGCGTTGTTTCCGCAAGATAAGGCTGCCTGTTGCGGGAAAGAGGATTGATAGCAGTATGAGGGAAAAGTCATGTCAGAAAAAATTGTTTTAGAAGATACTGAAGGCTCGGATAAGCTTGAAGTTTATATAATTGAAGAAACGACGATAAATGAGAAGCATTATGTTTTAGCGTCAAATCTTGATCCTGATTCGGAGGAGGATTCGGATGAGAATCAAGAGGGCGAGGCTTATATTCTCCGTGAGGATGAATGCGAGGGTGATCCGGAGAACTTTATTTTTACAACCGTAACCGATGACGAAGAACTAAAAAATGTCGCCGGAATCTTCAAGGAATTACTTGACGACTCGGAGGTTACAATTGAATAAGAAAAAACTTAAGATCATTCCGCTCGGAGGCCTTGACATCATTGGTATGAATATGACGGCTTTCGAATATGGCGACAGCATCATTGTAGTGGACTGCGGAATGGCATTTCCGGAAGACGATATGCCAGGCGTAGACCTTGTCATTCCGGATATTTCCTATCTTCTGGAGAATGAGGACAAGGTGAAGGGCATCTTTATTACGCATGGTCATGAAGACCACATCGGTGCAATCCCTTATGTCCTTTCCCAGATGCAGGTTCCGCTTTATGCGACGAGGCTTACCATGGGCATCATTGAGCACAAGCTCGAAGAGTACAATATGATGACCCAGGTGAGAAGGAAGGTTGTTCAATACGGCCAGACGATTAATGCCGGCTGTTTCCGTGTAGAATTCATAAAGACAAATCACTCGATTCAGGATGCAGCTGCATTTGCAATTTTTACCCCTGTTGGTACTGTTATTCATACAGGAGATTTTAAAGTTGATTACACGCCTGTTTTTGGTGACCAGATTGATCTGCAGCGCTTTGCAGAACTCGGCCAGAAGGGTGTTCTCGCAATGCTCTGCGACAGCACGAATGCTGAGCGGCCTGGCTTTACAATGTCTGAGCGCACGGTTGGTACGACTTTTGACCAGATTTTCGGCCAGTACCAGAATACGAGAATCATCATCGCAACATTTGCTTCAAATGTTGACCGTGTACAGCAGATTATTAATTCTGCCTACAAATTCGGCAGGAAAGCTGTCATCGAAGGCCGCTCAATGGTTTCCATCATCACTACGGCAGTTGAGCTTGGCTACATCAATATTCCAGACAATACGCTTATTGGCATCGATGAGCTGAAGAATTATCCTGATGAGAAGACCGTCATCATCACGACAGGATCACAGGGCGAGTCCATGGCTGCACTTTCCCGAATGGCATCCGGCATGCACAAGAAGATCCGCATCAAGCCAAACGATACGATTATTTTCTCGTCCCATCCTATTCCGGGAAATGAGAAGGCGGTATCTCATGTCATGGATGACATTTACAGGCAGGGCGCAAACATCATCTATCAGGATACGCATGTTTCCGGACATGCCTGCCAGGAGGAGATTAAGCTCCTTTATTCCCTTGTAAAGCCAAAGTATGCGATTCCGGTTCATGGCGAATACAAGCATTTAAAGGCACAGGCTGATGTCGTTCGTACTTTGGGATATGACAGTTCTCATATTTTCATTATGAAGGTCGGAGACATTCTCGAGCTGAATGATGAGAGCGCTAAAGTAAATGGAAATGTCAAGGCCGGTTCCGTCATGGTCGATGGTCTTGGCGATGTAGGTTCTGTTGTGCTCAGGGACAGACAGAGATTATCAGAAGATGGAATCATTATCGTAGTGCTTCTTCTGATGCAGGGCACATCTACATTCATTGGAAATGCTGAAATTGTTTCCAGAGGTTTTGTCTACGCAAAGGGTGCAGAGGACCTGATGGACAATGCCCGTGAAGTCGTAAATAATGAAATGACGGATTTAAGTCAGAGGCATGTTTCTGACTGGACGAAGATCCGCTCGGATATCCGTACAGCACTTTCAGACTTTGTATGGAAAGAGACAAAGAGAAGACCAATGATTCTTCCGATTGTCATGGAAGTCTGATCACTTTGAATAGTTTCTCATGCCTGGTATGTTTCCTTGTGGGTTGGCATGAGATGCACTGGTTTAGGAATTGTAATGAACGATGATGAAAGGATGAAAATTTTTCTCTCTACCTTGAGACCATCTCTTCCAGAGCATTTATATGCACTCAAAAAATGGTGCCTTGAGAGAGATTATCCTGTCATCAGAAGCGAGACAGAAGACCTGCTCCGCGCTGTCCTTGCGATGAAAAAGCCTTCAAAGATATTAGAGATTGGAACCTGTGCTGGATACTCGACATCATTTATTTATGAATATGCGAAGGCACAGATTACGACGCTCGAGATCCGTCCTGAGCATGTGAAAGAGGCTCGCGAGAATTTCAAGAATTTTGGAATTTCTGATTTTATTAAAGTCATCGAAGGCGATGCTGAGAAGAGTCTTGATGAGATGATTTCTTCTGATGAAAATCCGAAGTTTGATTTTGTTTTTATTGATGCTGCCAAGGGGCAGTACAGTATATATTTTGACAGGGCAGCAAAGCTACTGACAGATGACGGCGTGATCGTTTGCGACAATGTGCTTCAGGATGAGAGTTTACTCGATTCGAGATACACGATTCTGCAGAGGGACAGGACAATTCACGACAGGATGCGCGCCTTCCTTCAGGATATCACACACAGAGCTGATTTTGTGACGGATGTGCTTCCGATTGCTGACGGGATGTCGGTGTCGGTGCATAAAGTTTTGTAAAAATATTTTGTAAAAATATTTCTGAAAATGAATGTCTGAAATAATAATTATGTTTATTGTTGCAGGATTTTGAGAAGCAATAATTTGAATATTATATCGCATTTACAATTAGTGAATGCATTAGGATACGTAATAGTCAGGGTTATTTATGATAGAAAGAAAGAAACCGGAGCTTCTTGTTCCGGCTGGCGGAATTGAGACATTAAAGACAGCAGTGCTTTATGGTGCTGAGGCTGTTTATATGGGTGGAGACGCTTACGGTCTCAGGGCAAATGCGAAGAATTTTTCAGATGAGGATTTGAAAAAGGCTGTCAAATTCTGCCATGAGAGAGGTGTAAAGGTTTACATCACTGCAAATATTTATGCCCACAATTATGACATCGAAGGCATAAAGGAATATTTCAAAAAGCTTCAGAATGAAATTCGTCCTGATGCAGTCCTGATTTCAGATCCGGGCATGTTTTCTCTTGCAAGGGAATATATGCCAGATATCGATCTTCATATTTCAACCCAGGCGAATACGACGAATTACATGAGCGTGCTCTTCTGGGTGAAGGAAGGCGCAAAGCGAATTGTGACAGCCCGCGAACTTTCGCTTAAGGAAATAAAGGAGATTCGCGAGCATATTCCGGACGATATCGAAATCGAGAGCTTCGTACATGGTGCGATGTGCATTTCCTATTCCGGACGATGCCTACTTTCGAATTATTTTACAGGACGTGACTCAAACAGAGGCGAATGCACGCATCCATGCAGGTGGAAATATACGGTACTTGAGAAAGATACTGCTGGCGTTCAAAAAAACGGCAGCAATGAAGAGGCAGCCGGGGCAGCAGGCAGTTCCGAAAACAGCACATTCAACAACCCAACACATCTTGTCGACGAGAATCATGAATACTATCTCGAAGAGGACGAGCGCCCGGGCGAATATCTTCCGGTCTTCGAGAACGAGCGCGGCACCTACATCATGAATTCCAAGGATCTCTGTATGATCGACCACATCCCGGAGCTTGTAGATGCTGGCATCGACAGCTTCAAGATTGAGGGCAGGATGAAGAATCCGCTCTATGTCGCAACAGTTGCCCGTACCTACAGGATGGCAATTGATGCCTATTTCAGAAGTGAGGATGAGTACAGAAAGCTTCTTCCATGGCTGAATGAGCAGATTGCTTCCTGCACCTACAGGAAATTTACGACTGGCTTTTATTTTGGAAAGCCGGGTAGCGACGAGCAGATTTATGACAACAATACATACGTAAATGCATATACCCTTATTGGCATTGTCGAAGAAGTAAAAGATGACGGGCGCGTTCGTTTTTATCAGAAGAACAAGTTCTCTGTTGGCGAGACAATCGAGATCATGAAGCCGGACGGACAGAACATTGAGACAAAGGTAGTATCCATAAGGGATGATGAGGGAAATGAGATGGAATCTGCCCCTCATCCTTTACAAATACTTTATGTTTTGTTTGATACGAAGCCGCAAAAATATGATATACTTCGAAGAAGCGAATTAAAAAAATAATGCGTAATATTACGCAGAAGATGTAAAGAATTAGGCACGACAAAGGCATTTTCTAGAAAGGAAGCTTATTATGGCAGCCGCAAAAAAGTATGTAGCTTATGTAGGTACATATACCCATTCAAACAGCGTGGGCATTCATGTTTATGATGTTGATACAAAAAAGGGAGCGCTTACTGAGAGAAGCGTTGCGCCGATAAACAATCCATCATTTCTTACTACGTCTCATAATGGCAAGTACCTTTATTCCATCGCTGATGAGGGCGTAGCTGCCTTCAGTATTGATGAAAATGGTGACCTTACAAAGATCAACCAGCAGTGGATTGGCGGCATGAGAGGCGACTATGTTGAGGTCGATTCGAAGAACCGTTTCCTTTTTGTAGGCGGCTATCATGACGGAAGAGTCACAATGATGAAATTAAATTCTGATGGCTCAATCGGCGATATTTCCTGCGGCATTTTCCAGAGCGGCCTTCCCATCAGCGCATCAGAAAAGCGTCTCGACCACCCGAAGGTTACCTGTGTCAAGCTTACCCCTGATGAGAAATATCTGCTTGCTGCAGACCTTGGACTTCACATGGTAAAGGTTTATAAAATCGATTATGAACTTGGAAAGCTCGAGCTTGAGGACATCATCCGCTGCTCAATGGATTCAGGTCCGAGAGCCCTTCATTTTTCAAAGGATGGCAAATTCCTTTATGTCCTTACAGAGCTTGCGAATGCAATCGAAATTTATAAATATAGTGGAGAGAATAACCAGACACTTTTTGAATTAGTAAAGATTGTTCCTACACTGAAAAAGGATTTTCCGGCAGCAGGTTCTACCAGTTTTGATTTCACTGCTGATGACAAGTACTGCCTTGTCACTGTAGATGCATTAAATACTGTCACTGTTTTTGCAAGAAATGCAGAGGATGGAACGCTTTCTTATGAATTTGAAACTATGGTAAGCGGTGATTATCCAAAGTCAATCGGTGTTCTTCCAGGTAATGAATTCTATGCTGTATTAAATCACGACACAAACGAAATCCGTACCTTCAAGGTATTTCCAGAAAAGAAATGTGCACTTATGGAAAATAAGCCTGTCAAGGTTTCTACACCAAACTGTATTGATATCGTTGCATTAGGCGGAGAAGGCTGATGGCAGGCTCGCTATATGGGAAAAATTTCCGTGTGATGACCTTCGGCGAATCCCATGGTCCAGCCATCGGTGCAGTAGTAGACGGCTGCCCTGCAGGACTTGAATTAAGTGCCGAGGACATCCAGCCCTTCCTTGACAGGCGCCGCCCTGGCCAGTCCCGCTTCACGACGAAGAGAAATGAGAAGGATGAGGTCGAGATTCTTTCAGGCGTTTTTGAAGGGAAAACACTTGGCACTCCGATTGCAATGGTCATTAGAAACACAGATCAGCATTCGAAGGATTATTCAGACATACAGAATGTATACAGACCAGGCCATGCAGACTATGGCTTCGATGCAAAGTACGGTTTCCGTGATTACAGAGGCGGTGGAAGATCTTCTGCAAGAGAGACAATTGGCCGTGTTCTTGCAGGCGCAATCGCATCAAAATTATTGGCATCTGTCGGCGTTACGGTAACAGCATATTCAAAGGCAATAGGACCTTTTGAAATTACGAAGTTCGACCGCAATGAAATCATGAAGAATCCGCTCTATATGCCGGATAGTGAGATGTCTGAAAAAGCGCAGTCTTACCTTACTGAAAAAATGAGTGAATGTGACTCAGTCGGCGGCATCGTTGAGTGCAGGATTGATGGGCTCAAAGCTGGCATCGGTGAGCCAGTGTTTGACAAATTAGATGCTGCTCTGTCGCAGGCGATCATGTCAATCGGCGCCGTAAAGGGCTTTGAAATCGGCGATGGCTTTGCAGCTTCAAAGGCAGTAGGAAGTACGAATAATGATTCGTTTTATACCGACGACGATGGTGTCATCAAAAAACGCACGAACCATGCAGGCGGCATCTTAGGCGGCATCAGTGATGGAAGTGAAATCATCTTCCGCGCAGCAATCAAGCCTACGCCTTCTATTTCAAAGGAACAGGAGACTGTGAATTCTTCCGGCGAGAATGTCAAAATCGTCATCAAGGGCCGCCACGATCCGATCATCGTGCCCCGTGCAGTCGTAGTCGTTGAATCCATGGCTTGCGTAACGGTACTCGACCTTATGCTTTCAAATATGAGCGCACGGGAGAGTTATTTTCAGGACTTTTATTCTTGAACTTATGATAAACTCGAGCGGAGTAAAAAAATGATACATCTGCAAAAACCATGACTCGGACGTCGGTACTTAGCGAATGCGAGAAAGAGCACTATGCTGCGCAGCAGCATTTTAATGTGCTCTGACGACATGCCACGATTTCGAGAAATCGTGGCGATACCTTAGCGTCTGATATAGCGTGAGCTTAGTACCGCTACGTCGAGTCATGAGTGGGAACGGGTTTTTCAGATGTACATTTTTTTGCGACGTGAGTTTGTATATTATTATTTTTAGAAAGTTATAGTATGTACGAAATAAATAATATCGACGGGCGCGCAAAGACAGGCATCCTTACGACAGTGCATGGCACGGTGAGGACGCCTTGTTTTATGAATGTGGCAACGCAGGGAGCAATCAAGGGTGCGGTTTCGACCGAGGATCTCGAAGGAATCGGAACCCAGATCATGCTTTCAAATACCTACCACCTGCACCTTCGTCCGACAGACACACTGATAAAAGAATATGGCGGCCTGCACAAGTTCACAGTCTGGAACAAGCCAATACTTACGGATTCAGGCGGCTTCCAGGTCTTTTCTCTGGCTGACCTTCGCTCCATAAAGGAAGAGGGCGTTACGTTCAAGTCTCATCTCGACGGCCACAGGATTTTCATGGGACCTGAGGAAAGCATGACGATTCAGTCAAACCTTGGCTCCACGATTGCGATGGCGTTTGACGAATGTCCGTCATCAAAGTCTGAAAGAGAATATGTTGAGAAATCAGTTGCAAGGACAACGCGCTGGCTCATCCGCTGCAAGAAAAAGATGGACGAACTGAACCAGCAGGAGGATACGATCAATAAAAACCAGCTTCTCTTTGGAATAAATCAGGGTGCAGTCTTTGATGACATCAGGATTGCCCAGGCAAAGGAGATTGCTGACATGAATCTTGACGGCTATGCCCTTGGCGGACTTGCAGTCGGTGAGACCGCAGAGGAAATGTACCATATCCTTGATGTCACGATTCCTTATCTTCCGCAGAACAAGCCTACGTATCTCATGGGTGTCGGTACGCCTGAAAACATCCTGCGCTCAGTATATTATGGCGTCGACTTCTTTGACTGTGTATATCCGTCGAGAAATGGCAGGCATGGACATGCATACACATCTCATGGCAGGCTGAATCTCTTAAATAAGAAATTTGAAAAGGATGAGCGTCCGCTTGAGGAAGGCTGTGACTGCCCATGCTGCAGGAGATATTCTAGGGCGTATGTACATCATCTGATGAAGTCTGGAGAGATGCTTGGCATGCGGCTTCTGGTACTCCACAATCTCAGGTTTTACAACAAACTGATGGAAGAAATTCGTGCAGCCATTGATGAGCACAGGTATGAAAGTTTCATGAAAGAAAGAATCGAGATGCTTCACGAGAACGATTCGTGACAATTCACATTTTTTCTTTATTTGTATATGTTAATTTCATTGTATTTGCTTTCTAATCCTTTACAATTTTCTTGCATACATTTTAAATTTAGGATAGAATAGCAAGGTATTTTGTTTATTTGGAGGTAATTAGGTATTATGCAGTTATTTTTAAGTTCATCCGGATCCGCATCAGGTGCTACTTTCTCTCTTATCATCTGGATGGTCATTATTTTCGGTTTCATGTATTTCTTCATGATTCGCCCTCAGAGGAAGGAGCAGAAGAATAAGGATGCCATGATAAAGGAACTTGCTATTGGAGATACAGTTCTTACGACAAGCGGCTTCTATGGCGTCGTAATTGATATTTCAAAGGACCAGGATACAGTCATTGTAGAGTTTGGTTCAAACAGAAACTGCAGAATTCCTATGCAGACAGCCGCCATCTCAGCAGTAGAAAAGCCTGAAGATGCGAAGAAGGCAGAGGAAGACGCAAAGAAGGAAGCTGAAGAAAAGAAAGCCAAAGATGCTGCCAAGAAGGAAAAGGCTGCTTCCAAATCAAAGGATAAAAAGTCAGTAAAGAGTTGAGTTTTATTTTATCATGACTATTTATAATGTTCTGAATCTCTTTGGAGGACTTGCACTTTTCCTATTCGGAATGCAGGTCATGGGAGAGGGACTTACAAAGACAGCTGGAAGCAAGCTTGAGTACATACTAGAGCAGCTTTCAAATACAAGGTTTAAGGGACTTCTCTTAGGCATTGGCGTCACGGCCATCATCCAGTCATCCTCAGCGACGACTGTTATGGTTGTCGGCTTTGTTAATGCCGGGATTATGAAGCTTTCCCAGGCAGTCGGTATCATCATGGGTGCAAATATCGGTACCACGGTTACCGCATGGATTTTAAGTCTTACCGGACTTTCTTCCTCCAGCCCTATTGTTGCAATATTCATGCCGAAGACCTTCGTACCGGTGCTTGCTGTCATCGGAATCATTTTTTATGCATTTACGAAAAGCGATGCTAAGAAGGATATCGGAATTATTCTTCTTGGTTTTTCAGTTTTGATGTATGGCATGGAAGGCATGAGCAGTGCGGTTTCGCCTCTTGCTGACGACCCGAGGTTTACGAACTTTATGATTAAGTTCTCAAATCCTTTCTTAGGACTTTTAATGGGACTTGTCGTTACTGCCATTATCCAGAGTTCGTCTGCATCTGTTGGTATTCTGCAGGCACTCTGTGTGACCGGCGTCGTTCCGTATTCAGTTGTCATTCCTATTATTTTGGGACAGAATATAGGAACCTGCATCACGGCTGTCATTTCTTCCATCGGTGGCAAAGTGAATGCAAAGAGAGCTGCAATGATTCATGTTTACTTAAATGTCATCGGCGCATTTCTCTTCATGGCAATTTTTTATACGCTGAATGCATTTATTCATTTTGGATTTTTGTCGAATGCGGCAAGCCCGGTTGGTATTGCCATCATACATTCGGCCTTCAATATTTTCGTAGTTGCCGTTCTTTTCCCATTCGGTGACAAGATCGTGCAGCTTGCTACAGTTACGATTCGTGACAAGGCAGAAGAAGAGGAAGAGGTTGTTGAGAAAAATGAAAGCGATGTTCTTTCACTTCTTGATGACAGATTTCTTGAGCGTCCGGCTTTCGCTGTTGGACAGTGTGAGACAGTTGCACATGAGATGGCAAACCTTACAAATGAATCGCTTACGAGGGCGACTTCATTACTACTTTCTTATGACAAGAAGATATATAAAGAAGTCATTGCAGATGAGACAGAAATCGATACCTTCGAAGACGTCATTGGTTCCTATTTGGTAAAGGTTAGTTCGAAGTCGCTTTCTGCTGAAGACAGCAAGAAGATTTCAATTATCCTCCATTGCATGAGCGATTTCGAAAGAATATCAGATCATGCGAGAAATCTTGCCGAGAGCAGCCAGAAGCTTTCTCAGAAGGGACTTTCCTTCTCTGACAAGGCTGTTGATGAGCTTTCGGTTTACATTAGTGCGATCAATGAAATCGTTTCAATGTCAAAGGACTTGTTTATCAATAAGGACGTTGACCTTGCAAAAAAGGTTGAGCCACTCGAGGAAGTCATTGACAACATTAATGAAAAGGCCAGAAAGCATCATTTCAAGAGGCTTCAGAAGGGCAAGTGCACACTTGAGTGCGGCATGGTTTATGAGGACATTCTCACAGACTTAGAGAGAATTTCCGACCACTGCTCGAACATTGCTGTATGCCTGATTGAGATAAAGAATAATACATACGATACGCATGAATACATTGATTCCCTGAAGGAATCCCAGACAGATGAATTTAGGAAATTATGCAGTGAATATGATAAGAAGTTTCACATTTAAGGATTAAAGAAGGGACTTACATTATGACAAAGTACGTTTTTGTGACAGGCGGAGTCGTTTCAGGACTCGGCAAAGGAATAACTGCTGCATCACTCGGAAGATTACTCAAGATGAGAGGATACAAGGTAGCTTCTCAGAAGCTCGATCCTTATATCAATGTAGATCCGGGAACAATGAGTCCCTACCAGCATGGCGAGGTTTATGTCACGGAAGATGGTGCAGAGACAGACCTTGACCTTGGACATTACGAGAGATTCATCGATGAGAACCTGAACCAGTACTCAAACCTCACGACAGGAAAGGTTTACTGGAATGTTCTTAACCGAGAGAGACGTGGTGATTACCTTGGCCAGACAGTCCAGGTCATCCCTCATATTACGGATGAGATCAAGCACTTCATCTACATGGGAGCTGAGAGCTCAAAAGCAGATGTGCTCATTACAGAAATCGGCGGAACGACCGGTGATATCGAGTCCCAGCCATTCCTTGAAGCCATCAGACAGGTATATACTGAAAAAGGTCCGGAGAACTGCCTTTTCATTCATGTTACACTTGTTCCATACATCACAGGCTCTGATGAGCTGAAGTCAAAGCCTACCCAGCATTCGGTAAAGGAGCTTAGGTCACTTGGTATTTCACCTAACATCATCGTTACCCGTGCTGACAAGCCGTTACCTTCATCCATCAAGAATAAGATTTCACTTTTCTGTAATGTAAAGAAAGACTGCGTTATCGAAAACAGCACAGTTGATGTTCTTTATGAGGCACCGCTGATGCTTCATGAGCAGGGTCTTGACAATGTCGTATGCCGTGAGCTTGGCCTCACATCAAAGGAGCCGGATCTCACTGAGTGGCGTGAGATGGTTCAGAATATTAAGACACTTTCGAAGTCTGTTAAAGTCGGTCTTGTTGGAAAATATGTGGCCCTTCATGATGCCTATCTTTCAGTCAGGGAAGCTCTTTACCATGGTGGCTATAAGAACGGCTCCACAGTAGACATCGAGTGGATTGATTCTGAGAAACTCACTCCTGAAAATGTATCTGAGAAGCTTAAAGGTCTTGACGGAATCATCGTTCCAGGCGGCTTTGGCGACAGAGGAATCGAAGGAATGGTCGCAGCTGCAAAATATGCCAGAGAGAATAATATTCCATATCTTGGTCTCTGCCTTGGCATGCAGATCGAGGTCATTGAATTTGCCCGCGATGTCTGCGGAATTGAAGACGCAAACAGTGGTGAGTTCACGCCAAATGGCAAGAATAATGTCATCGACATCATGGAAGAGCAGATGGCTGTCAGACGTAAGGGCGGCACCATGAGACTTGGCGCATATCCATGCAAGATTAAGGACGGAACAATTCTTAAGGATGCCTATGGCGTAAATGAAGTAGAAGAGCGTCACAGACACAGGTTTGAATTTAACAACAATTACCGTACAGAGTTTGAGAATAATGGCCTTGTTCTCTGCGGAACATCACCTGATGATGAAATCGTAGAGGCAGTTGAGGTAAAGGATAATCTTTTCCACGTAGGTGTACAGTTCCATCCTGAATTTAAGTCAAGGCCAAATAAGCCGCATCCGCTTTTCGCAAAGTTTATTGAATCATGCCTTAAGTACAAGGAAACAAACGAGGAAGCTGAAGACTAAATATTAAAATAAGTATGATGATGTCAATGGCGTATTCTGTTTTTCACCATGCATCATCATTCTTTCGTGTTAGGGGGAGAAATTTTTGTCTAAAAAGCAGAAAGGAACTGAAACAGGGGGAATCTCTGAAAATTCAGAGGTTGTTGATCCAACAGAAAAGAAGGTTCCCAAAAAACAGAAGAAAGTAAAGGAGCCGGCACAGAAGAAGCCGCCAAGGAGGCCTCCGCACTGGGAAAGGCTTGACAATACTGCAAATATTTTTCCTGTCATCGCAGGAGAAGAGATGACGAACACATACAGAATCAGTGTCGTCTTAAATGAAGAGGTTCAGCCGGAGCTTCTGCAGGAGGCTGTAAATATTGTGACGCCGAAGATTCCTGGCTTTTCCTATGGTCTTCGAAACGGATTTTTCTGGTATTATCTTGAAGAAATAGAGGATGAACCGCCAAAGATTGCTGAAGAGAGCACATATCCATGCCGGCTCATACACTGGAACACGAAGAACCAGTATATGTTCCGTGTCACCTATTTTGGAAACAAGATAAATCTTGAGGCATTTCACGCACTTGCTGACGGCATGGGCGGAATAAACTTTATCCGCGAGCTTACTTACCAGTACCTCCGCCTTTCACATCCCGATCTTCGCAAAAAGCTTGGCGATGGGCTTTCTTCTGAGACTTCTCTTGACAGAGAGGACAGTTTCGTAAAGAATTTTGAAAAGCGGTCAAAGAGTAATTACAAGCTGAACCGTGCGTTTATGTTTCGTGGTGAAAAGCTTCCGATGAAGGGCTTTGGCGTTGTTCATGGGATTATGTCTGTCTCAGAACTGAAGAGGATTTCCAGAGAGAAATATGGGATTTCCATTAATGAATATCTGATTACTGCTTTTATTTACAGTACATATAAGAGTCATAAGAATGCTGTTTCAAAGAGGCATCCGATCCGTGTGGCAGTTCCTGTAAATTTACGTCCGTTTTTTGAATCGGACACGACGAAGAATTTCTTCGTCATGGTTTCAGCCGAGTTTGCTCCGGAAAAGGAAGATTATTCTTTTGACGAGATAAAGTCTATTGTACACAAGAGTCTGAAGGAGCAGATTACAAAGGAAAATCTCGAGAAGACCTTTTCATTTGCGGTCTCAAACAGCAATAATATCATTGCAAAATTCGTGCCGCTGCCACTGAAAAACGGCGGCATGATGTTCTTCTACAATCTTGCGGCAAAAGCAAATACCACGACGATTACAAACATCGGAAACATCAAGCTGGAAGAAGATTATAAGCCTTATGTTAAGATGTTCTACTGTATTCTGCCATTTTCTGTAGGACAGTACATGAAGGGAACCATCACCTCTTATGAGGATACGCTGGTGTTTACGATAGGCTCTGCGTACAGAAATACAGCTGTTCAGGAGGGAATTTTCAGACAGCTGTCAAAGGATGGTGTGACTGTAAAGATTGAGACGAACGGGGTTTATTATGAGTAAGAAATGCACGCATTGTAATATTATTGTTCTTGATGATACGGAGTACTGCCCATTCTGCCACCATGTACTTCAGAAGGAAGAAAATGGAACCCATCAGACTGAGGTGAAGAACCGTTATCCGGATATTGCCGAAACAGTTCGAAGAGTCAGCATCGCAAGGAGAATTCTTCTATATTTAGCAGTTGCAATCGGCGTCATCTGCCTATTTACAAACTACAGGACGTATGATGGATTACTCTGGTCACTAATTGTAATATATGGTCTTATTTATGCGGTTATTATTGTGTCGTTATTTTCTAGTGAAAAGCTTGGAGCGTATGGGAAAGTCGGGTGGACGTCGTTCTTCGCTCTCATCTATACTGTTGTGATTGATCTGGTTTTCGGATTCACGAGATGGTCAATCACATACATTCTGCCATCATGGCTCATAGTCATAAATGCGATTCTGGTCATCTTCATGATTGTCGACCATGCGAAATTTCAGTCGTACATACTTCATGAATTTTATATCGTCGTAATGAACGTTGTCCTTTTTATCCTTATCCGTGTCGGACTCTTAAAGCAGGTAGCCGTTGCGGAAGTCGCACTCATGATGTCAATCCTCATCTTTCTCGGTATCCTGATTCTCGGCGGTCGCGCAGCACACACCGAAATTGCGAGGAGATTTCATATCTAATCTCAGAAAACGAATATCAGAAATTGAAAAACGCCCGCTAACTAGCAAAAACTCTGACTCGGACGTTGGTGCTTAGAGGAAAGCAATCAGGACTTCGTCATTCAGCAAGGCTGAATGCCACCTCATTGCATACACCACTGCGTCGGTCACGAAGCGAGAGCGGGTTTTTGCGTTAGCGGGACTAATTTTTCAATTTCTGATATGTAAATTTAGTTTAAATGTGAAATATCCGCGTACTGAGGTACGCCGTTTTTGAATACGGTCTGGTTCTCGCCCATGATGAGCGGCTCAGCATAGTCGAAGAATGCGTTTTCAATGTAAGGCGCATTTTTATTTATGAATTCATCGGGGAGTGCTTTGACCTGATTTGCGACTTCTGAAACGTCGGCGAGGGCGCATTCCACCTTATATGGAGAATCTGATTTTCTCTCAAGTGAGAGCATCATTCCAGAGATGTCGTCAGTAGCAGCTTCGATACCATTTTCTCCAAGCATAAAGGATTCATCAATGTCAGTCTTTGAGGAGATGTGAGCACTGCAGCGCTGAAGGACATTCAGCTCAATAGAGCGGACCTTTATTCCGATTTCTGATTTGAGCTTGTTTTCTAAGATCTTTCCAACACCCATCAGCTGAATATGTCCGAATTCATCGACAGTATTTCCCTCTGCAGAGATGTAGTTTCCCTGGCTGTCTCTTATTCCCTCAGAAACTGCAAGGATTACACTATCCTTGCTCTTCAGGAGGTTCTTTGTCCGTCTGATGCAGTCCTCCATCGAGAAAGCTCTTTCCGGAACATAGACAAGATCCGGCCCTTCGATGCAACTGTTTTTTGAAAGAATGGAGGATGCAGTCAAGAATCCAGAATCTCGCCCCATTATTTCAACTACTGTAATACTCTTTATTGGATAAATAGAAGAATCATAATAGATTTCAGTCATTGCAGAAGCAACAAATTTTGCGGCCGAGCCAAAGCCTGGGGTATGGTCGGTAATCACTAAGTCATTATCTATCGTCTTTGGCAGGCCGATAATCTTGACGTCAGAACCTTTGTCCTCGGCATAGGCGGAGAGCTTTGCGACGGTATCCATCGAGTCATTGCCGCCAATATAGAAAAATGTGTCAATGTCATATTTGTCAAAGGTATTGAAAATCTGCTCATAGAGGCTGTCTGCATTCTCTTTTGGAAGCTTGTAGCGGCAGGAGCCTAAGTACATGGCAGGGGTTATTTTCAAAACGTTTATGAATTCATCCGAATGTCTTTCATCTGAAAATTCAATGAAATGCTCGCGCATGACGCCTTCAATTCCATGCAGTGCGCCATAGATTTTGTCGAAAGCCTTGTATTTATTGTTTCCTGAAAGCAGGCCAGCGATTGTGGCATTGATTGCGACTGTTGGGCCGCCTGACTGGGCGACAAGACAATTTTTCATAAGTTCTCCTAAAATTTTAGTTCACAAAATATTTCATTTTTATTTTAAATATTTATTTACTAATTGCAACAGAAATAATAAAATTTATGGGATGAATTTGGATAAAATGATTTGTGATTTTACTGAAAATAGTATAAGATAAAAACAAAAAATTTAGAGGTTTATCATGCAGCGTAGAAAATCAGTAGCTCTTGCAGTTATTTTAGCACTCACACTTTTTCTTTTCCCGGGAAGCCTTACAGCAAATGCGGCAACCGGATCGCTAGGGATTTCAAATCGTACGCCTTCTATTGGCGATACAGTCACAGTTACAGTTTCAGCAGATTCAGCTCCAACTCTTACATTTACATCAAAGCTTCTTTCTGCTGACTCAGTTTCAGGAGGAACTGTCAGTGGGAATACAATTAAGTTCAATTCCACTACAGGATCGGTTACCTTTTCTTTGAAGTCGGCAGGTGATGCTGAACTTATTCTTAATGCAGGGAATACAAAGGTTTCTTCCGCCACTGTAAATATTTCAGAGAAAGCAGCTGCTGCAGATACGACGACTACTGATACGACACAGACAGAAGATACAGCAGACCAGACGACTACAGATGAGACTCCTGCTGATGCTGCACCATCAGGAGCTGCATCAGGCGCGGCATCTGGTGCAGAGACAGCACCTGCTGAGGATGTAGCTGCTCCTGTAGATAAGAGTTATTCAGCTACTGCAGATTCCGTTACAGGAGCGAATGGTATTACAGTTTCCGTAGTAAATGCCGAGACGATTCCTGCATGCTTTACTGAGACGACATTGCCGAATACAGATGCTTCTCCTGCTGTTTACCAGTTTGCTGGTTTTCCGAATGCATTTTATTATTTCTATGGTACAAATGATGATTATGGCGAAGACTGGTATGAAATTGATACGGACACAGGCATCGTTGCTCTTACCAATATTGATTTAGTAAATGCATACAATTCTCTTGCTACTGCAGGTACGAATACTACCTCAGACTCAAATGATAAAGATAATGGATCATTCATTTCAAAGCTTGTCAGTGAATGGAATAATATGAGCTCTACCAACAAAATTATGGTAGTCATTGCTATTGCTGTAATCGTCATTATTATCATTATTGTGATCAGCATGATCGCATCGGGCCGACACAAAGATGATGGTGACGAATCTGATGATGACGAGGATGATTCAGAGGATGAGGAAGAAGACGATGAGTCTGATGATGATGAAGATGAAGAAGATTCTGAGGATGACAGGAAATTAGAAAAGGAAAAGAAAAAACAGCAGAAGCAGCTCGAAAAAGAAAATAAGAAACGTGAAAAGGAACAGGCTAAGGCTGAAAGGCTCAAAGAAAAGGAAAGAAAGAAAGCTGAAAAGGAAGAGCTTCTGAATTATGATGAAGATGAAGACTCAGATGAAGACGAGTCTGAGGAAGACGATGAGACAGAATATTCTGAAGCTGAACCATCATCAAGAGGATCGGAGACAAAGTCTCAGGATAATGAATACAAACCTGATAAGACACAGGTTCTCCCTAATGTAAAGGACATCCGTGAAAAAATCAAAGAGGATGAAAGCGAAGGAAGGAATCCTTATATTGCAAACTATGCCGATACAAAGGCAGAGGCATTAGTTGGAAATGAAAAATCGACAAATGGCTATAATGATGCCGAGGCAAAGCGTGCATTATTCTGGGCAAGAAAGAATTTCTACAGCGAAGAGAATCTGAATGGGGAAAAGGAAGACAAGCAGCTGAACAGCCGTTATGCCAGAAGCGTAAAGTCTGTAAAGACCGTTCAGAAAGAGGAGAAGGAAGCTGCAGAAGAAAAGGTTCAGAATGAAAAGATTGCAAAGGCACTGTATCCTTCTGAAGATGACGGTGAGAAGGTTGTTGAACCAGACGAAAAGAATATCTTTGTTCCGAAGGATATGGTCATCAAGAAAAATAAGAAACAGCAGGTTTATAGCGATTACAATGTTATGAATCCTGAAGAACCAGCTGCTGAACAGACTGAGACACAGAAGCCTGATACAACATCTGTTACAAAGACTGAACCAAAGGCTGAAACCCATAAGAATAATAAGAAGAATGGTGGCAATGGCGGTTCATCCGGCTCATCAGACATTGATATTATTGATTTTAACGATTTGTGATTTGAGGTTTTATTACTATGAAATATTCTGCGCAGGCAGATTCAGCCATTACATATGCAAAGCGCATTTCAAAGAAACTAAAGCATAATTACATTGGAACGGAGCATTTACTACTTGGACTTACGCACATTAAGGAATCAATTTCGGCAGGAGTTCTTGCAAATAATGGTGTCACTGAGGAGAATCTTCTTTCTCTTATTGACGAACTCATTAAGCCTGATACGGATATCGTCGTCCAGGAAAAAGATGGTCTTACGCCAAAATTTAATTACATTCTTGAGCAGGCAGAAGATGAGGCTGCACTTTCCGAACTTGAAGAAATCGGAACGGAGCATATTCTGATTGCCATCATAAAGACGCCTGACTGCGCTGCCACGAGGCTTCTTGCTTCGATGAATGTAAACTTCCAGAAAATGTTCAATGACATTGTTGTTTCTATGGGACAGAGCGGAGTTACTTACCGTGATGAATCCATGCGAAAGGCAAGGCAGGAACAGAGGAATTACAACAGACCTTCTCTTCTGGAGCAGTATTCCAGGAATCTTTCAGAGCTTGCAAGAAACGGCGAATTAGATCCGATTATTGGGCGTGAAAAAGAAATCGAAAGAGTAATTGAGATACTCTCTCGACGCGGTAAGAATAATCCGTGCCTGATCGGTGAGCCTGGCGTCGGCAAGACGGCTATTGTAGAAGGTCTTGCTGAAAAGATTGTGACAGGTATGGTGCCGGACAGCGTGCGTGATAAGGAAATACTTACACTTGATCTTTCTGGAATTGTTGCCGGAACAAAGTACCGTGGTGAATTCGAAGAGAGAATCAAGAATATTATGAATGAAGTCATCGAAGATGGCGATGTCATATTATTCATAGATGAGATTCATACGCTGATTGGTGCAGGCGGAGCAGAAGGCTCCATTGATGCAGCAAATATATTAAAGCCAGCAATGGCGCGTGGTGAGATTCAGATTATAGGTGCGACGACGATTTCTGAATACCACAAATATGTCGAAAAGGACGCCGCCCTTGAGAGACGTCTCCAGCCAGTCATGGTTGAAGAGCCGACAGTTGATGAGACTAAAGAAATCTTAAAGGGCATACGAAAGCAATATGAAGACCATCATAAGGTTGAGATTACTGATGAAGCAATCGATGCCTGTGCTGAGATGTCAAAGAGATACATAAGCGACAGATTCTTACCAGACAAGGCAATAGACCTTATGGATGAAGCCGCTGCAAAGAAACGTCTTTCTACTTCGAAGAATACCGACAAGATTTTCCTTATGGAAAAGGACTTAAAGGCAAAGGATGAGGAATTCGAGAAAGCCCTTCAGGAATCCCGCTATGACGATGCTTCTGCCATCAGGAAAGAAAAGCTTGAAGAAGAAGCAGAGATTGCCAAGGAACAGAAGAAATACGAGCGCTCAGTTTCAAGAAAGAAGCTTGTCCTTGGAGCTGACGATGTTGCAAATGTAGTCGCACTCTGGACGAAGATTCCGGTTTCAAGGATTTCTGAATCTGAGAATTCGAGACTTACAAATCTTGAGAAGATTCTTCATAAGAGAATCATTGGCCAGGAAGAGGCTGTTTCTGCAGTTGCACGTGCCGTAAGACGTGGCCGTGTCGGACTGAAGGATCCGAACAGGCCTGTTGGCTCATTCTTATTTCTAGGACCTACCGGTGTAGGAAAGACTGAGATTTCAAAGGCGCTTGCTGAAGCGGTTTTTGGTTCTGAAGAGAATATGATCAGAGTTGACATGACTGAATACATGGAAAAGCAGTCAGTCGCAAAGATGATCGGTTCGCCTCCAGGATATGTAGGATATGAAGAAGGCGGTCAGCTTGCAGAAAAGGTAAGGCGTCATCCTTATTCAGTCATTCTCTTTGATGAGATTGAGAAGGCGCATCCTGATGTATTCAATGTACTGCTCCAGGTACTCGATGACGGTCGTATTACCGATTCGCAGGGGCGTAAAATCGACTTTAAAAATACGATTATCATCATGACTTCAAATGCCGGTGCAAAGGAGATCATGGAGCCAAAGCACTTGGGCTTTGATGCGGATGAATCTGAAAAATCCGATTATGAATTTATGAAGAACCGTGTCATGGACGAGCTGAAGCATTCTTTTAAGCCGGAGTTCTTAAACAGAATCGATGAAACTGTTGTATTCAAGGCACTTTCAAAGGATGATCTGAAAAAGATTGTACGTCTTCAGACGAAGAAACTCGAGAAACGCTGTATGGAAGAGCTTGGCTTTACCCTTATCATCAGACCGTCTGCAGAGGATTATATTCTGGAG
This sequence comes from uncultured Lachnospiraceae bacterium, assembly GCA_900317755.1. Classification (GTDB taxonomy): domain Bacteria; phylum Bacillota; class Clostridia; order Lachnospirales; family Lachnospiraceae; genus RUG306. Next base: position 53,375 of record ONHZ01000016.1, read on the forward strand.
AAGTCCTATGATAAGAAATTCGGTGCCCGTCCGATCAGAAGAAAGATTCAGACTGATATTGAAGATCCACTTTCTGAACTTATTCTGTCGAAGAAGGACATTACAGGACAGACTATTTACTGTACAGTGAAAGACGGAAAGATTGTATTTAAGGATAAATAATATTTCACATTCAATAGATTACGGAGGTTAGTTATGGCTGCAGTTAGTGAACTTATTCGTGTAGAGGATGACGGAACACTTAGTTTCGGCGATTATACGAAGAAGGAAAAGACAAAAAAGAGTGATTTCAAGGCAAATGGAGGAATCTACAAGGTAAAGACATTTAATGAGATTACTCGTCTTGAATGCGATGATGAATTTGTATTCGAGTCTGATCCGGGCACAGCTGTATTTCATTTTTTATCAAAGGATGACGGTGTTTCTTTCGAGGTCGAGGGTCCTGAGGATGCTGATATCACTGTAGGTCTTGAGCCTGAAGCAGAATACGATATCGTCATCAATGGCACAGATTCAGGCAAGATGAAGACAAATCTAGGCGGAAAGCTCACGATTTCTGTTGAGCTTGGCGACAAGACAGCAAAGGTTGATATTAAGAAAGCCTGATATGCCAAAAGGAAAGAAAATAGTTTATTTCTGCCAGAACTGTGGCTACGAATCTTCAAAGTGGCTGGGACAGTGCCCGGCTTGCAAAGAATGGAATACATTCGTAGAAGAAACCGTAGATAAATCTCAAGAGAAGGACACTCGTGTTGCATCCAGCGTCACGCCTGTTCCTCTTTCTGAAATTAGCGCAACTCCTGGCGATAGGTTTACCACACATAGTAAAGAATTTGACCGTGTATTAGGCGGTGGCATTGTTCCAGGCTCGCTCGTACTGATTGGTGGAGACCCGGGCATTGGAAAGTCCACGCTGCTTCTTCAGCTATGCAGGGATTTAAGCTTCGATCAGAAGCAGATTCTCTATATTTCAGGTGAGGAATCTCTCCAGCAGATCAAGCTTCGTGCGGAGAGGATGGGAGAGTTTTCGGACAGCTTAAGGCTCCTCTCAGAGACAAATCTATCTATCATCAAGGGCGTCATCGAGCGTGAAAAGCCTGAGGTTGTCATCATCGACTCGATTCAGACAATGTATTCAGAAGAGGTTGGCTCTGCACCTGGCTCTGTTTCGCAGGTCAGGGAATCGACGAATGTCCTGATGCAGATTGCAAAGGGACTGAATATCACAGTATTTGTCGTAGGACACGTGACAAAGGAAGGTACAGTCGCTGGACCGAGAGTCTTAGAGCATATGGTTGACACCGTGCTTTACCTTGAAGGTGACCGCTATGCCTCGTATAGAATCCTCCGCGGCGTCAAAAACCGTTTCGGTTCCACCAATGAAATCGGTGTATTTGAAATGCGGTCAGACGGACTCAGAGAAGTCAAGAATCCGTCTGAATTTATGCTTTCAGGAAAGCCGAAGGGAGCGTCAGGATCTGTCGTCGCCTGCTCTATGGAAGGCACGAGACCGATACTTCTCGAAATACAGGCGCTTGTGACAAAATCCAATTTTGGCATGCCAAGACGTACTACAGTCGGAACAGACCTGAATAGACTGAATCTCCTTATGGCAGTTCTTGAGAAAAGAATCGGTCTGCCGCTCGGCGAATATGATGCATACGTAAATATTGCAGGCGGCATGAAAATTACAGAGCCTGCTATAGATTTAGCTATCGTCATGGCCATTGTTTCAAGTTTCAAGGATAAGCCTGTTGATGACAAAATTATTGCCTTCGGTGAAGTCGGACTTTCAGGAGAAATCCGTTCTACATCATCAGCAGAGCAGAGGATCAGTGAAGCTAAGAAACTAGGCTTTACAAAGTGCATCTTTCCGAAGGCTTCCGTCAGCAAGGATATCCGCGCTATCGAAGGTGTCAATTTTTACGCAATTTCCACAGTTAATGATGTGGTGAAATTATTCTAATAATTATTTGTATTTTCTTATTCATTTACGCACCTGCACGCTGATAATGTCCTCAGATGACTCAGCATCCGTTGCGCAGGCAAAATTACACAAAGTGCCACCACCGAACTCTAATTTACGCGCCGCCTTTATGCGCCATCCAGGCGCGTTCGGCTAGATTTGCCATCCATGGCAAATCTGCGCTTGTGGACATGCACTTTGCTATTTTGCACTTGCTCACTTAATTCGCATCTGAGGACATTTCAGCGTTTGGCGCTTATGTATTACTATGAATGATAATTTTACTAAAAATAAACATAGAACTATAATCGCAGCAATTTTGCTTCTCGTTGCAACGATATTCTGGGGCAGTGCATTTGTTGCACAGGATATCGGTGCGAGATATGTTGGCACGCTGACCTTTACAGCGCTTCGAAGCTGGATTGCAGTCGCATTTTTGTTTCCGCTTTCCTATTTTCTTGACAAGAAGAAAATGAAGGCGGATCCGACATTTGATCCATCAAAAGAAGATAAGGCAGTTTTGATAAAGGGCGGCGTGATATTAGGCATCGTCCTTTTATTTGCGACCGGTTTACAGCAGGCTGGAATCCCTTATACGACATCAGCAGAGGCAGGATTTTTGACGACCTTGTATGTCGTATTTACGCCTATTCTATCATTATTTTTGGGATACCGACTCAAGAAGAGATTTATTTTCTGCATTCTGCTTTCACTTTCAGGCATGTATTTACTCTGCATGAGCGGCGGAAAATTTCATCTCGGAATCGGCGATATTCTGATGATTGCCTGCGCATTTTTCTTTGCACTTCAGATTATTTTTAATGGGAAATATTCACCGAAGACGGATCCGATAAAGCTCACAGCGGTGCAGTTTCTTGTCATTGCAATCATTGCGACAGTTTTGATGTTTATCGTTGAAAGACCGTCTGGTGCAGATGTCCTGAAGGCGCTGCCTGCGATTCTCTACACAGGCTTCTTTTCAAACTGCATCGCCTACACGCTCCAGATCGTGTCCCAGGGCATGATGCCGCCGCAGACTGCATCCATCATCATGACGATGGAATCCGTATTCTCATCGATTTTCGGATTCATCTTCCTCCACCAGACGCTTACGCCAATCCAAATATTAGGCTGTGTGCTGATGTTCACATCGATGGTGATATCGGTATTGATATAGGGAATGGAATATAAGCTTGAAGAAAATGCAATTGTTTCTCAAAGCGAGCATGGATTTTACTCGTTGCTTAGCGATAAACGAGCCGATAGGCGAAGTTTGAGCTTATGCAACGCAAGCAAAAATCCATGAGACGAGAGGCGACTCGCTGGAGAAGCAATTGCATTTTCTGAAAGCGTATGGATATTCAGTCCGTGATGTCGCTGTCGAGTGTGATCTTCAGGTCGTAGTCCGGATATTCATTCTGGACATCATTGTAGATATGCTCATAGAGCGCATCGCGGTCTTTGATTGCAAAATCGATGATGAGGTCGAAGCGCATTTTCTTCCTGACAGGATCCATGAAAAAGCCGTGAATCTGAATGACACCATCGTGTCCTTCAGCAAGATTCTTGATGATTGTCCTGACGTGCTCAACGTCAGGATTCTTTTTATTCTGCGCATAGATGCCGACAGCAGTCATGATGATGTGGTGCTTAGCGTAAACCTTTTCTGCAATATCCCTTTCCATTGCGTCGATTTCGGTTGCCGTCATTCTGTCGTCGATCTCGACGTGAACAGAACCGACGAGAAGCTCCGGACCATAGTTATTTAAGACAAGGTCGTATGCACCGATGACACGTTCATCTTCGCAGATCGTCTTCTTTACTGCCTGCGAAATTTCTGGCGAGATTCGGATGCCGATGATTTCATTCATGCCTTCACGGATGGTGTCAATTCCTGATTTAATAATGATGATGGCAATTGCAACGCCGACATAAGCTTCGAGATTGAGTCCGAAGACAATGTTAATAATTGCTGATGCAAGGACTGATGTAGAAATAACGGCATCAAACATGGCATCCTTTCCAGAAGCGGAAAGCGAGCCTGAATTCATTGCCTTGCCGACACGGCCTGTGTATGTTCCGAGAATCAGCTTTACGATGATGGCGACAATCAGGACGGTAAATGTAAGGAAAGAATAATTCGTAGTGTCTGGATGAATTATTTTCTTTACTGATTCAACTAATGAAGAAATACCAGCATAGAGAATGATTGCTGCAACAATCGTCTGGGCAAGGTATTCAATCCTGCCGTGGCCAAGCGGGTGTTCCTTGTCGGGCGCCCTTCCTGCAAGTGAAGTGCCGACAAGTGTAACAATAGAAGAAATCGCATCCGTCAAGTTGTTTACGGAATCAAGAGTCATTGCGATGGAATGTGCGAGCAACCCGGCGAGTGCCTTGAATGCTGCCAGTAAAATATTTGCGATGATTCCAATTGTGCTTGTCTTTATTATTTTTTTGAGTCTGAGTCTCGGATCTAAGGAGGCTGTATCATTTGTCTCTGACATAATTTTTACCTCTTTATAATAAATAAAAATAGCTGTAGAAATTAATTTCAAAAAGTCAGAAAAGCCTCTGCGGTTCTGAGTTTTTGAAATAGAAAAAATCTAAACAGCAAAGAAATATTATATTTTTTTCTACTTGAATTTTCAAGATAAAACTATAAGATAAATATTGTATTTGATTTTTGTTAAGTTATTGATGACAAGAACAGAATACAGTTTGAATTGTAATAATAATCATGTTTTTGTCATGAACATCATTATTATTTTTTGGAGGACATGATGGACGAAAAAGAACTTAAAAAATATAACTTCGGCGTTAATATGCGTAAGTGGGTGAAGGACCACGAGAATTATGTATTACACAATAAAGGAAACCTTTCTATAAAGGAACTTCGTGCATGGCATGAGAGAAAGCTTGCATACTTACAACATGAGAGACTGATTCATCTTATTGTAACATTACTTACGGCAATGGCAGTTATTTTTGCGATTGGCGTTTTCATATTTTTCCCGGAAGGACGGGAGTACACGGCTCTTTTTGTTTTAGGTCTCATGATTCTGCTGGCCTTCTATTTCAGACATTATTTCTTCCTCGAGAACACCGTGCAGAAGTGGTACATGATCGACGAAGAGCTGCACAATAGAGAAATGAAAGCTGAAAATAGTTAATTTAGCTAAGTATTTAGAAAACTAAAATACAATGAAAAATTTCTAAAAAAGTGCTTGACAATGCACAAGGTTTTTGATAACATTCCATTCGCTGTCGCAAAAAAGCAGACACTTCGGTGAGGCGGTTGCGGCGGAGTTCTTGCGAAGGTCTTCAAAAGATTTTCAAAAGAAAATAAAAAAATCCTTGACAAGCGATAGTGACTGTGATAATGTATAGAAGTTGTCGCTCAAAACGAGGACACGAACAAGTACCTTGACAAACGGATATGGACAGAAGACGAAAATAAGAAAGACGAAAGTCATTCTTC
>ONHZ01000002.1 GCA_900317755.1 uncultured Lachnospiraceae bacterium
GGTTTACAGGCAATAAGAAGGCATAGTTCAGCCACCGAAAATGTGGCGGAAAATATGTGTTGACCTATCTTGACACAAGCTGACGAGTGTCACAGAGGTTCTGCAAAGAAGGACAGTAGCTGGCGGAAGATTCTTGATTATTTTTCTTCTGCCACACAGATCGGCATGACGGCAACACCGAAAGAAACAAAGTATATTTCAAACATTGATTATTTTGGTGAGCCGGTCTATACCTACAGTCTTCGCCAGGGCATTGATGATGGATTTCTTGCACCGTTTCGTGTCATAAACATAAAGACAAATATCGGCGAGGGCTGGCGGCCGTTCAAAGGTCAGCTGGATAAATATGGTAATGAGATAGAGGACAGGATCTATACGAACAGCGACTTCGATTACAACATCGTTCTTGAAAGCAGAACGGAAGAGGTCGCCCGTGAAATCACGAATTACCTAAAGAGCACGGACAGAATGCAGAAGACAATCGTATTCTGTGCAAATGAAGACCATGCAGAGCGGATGCGAATCGCACTTACGAATCTGAATGCCGATATGGTGCAGAAAAATCCGGACTATGTCGTGCGCATTACTGGAAGCGATGCATACGGAAAGAGCAAGCTTGATTATTTCATCTCCGTTTCATCGGAATATCCAGTCATTGCGACAACATCAAAGCTTCTTTCAACTGGTGCAGACTGTAAGATGACGAAGCTCATCGTTCTTGACCAGATGATAAATTCCATGACCGAGTTCAAGCAGATCATAGGACGAGGCACGAGAATCCGTGAAAAGGAAGGAAAGACGCATTTCGTCGTAATGGATTTTAGAAATGTGACAAGGCTTTTTGCAGATCCGGACTGGGACGGCCCGATCGAGCAGGATGATGGATATGATCCAAATGCAGGGACAGATGGAACTTCGAAAAAAATAGATCCGATACTGCCGCCACCAGACAATGTCAAGCCAATCATTGACGAAAACGGCTGCCAGGTAGAAGTGACAGGAAAGACAGTTTCTGTATACGACTCTGCAGGAAAGCTTCTCCGTCAGGAAAGCATCGTGGATTATACGAAATCAAATATTCTCGGCACATACGCATCTCTCGACAATTTCATCAGACAGTGGTCTAAAGAAGAAAAGAAAGAAGTCATCCGTGACGAACTGCTTTCACGAGGCATTGACCTTGAAAAGATGAAAAAGGATCAGGGCATGGAGGATGTGGACGATTATGACTTCATCTGCCATGTCGCATTCGATGCAAAGCCGCTGACACGAAGAGAGCGTGCAGAGGGTGTGAAAAAGCGTGACTTCCTGAATAAATATCAGGGCGTGGCTCGTGAAGTCCTTGAAGCCCTTCTCGACAAATACATGAATACCGGAATATATGAAATCGAAAATACGGAAGTGCTGAAGCTTGATCCATTCATGAAATTTGGAAAGCCAAGTAAAATCGCACAGTATTTTGGCGGCAAGGAAGGCTATCTTTCCGCTGTCAGAGGACTTGAGGCAGAGCTCTATAAGGACAGGGGTATTGCGTAAAGAAACTACCTACTGCCTTTAGGCGGTGGGAGAGGTTTACATAGTAACAAAATCGAAAGGAAATCTAATGAGCAGCTTGTCAGGATTTGTAAAAAGACTTAGGGATATCATGCGAAATGATGCCGGCATCAATGGCGATGCGCAGAGAATCGAGCAGATTGCATGGATGCTGTTTCTAAAGGTATATGACGAAAAGGAGCAGGACTGGGATATGGATGAAGACGATTATCATTCCATTATTCCAGAAGCATGCCGTTGGCGGAACTGGGCGCATGATGACAAGAGCGGCAGTACGCTCACAGGCGATAAGCTATTAGATTTCGTAAATAATACACTTTTTCCAGTACTAAAGGGAACTGATGTCAAAGATAAAGACGGCAACATCATAAAGGGCGTGCAGGTAGACAAGAATACCCCAATCAAAAAAGCCATCGTGAAAACTACCTTCGAAGATGCAAACCAGTATATGAAGGATGGCGTATTGCTTCGCCAGGTCATCAATGTCATAGACGAGCTTGACCTTTCCGATTATGAAGAGAGCCATGCCTTCGGTGAGATTTATGAATCCATATTAAAGGAACTTCAGTCTGCAGGAAGCGCCGGTGAATTTTATACACCGCGTGCCGTTACGAGCTTTATGGCAAAGATGGTTCAGCCGAAGATTGGTGAGAAGATGGCAGATTTTGCCTGCGGCACTGGCGGATTTTTGACTTCATGGCTTGCTGAACTTGAGCCGCAGATAAAGGATACAAAGGATCAGGAGGCTTTCGGTGAATCCGTCTATGGCATTGAAAAGAAGCAGTTTCCATACATGCTCTGCATTACAAATATGCTGCTTCACGGTCTTGATGTGCCGAATGTATTTCATGATAATTCCCTGCTTCATGATGTGCTTGACTATACAGATGATGACAAGTTTGATGTTATCCTTATGAATCCGCCTTATGGCGGCAGCGAGAAGGCGGATGTCAAGAGCCATTTCCCGGCAGATCTTGCAAGCTCTGAAACCGCCGATCTTTTTATGTCAGTCATCATGTATCGTCTCAAAGATACCGGCAGGGCTGCAGTCATCCTTCCCGATGGCTTCCTTTTTGGCATGGATAATGCGAAGATAAACATCAAGAAAAAGCTTCTCTCCGATTTCAATCTTCATACCATCATCCGTATGCCGGGTTCGGTGTTCTCGCCATATACATCGATCACGACAAATATTTTATTTTTCGATCACAAAGGACCTACGAAGGAGACCTGGTTTTATCGTCTTGATATGCCTGAAGGCTACAAGCATTTTTCGAAAACAAAGCCGATGAAACTCGAGCACTTCCAGCCGGCAATCGACTGGTGGAATGACAGAAAGCCTATCGTAGAGGATGGTTTTGATAAGGCAAAGTGCTTTACAGCAGAAGAACTTTCAGACGAATTCGGCTACAACTTTGACCAGTGCGGCTTCCCTCACGAAGAGGAAGAAATATTAGACCCGCTTGATCTCATCCAGCGGTATGAAGAAGAGCGCAGCAGCCTTAATGCAGAAATCGATCGTGTGCTTGCAGAAATCACAGAGAAACTGGGAGGAAATAAGTAATGACGCCACAGGAATTGAAAAACAGCATCCTGCAGCGTGCGATTCAGGGAAAACTCGTTGAGCAACGCCCGGAAGAAGGTACTGGGGAGGAATTGTATCGGCAGATTCAGGATGAAAAACAGAAGCTGATTAATGAAGGGAAAATAAAAGCAGAAAAGCCACTGCCAGAGATAACTGAGGATGAAGTGCCATTTGAAATTCCAGAAAGTTGGAAGTGGGTTTTCTTAGGGTATATTGGTGACTGGAGTTCTGGCGCAACACCTTCACGTACAAAACAAGAATATTATGGTGGAGATATTCCTTGGCTAAAAACGGGTGATCTTAATGATGGCTATGTAAGTGATGTTCCAGAATATATTACAGAATTAGCACTTACTGAAACATCGGTAAGACTTAACCCTATTGGTTCAGTATTAATGGCAATGTATGGAGCAACTATTGGAAAATTGGCTATTTTGAAAACTCCAATAACAACAAATCAAGCTTGTTGTGCTTGCATTCCATACTACGGAATTGATAATAGATATCTTTTCTTTTTCTTAATGGCATTTAGACAAAGATTTATCAAAATGGGAGAGGGAGGAGCGCAACCAAATATTTCAAAAGAAAAAATTGTAAATACTATATTTCCACTTCCACCTCTAGCCGAGCAGAAGCGCATAGTCACAAAAATCGAAGAACTTCTTCCGCTTATAGATCGCTATGAAAAGGCTTGGACAAAATTGGAAGATTTCAACAAGCGTTTTCCTGTGGATATGCAAAAGTCCATCCTGCAACTTGCAATTCAGGGCAAGCTTGTTGAACAGCACCCGGAAGAAGGTACTGGCGAAGAACTTTATCAGCAGATTCAAACTGAGAAGCAGAAACTTTGTGAAGCAGGAAAAATCAAAAAGCAAATTTCATTAGAAGAAATAACTGAAGATGAAACTTCCATAGAAATTCCTTCAAGTTGGAGATGGGTAAAATTGCAAACAATTGCTAAATGTATTACTGATGGTGAACATAAGACACCCCATAGAATTTCTTCATATGCTGGATATTATTTGTTATCTGCTAGAAATATTAAAGATGGGTTTATTCAACTTGATGATGTCGACTATGTAGATGAAAATGAATATAACATTATTTCTAAACGTTGTAATCCCCAAAAAGGAGATTTGCTGATTTCTTGTTCTGGAAGCGTTGGAAGAGTTGCTGTTATTAAGGATGAAAATAAATATGTAATGGTACGAAGTGCCGCTATGGTTTCTCCTATTGATGTTGACAGTGATTATTTAATGTATGTTATGCAATCAGGATTACTTCAAGAGCAAATGAAAAATAGAACCAAGCAAACTGCCCAGGCTAATCTTTTTCAAGCGGCAATATGTAATCTGGTAATTCCTCTCCCTCCCCTTGCCGAGCAAAAGCGGATCGTAGCCAAAATCGAAGAACTTCTCCCACTGTGTGAGAGGCTGAAATTAGAGAATAAATTATAATGAGAAGTAAAGAAAAAAGCTAACCCCAGGAGCAAGGGATTCTAAGCAATTCACCTACTCCCACTTGGGAACCCAGCTGATTTCCTTCTCAAGTTAGCTATTTGTATATTATTATTTTTTCGGGATATGTCAATAAATATGTATGGAAATCGTCTACAAGTTGTGGACGATTTTTTGTTGAATTTTTTTGGAATTCTGTATTTTATCGAACAAAAAACAAACTGATTATTATTTGCCTAACATGGTTGCATAAATGCGAAACATATAAGGAAAATAGCAATTTCTCATGCTGCAAAGTTCACGAAAAATACACTATATGTTCGAATAAAACACATTGACAAATAAGAACAAACATACTATAATCATCTCATAAATCAATCGATGAACTATTATTTTATTCAGTTACCTTGGTTTATTATTACGAGCCGGATGTTCGTCTGGCATTTCCCTTCTTCGATGGATTTATATATTGTCTTATTTTGTTTTAGGTATTATTATGAAAGGAATGAAATATGGGAAAAACTGACAAAGAAACCAAGAGTTTCATGAAGGACAACGCACACTTTGCGGATGCGTTCAACTACTTGATTTATAACGGCGAGAAGGTCATAGTGCCGGACGACCTTGTAGAGCTTGATACAGCGGAACTTGCAATACCGTATTCCGATGATGGGGAGAATTCAGAAGGGGTTTCTAAATACAGAGACATTCTGAAGAGTGCAACTGTGAAGCAGTCCGGGAATGTCACATATGTGATTCTTGGAATAGAAAATCAGGAGAATGTGCACTATGCTATGCCTGTTAGGAATATGCTGTATGATGCGCTGTCATATACAAAGCAGGTTGAAGAAAAATCAAAAGAGCATAGGAAGAATATGGATTTCGAATCTGGAGCCGAATTCTTGAGTGGTTTTAAAAAGACAGATAAGATAAATCCTGTAATTACACTTGTAATGCTATGGTCTCCAGGCAAGTGGGATGGGTCAGAAAGCATTCACGAGATGATGAATATATATGATTCCAGAATTTTGAAGCTGGTCCCGGATTACAAGCTGAATCTGATTTCACCGTATCAGATGGAGGATGATGATTTTGGAGGCTTTCAGACAGATCTCGGTGATGCGCTCCACTTTGTCAAGTATGCAAGGGACAAGGCAGGGCTTGAGAATCTGGTAACCAGCGTGAATGATTACAGGCATTTGGACAGTGATGCTGTCAGAGTCATCAATGAAGTCACAAATGCTAAGATAAAAATCCAAAAAGGAGAGAAGGTGGTTGATGTGTGTCAGGCAATTTTGGACATGAAGCAGGAATCATATGATGATGCAAAAGTTGATGCCATAAGGAAGGTAATGCTAAAATTACAGTATACTCCTGTAGAAGCAATGAATTTTCTTGATATTCCAAAAGAGGATCAGGAGAAGTACATGAAGATGCTTATGAATTAATCTATTCCAAGTTTTTGTGTGACTAGCAACATTTTGTACGATGTTATGATGAATCACTACGTGAAGAAGTGGAGGAATGATTATATGTTTTTGAGTGAAATGTATGAATCCGCCGAAGAAAATGGGTACAACAAAGGACTATCTGAAGGTGAAGATAAAAAAATGAACCAAATGATAGATAATATGCTCAGAGCTGATTTTTCAGTTGAGCAGATAGAGGTTGCTTCAGGCCAATCAAGAGATTATATTGAAAGGCGAAGAAAGGCTTTGAAGGATAGCACACTTGTTGGGGCATGATTCAGCTGGGAGAGCACAGGAATTATTGGCGGGCAGAAGGAATGTCCGCCGTTTTAGCAGAAAGAAATGAAAGGAAAAACATTATGACAATCATTACGAGTGTACCAATAATAATAGCTATTCTTACAGCTTTGGAGTTTATCTATATTTTCATACTTGAGACCATAAAGACTGATTCGGAGAAGACAGCAAAGACTTTCGGCATGGAGCA
>ONHZ01000069.1 GCA_900317755.1 uncultured Lachnospiraceae bacterium
GATATGTTCAGGAAAAGCAAGGAAACAAACAAAGAAAAGGTGTATGTCAAGGGTGCAGGTGTGCCTGCAAAATGGCTGAGGGAACACGGAGCATATACCTCGGAGGATTTTGCTGAGATCCTGAAAAGATATGGCAAGCCCGTACTTGCGATCACAGGCAAGGCTGATTTTCAGGCAGACTATCACAGACTTGATGCACTTTGGGCAGAAAGCCACATCAGATGCTTTGCTCCCGAAGGACTTACACATATTCTGCATGTAAATGACGGGGAAAACAGTATTCTGAATGTGAAGAAAACATATCGCAGACTCATAAAGGAGCCGCTCGATACCGGACTAATAAGGACGATAAAAGAATGGCTTGACGGTTAACCGCCGCTCAGGTTCGTCCTGAACGGCGGTGGTTTCCTTTTGTAAATCCATTAATCTTCCCTCGCGATATCCATCAGTTTTTCATAGGTCTCATTCAGCACGCCTGATACTCCATCAATAACATCATGATCGATATCATTGTATTCAGGACTTGCAATATCTTTTACCTTTCCATCCAAAAGAAAATATGCCCCAAGTTTTTCAAAATCAAGCCATAAACATCTTTTAGCAATTGTACCGCTGCTGAGTTTTACCTCATCAATATTCTTCTATCCTCGTAGTCACATTACATATTTAGGCTATTTTCGTTCAAAAAGAAATCATACAATCCCATAAAAGTTATTCCCTGCTCGTTTCTCCATAATGGCGAGATTCCATTAACCACTATTATCTTCTTAAAAGAGTCCGGAATTCTTATAAGCGAGGCCTGTTCTTGATCTATTTTTTCCTGTGTTGGAAGAGCAAATGCTGATTGTATATAATATCTTACACTACCTCGATTAATCACAAAATCAACTTCAAGATGTTTACGGATACTTTTTCCATTTTCAGAAACTCTTGTCTCTACAACACCCACATCAACATTAAACCCACGATAAATCAATTCGTTATAAATAGCATTCTCCATCAGATGAGTTTCTTCATATTGCCTAAAATTAAGTAATGAGTTTCTAAGTCCCAAATCAGTATAGTAATACTTTGAAGGTGTCCCTATATACTTTCTTCCTTTAATATCATAACGATCAGCTTTTTGAATAATAAAACTCTCCTGCAAATACGCAAGATAACTTGATATGGTTGGCATAGTAATGCCCTTATTTCCTTTACTTTTAAATGTATCTGAAACCTTTTGGGCATTTGTGAGTGAACCTATATCAGAAGCAAGTATTTTCATCAAATCTTCCATACCCGCTTCATCTCTTATGCCATAACGTTCTACAATATCTTTCAGATATATTTCCCTATTAAGCCTTTCAAGATATGAATTTTTGCTTTCTATGTCCGGCTCTTCCAATATATGAGGCAATCCTCCATAGTATAAGTAATCTTTCCAGGCATCTTGACGTTCTTTCCCTGAGGCCGGATAAAATTCTGAGAATGAAAGTGGCGCAATATGCACCTCATCTCCACGTCCTCTGAATTCTGTCATTATATCAGAAGAAAGAAATTTCGAATTACTTCCGGTTACATAAACATCTACGTTCCTTTTCCTAAGAAGACCATTCAACACGCCATATAACCTTATTGGAATATCCGGATTCTTCATTTCCTCTTTCGAAATGGCATACTGTGCTTCATCTATAAAAACATAGTAATTTTGTTTACTGTCCTTAATGCGGTCTTTTATATACTCGTATAATTTATGTGGATCACAATAAGCAGCATAATCATAGTCATCTAGCGGTATAGCTATAATATTATCTTCCGGTACACCTAAATTAATCAGATAATCATAAAACAGCTTAAAGAGAAGATACGATTTCCCACACCTTCTAATACCTGTTATTACCTTAATCAATCCGTTATTTTTTCGTTTTATGAGTCTGTTAAGATAAATATCTCTTTTTATTTCCATCTCGCACTCCATTTTAGATTTCTGGTAGTTAATCCATTTTATTAAAATATATCATAGTTTTATCTCATTTGCAACTTTTATTTTATTTTTATGGTCAAAATGCCACTTTTCTAAAATAATATTTGCAATTTCACTTTTTATAATTATCAATAATTGGCAATCAAACTGAAGGAAAACAAAACTCCGGCATTCATTAAAAGATGACGAATGCCGGAGTTTTTCATAATAAATAGAAAACTCTTAATTTACTGTTATTCTACTTTTGATCATTTTA
>ONHZ01000037.1 GCA_900317755.1 uncultured Lachnospiraceae bacterium
ATGCTGCTATGCAGCATAGTGCCCTTCCTCGGATTCGTTAAGCAACGAGTAAAATCAAGACTTTTTCTTAGATAGTTTTGGTCTTCTTGCGCACTCGATTACCACAAATTGTTTAGTATATATTGCTGTATTGCATTCATATCTGTGAAGTCTGATTTGTTGATGAATACAGCATCGGGTTCACGGCGGAACCAGGTGAGCTGGCGCTTGGCATAATGTCTGGTTTCAAGCTTGATCCGTGCGACGGCTTCGTCCAGCGTACATTTTCCTTCAATGTAGTCGATGAGCTGTCTGTAGGAAAGCCCCTGCATGGAGACATCTGTCTGCCTCAGTCCTTCGTCATAGAGTGCCTGAACTTCGGCGAGCAGACCGTCATCCATCATCTTGTCAATTCGCCGCTCGATGTTCGAATATAGCTTTTCTCTTTCATCTGTGAGCACAAAGAACCGGAAATCATAGGGCGAAGTCCGTCCCCGCTCTTCTTCATTATGCTTTGAAATTGGCTCATGATTCTTCTCGTAATATTCGATTGCACGAATCACACGTTTCACATTATTCTCATGAATCGTCTCATAAGAAACCGGATCTATATCCTGTAGTTTCTCATGAAGCGCATGATTTCCATACTTTTCAGCAAACTCACGCAAATCCTCACGAATTTTATCATCATTGCCTTCGTCTGTAAAGTCAATGTCATAGAGAAGTGCCTGAATATAGAAACCTGTTCCACCGACTAGAATAGGAATGTGATTATTCTGATAAATTTTTGAGAGAGCTTCATGCCCTAATACACTGAAGGAATGAACATCAAAAGCCTCGGATGGCTCCGCGACATCAATAAGGTAATGCGGGATGCCCTGCATCTCTTCTTTCGAGATTTTTGCAGTCCCGATATTCATTCTTTTATAGACCTGCATGGAATCGCAGGAAATGATTTCTCCGCCGATTTCCTTCGCAAGCTCGACAGAAATCGCAGATTTCCCTGCTCCAGTCGGGCCGCCGATAATCAGCATTTTTTTATTATTTTTACTCATAAGTATAGTAGTTTAAAACGATTAACATAATGATAACAGAGGATATTACTTAAGTGTTCTTAAGTACTCACACAGTTCATCATCAACCCGGTAGCTTTCCATGCATTTCTGAATTGATTTCCTGTGTGTCCAGGGCTCTAATCTCTTCTTCTCATAGTACGGCAGAATTTTATCTTTCTGGTATGCAATTGCAGTTGCAAAATACCAGGCGGTCATCATGCGAAGATAATAGTCATCGCTCTTTTCCTTAGGCGCTTTGTATGGTTTTTCAAAATTTCTTGACAGGTAATCCTCTTCTGAATCAATCACCATTTCTGGAAATCTTTCTTCGAAAACGCTGTCGCCAAGGCAGCAGTTCATGAGAAGAATCATGCCAAACCGCTTCACGTAGACGTGTGTATCAGATAGCCACTTTTCTATGTATCCACTTTTTATAAGCTGGTCAGGATGTTTCTTGAAAACATTTGGCGTCAGAGGGTCTGATTCTGACCATGATCTGATCGTAGGAATATATAAGTCAAGTGCCTCACAAGTCCTGTCAAAATCCTTGAGTTTTCCAATGAACATACCATGCATGATGCTCTCTTCATAGTAATTGTGGGGAAGAGACTGCATCAAGGCAAGGCACTTTTCATTTTCTTCCTTCCAGAGATTATTTGCTATTTTCCTAAGAGCGGGCATGCGGACACCGATGATTTCATCCTTCGGAATCGTCGGATTAAGCTTCGCAGAAAAATCCCTGTATTTTGAGTCAGCATTTTTAAATAATATTTCTTCGAACATGATATATATAGTTAAACTCGCAAACTTCGTTGGCACTCTTACGAATCGCTGCTACTTGACTCTAAAACACGTATCTAATCTCCCGCACCTGGAAGTAAGTTTCCCCACCGCCGTAATGCTAAGGGTTTTCTTGCTGATAAAAAAACAAAAATTTCAGAGCCACGGATCTTCCTCAATCACCTGCATCTCAAGGTAATCAAAGTCGATTTCATCAATGAAATTTTCAACATAGAATCTGCAATCAGCATTTTTTTTGAAATCTGAAATTGTTTTATCAAGCCAGATTGGTCTCGACAAATCAAATTTCAGGCAGGCCTCATCAAGAGCATTCATGATTTTATGCGTCCTGGTCTCGTCAGAAAAATCTTCTATTGTCGTATCATTTTTGAGTTTATTTTCTTTCCAGACTTTAAACCAGATTTTCATAATTTCCCTAAATCCTTTGGACCGAAGCTCTGCGGCAGCAGATCCCTTAAAGTGAAGGTCTGATAGTCATCTACAGATTTTGCCAAAAAAATAATAAAATCATTATCGCAGAATTCTCTCATGACCTGACGGCATACACCGCATGGAGCACAGTATTCATTTGGCTCCTCACCAGAAGGACCACCTGAAATCGCTATTGCTTTGAAAGCTCGAGTTCCTTTACTTACTGCCTTGAAAATCGCTGTTCTTTCTGCGCAGATGGTTGGCGTGAATGCAGCATTTTCAATATTGCAGCCTGTGAATATTTTCCCATCGTTAGTAAGTACTGCCGCCCCGACATTCCAATGAGAATATGGGGTATAGGAAAAACTTCTCATGTCAAGTGCTTTTTGTATTAATTCTTTTCGTGTATTCTCGTCGATGTTCATATTATCTTTATTCTTTTAATAAACATGAAGTTTATCCTGATTTAATATTATTGTTAACATGATATCACATCTAAATATAACAGAAAATAAAACATAAATTTAATTGAGTTTTGTATTTGTTTTCATACAGTAATCCTGTAGGAAGCTTTGAATGTTCCGCCTGGATAGAGCATATTTTCATACGCTCTGTCTTTAAGCTCGCCATCAAATGAAGCAGCATCTGCCCTTCCAAACCATGGCTCTACACAGATAAATGGTGCATCTTTACCTGCCGGAGACCAGATGCCGGCAACAGGTGCCTTGAATGAGATAGAAAGATATTTCTCACCGTCCTCATAGATGGAAGCCTTGTCAAACTGGCAGTTTTCCATAATGAGCGCGTCATCCTTAAATAATTCACGGTCTGGAATTAATGCGCCCTTCTTTAATTTAATCGTTTCTATCCTGTCAGAAACAACACCATCCTCAAGGTATCTGGCATTTATTTCTTTGAGGTATTCTCCATCCTTTGAAAGTTTCAGATAGTATTTGTTTTCAGATAATTTCTTTGACTTTTCAGGTGCAAACGGGCAGTTGAATGCAGGATGGCCTCCAATAGAAAAATATAATAGCTTCTCATCCGTATTTGTGACATCCCACTCTGTCAAAAGTGAATTTCCTGAAAGCGCATACTTGTTCGTCAGCTTGAAATGAAATGGATATTTTGAATAGGTTTCCTCACTGTCTGTTAATTCAAATGTAATTTTGTCATTATCCTTTGAAACCTTCTTCCTTGAGAATTCCATATCCCTTGCAAAGCCGTGCTGTCCCATTGGAAAAATCTCTTTTTCATAAGTAAAGCTGCCACATTTGAGCGAGCCAACAAAAGGAAAGAGAACCGGCGCATGCCTGCCCCAGTATTTGCTGTCTCCTTCCCAGATATACTCTCTTCCATTCTTTTCAAGCGAAACGAGTTCTGCGCCCTTTGAGTTAATTTTGGCTGTGATGCCATCTTTCCTGATTTCGTATTCCATATGATCCTCCTTTTTAAGCAAATCATTTATTAGTTTTGCTAATCTATTTTTAGGCACACATTTAATAATAATCCTACATTGATTAGTTTATTCTAAATATATCGAAAATGAAAGATTTAGTTTGCTTAATTATCATATTTTTAATCTGACCTTATTTTCTCTTTCCAAAACCAAAATGGTATGAACAAAAATCCCGTTCTGGCCTTATTGAATATTATTATTTTGAATATTTATTTAATATCACATATAGATTATCATCTGCAACTATCAAATGAAAACTGATTTATTTAGAAAGGTAAAGAAATGGCTGAAACAGAAAACAGATATGAACTAAACAAGGATTTGGCAAAGATGCTGAAGGGCGGGGTCATCATGGATGTCACGACACCGGAACAGGCAAAGATTGCAGAGAATGCCGGTCTTTGCGACCTGTGCCGGTCTTATACTTCTTGCTGAAAATATTGAAAATGATGAAAATTCGTATTTTAAGACTTTACCAGTCACAGTAAGACGAAATGCATACGGCAGACAGCTTGGCTCATTTTCTACCGAACTTGATGTGAAAAATATCGGTACAATCCCTGCCACTTTCATCAGGGCACCCTACATTACATCTGCCGAAAATGATGTTGATGTTCTCGCTAAGGTAGACGAAGAAATCGTCGCCGTACAATACAAAAAACAGCTTGCGATTTCATTTCATCCAGAACTTGATCATGATCTTTCTATGTACAGATATTTCCTTCAGGAAATTGTGCATAAGAAGTCAAGTTCAGAAATCTATCCTTGACTAATAATTTTCCAGAATTTAAGATAATACATGCTGTTTTGTTGGAAACCTTTGTATTATTTTAATTATGGATAATTTACTTTTCAGTCTGAATGCCACGCTGCCAATCTTCTTCCTTATGATGATTGGCTATATATTCAAGAGAATCGGATGGATAAAGCCGGAATTTGCATCCGGAATGAATACCTTCGTATTCAAAATTGCACTGCCGGTAAATCTCTTTTACCAGCTTTATGATGTAGACGTCTATTCTGCCTGGGATGGCGGATATGTGCTTTACTGCTTTGTTGCGACGCTGGTATCTGTAATTATTGCATTTCTTATTAGTTTTCTTTTGAAAGACAAAAGCATAAGAGGCGAATTCGTGCAGGGTGCATACAGAAGCTCGGCTTCTCTCCTTGGAATGACCTATATTGAAAACATCTACGGTGAAAGCTCAATGGGACCACTAATGATGCTTGGCGCAGTGCCTCTTTATAATGTGATGGCTGTTGTAGTTCTTTCAGTGATGAATCCGGAAAATCCAGGTCTCGACAGAAAATCCCTGAAGAAATCAATAATCGGTATTGCAAAAAATCCAATTATCTGGGGCATTATCATTGGCTTCCTTTGGGCTCTATTAAAAATTCCGCTTCCAAAGATGTGTGCAACTACTGTCAACTACATCGGCCGCCTTGCAAGCCCGATGGGACTTCTTGCTCTCGGCGCATCGCTTGAATTTAAGGAAATAGGTAAAAAAATAAAGCCTGTGCTCCTTGCAAGCTTCTTGAAGCTCATCGGATTTACAGCTTTATGTGTTCCGTTTGCTGTAGCATTAGGCTATCGGCAGGACAAGCTTCTCGCAGTCCTTATTATGACCGGTTCCGCATCAACAGTCGCTGGCTTTGTCATGGCAAAAAATATGGGACACGAAGGAACCGTTTCCTCCGGAACCGTCATGCTCACGACTGTGCTTTCATCATTCACACTGACCTTCTGGATCTGGCTGTTTCGGACACTTGGCATGCTTTAATTAATTTGCTGAATTATTGTATGAAATAAGACTGAATTCATCTCCATCGTAGGTAAGAATCGTATAGCTGTCATTTTTTAACCCATTATCTTTTAGATATGGGAATTTTTTCTGTAACCAGAACGATGCAGAAGAATGTGCGGCCACAATGACATTTTTTCCATGATTTTCTTCTGTTTCAACGATTTTCTTCATTGCATGATCAAAACGCTGAATGAATGTATATTTACCTGTGTCTGTAAGAGGCGAATCACTTCCACCGCCAACATTGATATTATTCACATTGGCTTCCGTCTGGCCATGCCGGATCAGATACACAGTAACAGTCCTTTTTTGCTCAAAATATGTATGAATATCATCCCTGAATATAACAAAAAGATATACTGCAAGAAGAAAGCAAATTATCAAAAGAAGAACTATTTGAATTTTATTCTTTTTTGAACGCATATCATATCCACAAATAAGTTAACGATTTCTGCTAATTTCGATTAATATAATGCTTTGGACTTAATAAATCAAGTTAATTAATCTACGATTCGCTTAAATCTCTTGTCCATTTCATAATGGCTGATTTCAATCATCGTCGGCCTGCCGTGTGGACAATGGAAAGGGTTGTCAAGCGTAAAGAGCTCTTCGATCAGTGCCCTTGCCTCTTCTTCGGAAATCTCAGTATTTCCCTTTATTGCCGCCTTGCACGACATTGTCGCAACACGAATCAAAAGGATATCGTTTGTGACCTTGTCATTTGAAAATTCAAGATCATTCAGACTCGACAGAAATAATTCCTTTGGGTCGATTGAATACATATTTGCAGGAACAGCAGAAATCGAATAATCCTTTCCGCCGAAGGAATCGATTTCATAGCCGAGTTCTTTATATGCATCCTTGTATTTTTCGTAGATTTCTATTTCATTTGGAGAAAGCGAAACAATGATAGGCGGCGAAATCTGCTGGCTGGTCATTGTTTTTTCTTTCAGCTTCTTCATCGTATGCTCATACAGCACTTTTTCATGAGCAGCATGCTGATCAATGATATAAAGCCTGTCATCGAATTCCACGAGCCAGTAAGTCTTGAAAACCTGACCAATAATTCTATGCTGCTTCAAGTCATCGGCAGTAAAGAATGAAAGCTGCTCGGGCTTCTCTGATGAGAATTTGGAGGCGGGTGTATTTATTTGTACTTCAGATTGCGCATTTAATGTTGCAGTATTTTCATATCGCCCAGCATAATATTCATCACTCTGTATGGCACTTTCTGTTTTCTGCTTGTACTGCTCAAAACGGTTGGACTCTAGGAAAGAAGGTGGAAGTTCCGATTTCTTAGATGTGATGGTGTTATTAATAATTGCTGCTGACTTTGTACTTCCAATAGATGAAGTACTTTCTGCTGCCGCTGACTGCTGATTATTTAGAGCGTTTGCATCATTCTGATTTGTCTCAAGCACTTCTCCCGTATTTGTATCGACCTTCGCAGCAGTTTCTTCTGATAGAATGACATCCTGTACATCTTCGGCTTTTTTGAGCCTGTTTCTTACAGCCTCGAAAAGCACTTCGTAGACCTTCTCATTATCAGAGAATCTGACCTCTGTTTTTCTCGGATGGACATTGACATCGACAAAGGCACCGTGAAAATCAATATTCAAAATTGCAAGCGGATACTGATGCAGCATCAGGTATCCCTGGTAGGCATCCTCGACTGCCTTTGAAATGATTTTGCTCTTTATGTAGCGGCCGTTTACAAAGAAAATCTCACGGTTTCTGTTGCCACGGTGAATAACAGGCTGACCCAGAAAACCACTGATCGTGCAAAATTCGTTTGAAAATTCCAGTTCATACAGATTTCTTGCCGTGTCCTTTCCCATGACCTGGTAGATCGTGTCAGAAAGCTTGCCATTGCCTGAGGTAAAGATTCTCTCCCTTCCCTGCCCTGTTACAGTAAATGAAATGTCAGGATGTGAAAGTGAAAGATTCTGAAGAAGCTCATCTATGTAGTTTCCCTCAGTCATTGAAGACTTTAAGAATTTTCTTCTTGCTGGCGTATTGTAAAAAAGATTCTTAACGATGATAGTCGTGCCCTTCGGACAGGCCATCTCAGTGAATGCTTCTTCTTCACCACCATCGATTTCAAAGTGGGCGCCAATCAGCTCATCTTCGGTCTTTGTAAGCATCTCAACCTTTGAAACAGCGGCAATGCTTGAAAGTGCCTCTCCCCTGAAGCCAAGCGTGGAAATGTCGTCAAGATCTGAAATCTCTCTTAGCTTCGAAGTCGCATGTGGCAAGAATGCAATTTTTACTTCATCGGCAGGGATGCCGCATCCGTCATCAGAAATCCTGATTGAAGTCGTACCGCCATCCTTATAATCAATTGAGATGTGCTTTGCTCCTGCATCAATCGCATTTTCCGTAAGTTCCTTCACAACCGATGAAGGCCCTTCGACGACCTCTCCTGCGGCAATATGGTCTATTGTATTTTTTGATAATTGTCGTATTTCGTTCATATTGTTTAACTCACTATTATTCGAGCGGAAACGAAATATAAAATCTGAAGACTCTTGACCGGTACGCCGGCACTTAATGAGTGCGAGGAAGAGCACTATGCTGCGTAGCAGCATTCTAATGTGCTCTGACGACATGCCACGATTTTGCTTTGCAAATATCGTGGCGATACCGCTGAGTAGCGTTAGCGTAGCACGAATTTAGTGTCCGCTGCGTCGGTCACGAAGCGAGAGCGGGTCTGAAGATTTTATATTGAGTTGCAGCGAGTAATTATTTGATTTTATCAATAAGTTCAGCCAGTGTATTCATAGCCTCAATCGGTGTCATAGCATTGATATCAATGCCTCTTAGTTCGTCGACAATGGCTTTGTCGGTCTCGTATTCATACATATCAATGTCCGGCATATCATCAGTCGTATCTTCGAAAGAATCATCACCGTCGCCAGAAGAAGCGATGCTGTCAAAAAGCGAGTACTGCCCGCTGATGAAATTCTTATCATGCGGCAGCAGGCTGGATCCTGAAATATCATTTTTCCTGAGCTCAGTTGAAATCTGGTCGGCGCGCTTTAAGACCGGTCCAGGAAGTCCGGCAAGTCGTGCGACTGCAATACCATAGCTCTTATCCGCACCGCCCTTTATGATCTTCCGTAAGAATACCAGATCCTTACCATTTTCCTTTACGGATGAGCAGTAATTGTCGACGCCGTCAAGCTTTCCTTCAAGCTCGGTAAGTTCATGATAATGTGTGGCAAATAACGTCTTTGCACCGATATGCTTTTCAATGTACTCTACGACTGCCCAGGCAATTGAAAGTCCGTCGTAGGTCGAAGTTCCACGGCCGATTTCATCCAAAATCAGAAGTGAATCCTTTGTCGCATTTTTAAGAATGTTTGAAACCTCATTCATCTCGACCATGAATGTTGACTGGCCGCTCGAGAGATCATCTGAAGCACCGACACGTGTAAAGACGCGGTCAACAATACCGATATTTGCGCTTGCAGCAGGAACAAAAGAGCCTAGCTGCGCCATCAGGACAATAAGCGCAGTCTGCCTCATGTAGGTGGATTTTCCTGCCATGTTAGGACCTGTGATAATCGAAATCCTGTGCATGTCTCCGTCTAAGTATGTGTCGTTTGAAATAAAAGGCTCATTCGGGCGCATTTTCTCAATGACCGGATGGCGTCCTTCCTTTATGTCAATGATGCCATCCGTATTGATTACTGGCCGCACGAAATGATTTTTCTCAGCAATGTGGGCAAGCGAAAGCAGTGCATCAAGAATGGAAAGTGCCTGAGCCGTCTTCTGAATTCTCTCCGCCTCATTTATAATCTTTGAAAGTACATCATTGAAAATATCTTTTTCAACTGAAATAAGCTTTTCAGAAGAACCAAGGATTTTATTCTCAAGCTCCTTCAGTTCAGGAGTATAAAACCTCTCTGCATTTACAAGGGTCTGCTTTCTGATGAAATAATCTGGCACCTTGTCCTTGAAAGAATTCGAAACTTCAAGATAATACCCGAAAACCTTATTATATTTTATTTTCAGATTCTTAATGTCAGTCTTCTCTCTCTCCTTTGCCTCGAGCTCAGAAAGCCAGGTCTTGCCGTTTGTCTCCGCTTCACGAAGCTCATCAACAGAAACATCGTAACCAGTCTTAATGATGCCGCCCTCATGAGTCGAAAATGGAGGATCGTCAATGATCGCCCTGTCAAGAAGGTCGTAAATGTCGCGTAAAGGATCAAGCTCTGCAAAAATTTTCTGATTCAACACGCTCTTTACTTCTGAAAGTGCAGAGATGATTACAGGTAATGTAGAAATCGAATTTTTGAATGCGATCAAGTCCTTTGGAGAGGCAGTTCTATAAGAAATTCTCGTTAACAGCCTCTCAAGATCATAAACACCCGAAAGCTCGTCACGCAGATTCTCTCGGAGTATGATATTCGAATAAAACTCTTCTACGCTGTCAAGACGTTCTTCAATATCTTCTTTCTTAAGAAGTGGACGGATTACCCAGTTTCTAAGACGTCTGGCACCTGCAGCAGTCTTTGTCTCATCAAGCACCCAAAGCAGAGAACCCCTCTTATCCTTATCCCGCATCGTTTCGGTTAGCTCGAGATTCCGCCTTGTGGCAAGGTCAAGAATCATATAGTCGCCGTCATGCAGGATGTTAAGATGCCTGATTTCCGGCATCTCAATTTTCTGCGTATCATAGAGATAGAGAAGCAGCGCACCTGCAGCCCTGATTGAAACATCCCTGTCAGAGAGACCAAGGCTCTCAGCAGACTCGACCTTGAACTGTTTCTTTACAGCATTTACAGTTTCATCTATGTCAAAATAGCTCTTGTCGATTTCTGAAGGATGGATTCCTGCCCTGTCAAAAAAGGCCTTATTGAAAAATCGGCCCGAGAAAAATGGCTTATTTGCAATGATTTCGGCTGGGCTTAAGCGGTCAATCAGATTAATGAATTCGTTTACATTATTTGTACCTGTTACAGAAAATTCGCCTGTCGTGATATCTGAAAGTGCAATACCAAGGGATGGTCCATCCTGCACGATGGACATAATGTAATTATTTCTGGTCTCGTCCAATCCGGCAAAATCGATATTCGTACCAGGCGTCACAATCCTGATGACATCTCTTTTGACAAGACCCTTTGCCAGTTTCGGGTCCTCGACCTGCTCGCATATTGCGACCTTATAGCCTTTCTTAATGAGCCTGTTCACATAGGTATCAACAGCATGATGCGGAACGCCGCACATCGGCGCCTTCTCTTCTGTACCATTTGCCTTCTTCGTAAGCGTAAGTTCGAGCTCTTTCGAAGCCGTCAGGGCGTCGTCGTAGAACATCTCGTAGAAGTCACCGATCCTGTAAAATAATAAAGTATCCGGATAATCCTTCTTCGTTTCCAAATATTGCCGCATCATCGGCGAAATTTCATCCATCGTAATTCCTATTCTTAAATAAATACTGTATACTCGCTCCCGCACGGACAATGCTTTCTCACGCGAGACGCCTCGCGGCTTCGTGATTTTTGCTTACGTTGCATAAACTCATTCATCGCCTATCGGCTCGAATTCGTTAAGCAACGAGTAAAATCAAGACTCGCTTTGAGACAGCATTGCCGTGCTCGCGCTCGAGTATGCATTAAATTACAGTTACTCATCCTGTAATAATATGTTCAGCCACTCTGATCCCGTCGACTGCGGAGGACATGATGCCGCCGGCATATCCTGCTCCTTCACCTGCAGGATATAATCCTTGTATACCTTCAGCAAAGTAAGTAGCATCATCACGGACAATTCGTACAGGTGAAGAAGTCCGTGATTCGACACCGGAAAGGATAGTATCTCCGTCGCCGAAGCCTCTGATTCTTTTATCAAAGTATCGCATGCCTTCAATAAAGGTCTCATAGATTTCTGTCGGGAACAGCGTATCGAGGCGGGAGAAGCGGACTGCACCCTTTGTCACACTTTCAAAGGAGCCATATTCCTTCGAGTCGCGCTTCTTTACAAAATCCCGGAAAAGCTGCTGCGGGATATTACCGCCGCCGAGATCATAGGCTTTTTTCTCAAGATGGTCCTGAAAAGCCATCGCCTTCTTCGCATCAGCACCAAAATCCCTTTCTCCAACTGAAACAATGATTGCAGAGTTCGCATTCTTCGAGTCTCTGGCATTGTAGCTCATTCCGTTTACTGTAAGTCTTCCATTTTCTGCAGAAGAATTTACAACATAGCCGCCCGGGCACATGCAGAAGGAATATACACCCCTGCCATTTGCAGCTGTATAGGTAAGCTTATAGTCAGCAGCAGGCAGGATATCTCCCCGGTGCTTTCCATACTGGCTGAAATCAATAAAGTCCTGTGGATGCTCTACGCGAAGTCCTACTGCAAAAGGCTTTGCAGTGATGTTTATGCCATCCTCCATGAGTCCTGAAATCGTATCTCTTGCAGAATGCCCTATGGCTAGAACAATATGGTCAGAATAATATTTTTCTCCGCCCTCAGTCTCGACACCGACAGCCTTCTTTGAATATTCAGGCACAGAAGCCTTTTCAAATAGTATCTTCTCAACCTTCGTCTCAAAAAAGAATTCCCCGCCAAGCGAAATGATGCCATCCCGCATATTTGAAATTACTTTACGAAGCTCGTCCGTACCAATATGCGGCTTTGCATCATAAAGAATATTTTCTCTGGCCCCAAATTTATAAAAAGTGTTCAGAACAAAATGCTGCTTGCCATCACGATCTTTCGAGCCGGTATTCAGCTTCCCATCAGAAAAGGTTCCCGCACCACCTTCACCAAAGCAGACGTTTGTACGCTCGTTCAGTACATTGGTCTTAAAGAATTTTTCTGTCTCCTCTGTCCTTTTCTCGATTGATGCGCCGCGCTCAAATATGATTGGCTTAAGTCCTGAAAGTGCCAGAATATATGCAGCAAAAAGACCTGCAGGACCGGATCCTATGACAATCGGCCGCTTTTCAGAAAGCAGCTTCTCTGTCCTTGGCGGAATATAAGGATTCGGCTTATATTTATCAATATGAACAGTACTTCCATGATTATTCTTAAAGAAGATATTCTCGTTTTCCGCCTTTATCGCAATAGAAAAATTTACAAAAAGCTCAGGTTTCTTTCTTGCATCAAGAGATTTTTTCAGTATACCTTCTAATGAAAAATCTTTTTCAGGCACACGAAAGAATGCTGAGACTGCTTTACTAATAGCCTCTTTTTCATCTGTAATTTCTTCAGGTTTTATTTTTATTCCGCTGATTTTTAACATATTGTCACCGCACTCCCCGCAATATGCCCTGTCACAAACGCCCAGGAAAGATTATAGCCTCCACAGATGCCATCCACGTCAAGTGCCTCGCCTGTAAAATAAAGTCCGGGCACCTTCTTTACCTCCATACTTTCAAGATCAATTTCTGAAAGCCGTACACCGCCAGTCGTAGTCTGTGCTCGATCATAGCCAAGAGAACCTGTAATCGAAATTCGAAGATTTTTCGCACAGGTAACAACTTTCATCAGCTCAGAATTACTAAGTGATGATGCCTTCATCTTTACATTTATTCCAGCTCGTTCAAGTACAAACGGCACTAGCTTATATGGCAGATACCCGGTAAGCGCCTGGCCTATGAGCCTATCCTTTCCGCATTTTTTCAAATACAGTGAAACATCATTCAACAAATTTTCTTCAGTTGATTCAGGAAACAGGTCAAATACCATATAAGGCTTTTTCCCCTTAGCCATGAGTTTATTCGCAGTTCCTGAAAATGACAGCACAGGAAGTCCTGAGACATTGTCCTTATTAAACTGAATCTCTCCTATTTCAGAGTATAGAATCTTTCCATCAAGGCAGAGACTTGCAGCGGCATGGCATCTTACACCATCCACTTGAGCAGAATAATCCTTTCCTGTCTGAAGTGGAACCAGTGCAGGATACCGTGGCGATTCTGAAATGCCAAAGGCCTTGGCAAAGGAATAAGCGTCCCCTGTCGAGCCTGTCTTTGGATAAGAGAGCCCGCCTGTAGAAATAATCACTGAATCTGAAAAATAATCATCATTCTCTGTACGAACTTCAAAAACGCTGTCTCTTTTTGCAATAGAAACTACTCTCTCAGAGAATCGAAACTCAGCGCCTTTTTCCTTAACAGCTTCAAAGAATAAGTCCCTGAAGGCTTTGGCATCACCGCTGTAAGGATAATAATAGCCATTTCTTAAAAATGCTGGAATTCCAATCGATTCAAAAAAAGAAATAATATCTTTTTTTGAAAATTTATTAATTACAGTATTGATATTATTCGTAAATTCCAGGAGTGTTTTTCTTTCTTCAATTGACTCAAGATCTATCAGCAAATCAGTATCTTCAGAATGAAAAAAGCTAGCGGTTAGTAATTCATTCGTAAAATTACATTTCCCATTTCCTGTCACCGACAGTTTTTTCCCAGCCCTGTCATTTCTTTCTATCACAAGAACCGGGTGCTTAGGTCTCACAGCTTCATAAGCTGCCATCAGACCTGATGCCCCGGCTCCTATTATTATGCAGTCGTATTTTTTATTCTTAGTAGACGCCATATTTATAATACATGTATGCTCTTTAACCAGAGAACGATTTTATGTCCTTTAGGAAGCTTTTCTATATCCTTTTCATTGATTCCATGCATGAAAATCATAATAAAGAAATAAAAAACCATTCCAAACAGGATTGCAATAATGGTAGAAACCAGATTTGACTTTGTAAAAGCATGAAATACAAAATAGATCAGATATACAAAGATTCCCATTACAACGGAACATGCGCCTGGAACAATATATATTCTCATAATATTTTCATGTACATGACTGTATTTATGAATTGCAATTCCATTTAATATGCACATTAACAGCGCATAAAAAGCATTTGCAACGATTACTGCATAGATATTCAGCTTAAAACCAAAAAGCAGTACCACAAGGAAAAGTGCCTGGGCAACAAGCGCAATAGCTGCATTTCTTACAGGTATTCTTAGTTTGTCAATGCCCTGCAGCAGTCCATTTGAAAGAGTCGATAAAGAGAAGAAAAGTACAGAAATGCCACCAACCTGCATCATTTTCTGGGATACCGGATCTGGATCTGCAAAAAGCATCATCATAATTGGTCCCGCAAGTACAATGAGTCCCACCGTACATGGAAATGCGACAAGCATGATGAATCTTGTTGCCTGATTGATCTGCCTCTTGACTTTCTTCATATTTCCTTCATGATAGGAAGTCGTAAGGGTAGGCACTACCGATGAAGCCATAGCGGATGCTATTGAAATAGGTACATTGATAAGGACCTTGAACTGACCTGTATAAACACCCCACCATTCAGAAATGATCTTTGCGCCATAGCCCTGGGCAGTGACAATATTTTTGAAGATTGTCTGATCAATGATCGAACTGATATTGTAAATGGTAGTTGATAACAGTACAGGAACTATCGTAAAGAAAAGTACCTTCATGATACTTCCATATTTTTCATAATTCCTGTAATGGTCTCCCTCTACCTGTGCCCTGAATTTCGAATAGAAAATAAGAAATACAATAACCAGAAATATAAGGGCAATAAGCGCACCGCATCCAGTACCAAGCGTACCTCCTGCAGCACCATAGGCAGGACCTAAATGCTCATCATTTAATATCTTACCCGCACGCTTACCATAATCAAAAAGCGAATAGGCAGCGACGATACTTATTATCGCATTTGTGATCTGCTCTGCAATCTGCGAAATCGCAGTCGGTGTCATGGTATTCAGTCCCTGAAAAAATCCCCTGAATACACCGGCAATTGCTACGATCAATAAAACCGGTGCCAAGACCCTCAGTGCAAGAACAGAATACGGCGTTTTTAGCAAAGTACCCGTAAAGAAATCTGCAAAAAACCATACGATGCACATGGCAATTGAGCCAGTAAGTGCTGCAAACATCAGGGCGCCCTTGAAAACACGCATAACATTTTTCAATTCGCCCTGAGCCATTCTAGCAGCTACTATTTTTGAAACAGCAAGCGGAAGGCTGTATGAAGATATAATAAGAATAATATTATATATTTCATAAGCGGTTCCATAATAATCATTTCCAGTCTTCCCAATGATATGGGTAAGTGGAATACGGTATATTAATCCTATTATCCTGCTGATGATTGATGCCACAGCAAGTATTGAGCCCTGTAATATAAAGCTTGTGTCGCTCTTTTTTACTGCATTGGTTTTTTGCATTTTCGGGTAACTTCCTTAATTGTTCATCTGGTCTGCAGTCTCATAGAATGTGTTCTTATCTTCACCAGAATTCTCGCAGAGCTCAAACCATGTCTTGCCAGGATTCAGTGTAATTTCAGTTCCATCCGCATAGTAGAATCTTGTCACACCACTGTCAGAACTCTTTGTCCATGTGACATCAGTAATGGTACCATCTGTGATAAATTTACCCTTGCCAGAGCCGTTTAATGTAATATTCAGATAATCTGTACCTGCATAAATCTGTGAAGGTACATACTCAATGATAATATTCTTGGCTTCACACTGGTTGCCATCGATAGCATCCTTCTGTGCAGCGCCAAACTGGTATCTCTTATAAGTCTTTGAATCCTTGTCATAAATGAAATATGGCTTATTGTTCGGGAAATACAGTGATAATGCCTCACATGGAGAACCATTTGCTATGGCATTGTCCTCTGTAGGGCCATAGAACTTGAAGTGCTGCTCATATCCTGCTGGAAGATCTGTACTGTAGCCTTTCTTTTCGATACCTGCATTGATTCCATCAGTAGAAGCATATGCATTATGCGGTGCCTTCTTATCTGAAGATCTGTAGAATACTGTCGTACCAACAGAGCCGTCAAGACCATTTAAGTCATCAACGATGCCAGTCTTTAATAATTGTTCTGCAACAAGATTCTGTCCATAGTGAACATAGATTGCATCATATTCAGCAGAAATATATGCATAATAAGGACGGCAGGAACGAACATTACCAATTCTATCCATATTGTCATAATTGTCGAATATAGCCATCAGTCTTGTAATACCACCTTCTGCAGGACATTCATAAACGATACCCGCCTGGTTCAGACCATACTGTGGAAGACATGCCTTCGTATTCTCAATCATACATGATAAAGGACGCTTATTTGCCTTTGACTCGTCAATAGGAAGACCTGTCAGAATGCTTAATGTATTTGAATCAACATTGTAGACATCCTCATTTGTATTATCCACTGCTCCACTGCTGACATTCAGATCATCATAGATTGATGAATCTGGTTCTGTTGTAGAGCTTGTCTCATCGGTCTTATTTTTATTCTTTGTACCAAAATAAATAATAAGTCCCAGCGCTACGACTAGTGCTGCTACGATGACAATCAGGATAATAAGCTTTGTTTTTCTGTCCTGACTCGTTGAATTTTTCCCACTCATCTTTTAATACCTAACCTTTCCATAACCTCTCTTTGTCTATCCTCCATAATCAATCTGTCACTGTCTTCAATATGGTCGTAGCCCAGTAAATGAAGCATAGAATGACAAATCAAAAAAGAATATTCTCTTTCAACGGAATGTCCATATTCCTCTGCCTGTTTCTTTATTCTGTCAATATTTAACACAATATCTCCCAGCATGATCTCATCAGTGTCAGGATTTACATCATCTGAATTCACCATGAGTTCATCATAAGGGATATTAATATCAAACTGGATCAGTGGAAACGAAAGAACATCTGTAGGCGCGTCAATGTCCCTGAATTCTTTATTCATCTCCTGAATTCCCTTGTCATCAGTAATTGTGACAGAAATCTCACATTCATAGGGAAATTTCAGCGTATCCAGAGCGGCCTTAACTGTGTCCTCACAAATTTTCTTATAGTCGAATGAAAAATCTATATTTACTTCTTCAGAAAAAATAATATTCATAACCTACTCAATATTCATAAGGTCACATTCAGCAAGATGATCCCTGATTCTTAAGAACTGATTGATGCTGAGCGTCGATTCATCATAGTAGCCCTTTGCTGAAAGCTCATTAAGAAGCTGAATGATCACCATGCTCTGATTCCATCCACTGGAAAAAGTATCTTTTTTCTCGCTGTCTAAAATCTCAAGTCTTGTGACTACCTCATTTGAAATGTCAACGACTGCTTCTTCCTTTGTTTCAGGAATGTAATCCTTCAAACCATATTTTGAAATAATCGCTGTCACATCATTTGGAAAGCAATGGTTCACTGCTGCTTTCACCGCATTTTCACGTTCCGGCTCACCATAAATTTTACCAAGCCTGTAGTAAAAGCCTGCAGCTGCTATGGTATTTTCATCTAGTCCAATCAGCTTTGCAGATTCACGGGCAGCCTTCTCAACACGCCTCGCATGCTCATACTCTCTCATCGAATAATGCTTCATATCCTGTACAAGAGAGTAATCATTATCAAGGATCGAATCAAATGTATTTTTTTCTTCTTCCGAAACACTTTTCTGGAAGTGCGGAAAAACAAAATAATAAATGATGCAGTCTGCAGCCGCTTCCAAAGCACCAATCAGCAGATTTTCTTTCTCATACGAAGCATGGGAAAAATAATAAAAAATCTGCGGCAAAATAAACTGAATCAGAAAAAGGGTAATCAGAGATAAATATGAAAATCCGTTTTCTTTTCTATTGTCTGTCAAAAGTGCTGCTGCAAGAAAAATAATGATGGCATTGCTTACAACATAAATACTGCTCCCTAATATTACAGAAAATATAATAATTAAAAATATCCCGGCTGGTAGTGAAAGCCTCATGTCCATAAAAGCTGTAAGTATTATTGCAACAATTGCAGCTGGGAAAAAATATTCGGGCAAAAATGCGCCAGCAAATATGATGGCCAGAGAAAAAACTATTGAAATAAAAATATTTCTGTAACTAGTGCTTTCATAAGAAAGCCTTCCTGACAGTCGGTATGTCCGAAGCTCCAGAAAGAAAATAAGCAGGAACATCATTGACAGAATACTCGTTAAAATAGCTGTATCTGGAAGCACGCCTTTAATAAAAGATAATGCAAATACGGCTGCAATAGTAAATAATGCAATCAAAATCAGATATGCTATTCTTCTGACAGAAATATATTTTTCTCCAGGCTTTTCAATACTATTTTCTAGATTATTTTCTTTTCCTTTCTCTTGCCTTGCTTTCATATTCTTCGTATGCATTCACAATTTTCTGGACTAATGGATGCCTTACGACATCGGCACCAGTGAGATTAATGAATGAAATGCCATCAATATCTGAAATCACCCGTCTGGCAAGCTCCAGACCTGAAACAGTATCAGCTGGAAGATCCTTCTGGGTAAGGTCTCCTGTCACAATGATCTTTGAACCAAAACCTATTCTCGTGAGAAACATCTTCATCTGGGAAGGCGTCGTATTCTGTGCCTCATCAAGAATAATAAAAGCACCATCAAGCGTCCGTCCTCTCATATAAGCAAGCGGAGCAACCTCAATAAGACCTTTTTCAGAATTCCTGAAAAAATTCTCCTGCCCCATGATCTCATACAAGGCATCATAAAGTGGTCTCAGGTAAGGATCGATTTTGCTCTGGAGATCTCCTGGAAGGAAGCCCAATTTCTCACCGGCTTCAATCGCCGGACGGGTAAGGATAATTCTTGAAACATCTCCCCTTGCAAATGCACTGACAGCCATTGCCATAGCAAGATAAGTCTTTCCAGTTCCTGCAGGACCGATTCCAAAGGTAATCATATTCTTTCGAATAGAATCTACATACTCCTTCTGCCCCAATGTCTTCGGCTTCACAGGCTTTCCTGTGACTGTATGGCAGATAATGTCAGAATCAAGCTTTTCTATCGCCTTCTTGTCAGAATCTTTTTTTAGTGAAAGAAGATAGCTTACATTCTGTTCGTCAATCACATCACCATTTTGGGATTGTTTTGAAAGTTCCTGAAGAATAAAAACGGTTTTATTTACCGGTCCCTCTTCACCTATGATCTTGATCTTGTCTTCACGGGAAATGATCGTCACATGAAGCTCCTTTTCTATGAGCTTTATGTTTTTATCAAATTCTCCAAAAATATTTCCAAGTTCCTCTGCAGGCAGGCTAATCTGTGCTTCCGTATACAATCTCCTACTTCTAAATTCTGTTGGACTATCCTGTAACAAGCACCCTCACAAATCCAACATTTTGTATTCTAACACTTCAAACTAACAAATACTAGTATTTCATTTCATGACTTTACATTAATACAAAATAATTTCTTACTGGGCTTCACCTGTAGAATCTGCTGCCTGATCCTGCGTGGCAGTGTCTGCCGGCGTCTCAGGAATAACCGCATCAGGTGAAGGCATATAAGAAAAGCTGCCTCTGTAAATAGCACTTGAAAGCTTATTCTTTGTAATTGCAACCGCTGATAAAATATGCTGCCCTTCCGGAACATCTATAGGACCTGTATATTTTGTAGAATTTACAGAGGGCTCGCTCTCATCCCAAGCATAATATATGACGGCATTCTTCTGATTGCAGGTAATCGTAATCTGAGTCGGCACAGTAAAAGTCCCGCCATCAGGATTCACTACTGGCATATCAGGTGTCTCATAGGATATGGAATATTCATTCGAGACTACATCTCCAAAAAAGCCATCCCGATTGATACATCTGGCCGTAACAACTGTTTTACCATCTGTAATTGAGATTGGGTCTCGATATAATGTACCATTGGTTTTGTCGGGAGTACTTCCATCCAATGTATAATAAATATCTAAATTTTCAGAATTCGAAAGGACGAGTTCGATATCATCATCATAATTTCCGCCTTCTTTTGAAAACTCAGGAACGGGAACAATGTATTTTGAAATTATTTTCTTCTGTTCATCAGTCACTGCGGATGCATTTAATTGTTCAAGTTCAGAATAATCCGGCTCATCCTTTGCCATATTGACAAGCCCGATAAATGCATCATATTCTTTATTATCTTTTTTCAGGGAAGATTCATAGTATTTCTTTGCATTATCATAATCTTTTAGCCTGTAATAACATGTACCGATATCTGAATATAAGGATGCTGAATTATCAATATTTGAAGCCACAAGAAAATAAGACAAGGCGCCGGCATAATCACTATTTTTAAATTTTTCTTTGCCAAGTGAAATCTGGTTCGATGGTGAAAAATAATAGATCAGAATAGAGGAAACAGCAATTAATACGATGACTAATATTATGATTCTTTTTTTTGTGACTACAGTTTTAAAAAAAGACTTGGATTTTTGAAGAATGGCATG
The DNA here is from genome assembly GCA_900317755.1 of uncultured Lachnospiraceae bacterium. Classification (GTDB taxonomy): domain Bacteria; phylum Bacillota; class Clostridia; order Lachnospirales; family Lachnospiraceae; genus RUG306. The sequence continues at coordinate 20,756 of ONHZ01000037.1, forward strand.
ATCGCCAGGCGTATCTTCTTTCTCTTTATTATCTTTTTCAGATTCCGTAACAGTGGAATCGTTGTCTGAAGTGGTATTTTTTTCATCAGAAACAATGCCCGGGAGAATATCTTCCTCGAGGGCATTATAATCAGGTACCATTTGCACAGGCTTGCCGCACTTGTCGCAGTAGACCTTGCCGTCTGCTATTTCGTTTCCACAATATTTACACTTCATAAAATAATATATATGTATTACTCACGTCGCAAAAAAATGAACATCTGAAAACCCGCTCTCGCTCATGACTCGACGTCCGAGTCATGGTTTTGCAGATGCATCATTTTTTTGCTCCGCTCGAGTATGATATAAATTGCAGTATGTAACCTATCTCATTCTATGTGATGACGAAATCAGTGTATTCTGCATGAGCATCGCAATGGTCATCGGGCCGACACCGCCTGGGACGGGTGTGATGAAGGAGCACTTATCCTTGACGGCTTCGAAATCGACATCGCCGCAAAGTTTTCCGTTCTCGTCACGATCCATACCGACATCGATGACGGCAGCACCATTCTTGATATATTCAGGAGTGAAGAATTTAGGCTTGCCGATGGCGGCGATGAGGATATCTGCCTCTGTGCATTCTTTTTTGAGATCAGAAGTATGTGAGTGGCAGATTGTGACTGTTGCATTCTCACGGAGAAGAAGCATAGCCATCGGCTTGCCGACGATGTTCGAGCGGCCTACAACAACCGCCTTCTTTCCGTCGAGTACGACTCCATATCTATGCAGCAGCTCAATGATGCCATGAGGTGTGCATGGTAAGAAGCACTCATCCCCAATCAGCATATTTCCTACATTTACAGGATGAAAGCCATCGACATCCTTTTTCGGAGAAATGGCATTCGTAATCTTCTTCTCATCAATATGTTTCGGAAGTGGAAGCTGCACCAGAATCCCGTCGCAGTCGCTCCTATTATTCAGCTCATCAATCAGCTTCAAGAGCTCTTCTTCTGTCGTGTTCTCAGGTAGCTCATAGGATAATGACCTGATTCCAGTATACTCACATGCTCTCTTTTTATTCCTGACATAGACCTGCGAAGCCGGATTTTCACCAACTAAAATCACAGCCAGCATCGGCTCTACACCGCCCTTCTTCAGCTTCGCAACTTCATCCCTGACCTCGTCCTTAATATCCTGTGAAGTTTTCTTACCATCAATTATTGTCATTTATTTATCCCTCATACTCACGTCGAAAAAGTACTCAAAAATCCTCGCTCCCTCGCGACGTGAGTATTACTGCAAAAATTAGAACAGTCCTGTGATGCGTCCGTCGTCATCTACATCAATATTGAACGCAGCCGGTTCTTTTGGAAGCCCCGGCATTGTCATGATGCTTCCGAGTGTTGCAACGATGAAGCCTGCGCCAGCAGATGGATAGATTTCACGAACCGTGATTTCGAAGTCCGTCGGTCTTCCAAGCTTCTTCGGATCATCAGAAAGCGAATACTGTGTCTTTGCCATGCAGACAGGAAGATTTGCAAGTCCCATGTCTGTGCAGCGCTTAATCTCACGCTCTGCAGCCGGGCTGTAATTTACCTTCGAAGCGCCATAGATTTCTTTTGCAATCGTCTCAATCTTTTCCTTGATAGAAAGCTCATCCGGATAGAGAACATGGAAATCAGACTTCTTCGTCTCAAGCGTATGAAGAACTTCCTTGGCAAGATCAATTCCGCCTTCACCGCCCTTTGCCCATACTTCAGAAAGTGCAAAGTCGCAGTCTCTTTCACGGCAGAAGTCCTCTACAAACTTGATTTCAGCATCCGTATCAGTAAGGAATCTGTTTAAGGTAACGACAATCGGAACACCATATTTCTTAATATTTTCGATATGCTTTTCAAGGTTCACTATGCCCTTCTTCAGTGCGTCGAGATTTTCCTCGGAAAGCTCATCTTTTGGAACGCCGCCATTATATTTAAGTGCACGGATAGTTGCTACAATGACAGCACAGTCAGGAGCAATGCCTGCCTTGCGGCACTTAATGTCCATGAATTTCTCTGCGCCAAGATCAGCACCGAAGCCTGCCTCCGTAATAGCAATATCGCCAAGCTTCAGAGCAGCCTTTGTAGCCTTTACCGAGTTGCAGCCATGTGCAATATTTGCGAAAGGTCCGCCATGGACAATGGCCGGATTTCCCTCAAGCGTCTGGATCATGTTTGGCTTTATGGCGTCCTTGAGAAGTGCCGCCATAGCACCGACTGCCTTTAAGTCCTTTGCTGTAACTGGCTTTCCATCAAGGTCATATGCAACAATAATCTTTGAAAGCCTGTCTTTCAGATCCTTCATATCAGTAGCAAGGCAGAAAATAGCCATGATTTCTGATGCAACCGTAATGCAGAAATGATCCTCTCTTACGAAGCCGTCACCCTTTGCACCAAGGCCGACGACAATATTTCGAAGGACACGGTCATTCATATCCATGCAGCGCTTGAATACGATCTGTCTCGTATCTATTCTAAGCGGATTTCCGTGCTGGATGGAATTGTCCAGCATGGCGCATAATAGATTATTTGCAGAGGTAATGGCGTGAAAATCGCCGGTAAAATGAAGGTTTAAGTCCTCCATAGGAATAACCTGCGCATAACCACCGCCTGCAGCGCCGCCCTTTATTCCGAAGCACGGTCCAAGTGAAGGCTCACGAAGTGCGAGGCAGGCCTTCTTTCCAAGCTTGCCAAAAGCTTCTGCAAGACCAATTGAAGTCGTGGTCTTTCCCTCTCCAGCAGGAGTTGGATTGATCGCGGTGACAAGGACTAACTTTCCATCAGGCTTGTCTTCAAGTTTTTTCAGTGCTTCGTCAGAAATCTTTGCCTTATATTTTCCATAAAGTTCGAGATCATCCTCTGAAAGACCTATTTTTTCAGCAACTTCAGTAATCTTTAACGGTGTAACACTCTGTGCAATTTCAATATCACTTTTCATAGCACTTCTCCTTCTATCAAGTCAAAACGCAATGTATGTATTTTATCAAAATAATAACTGTATGTAAAATGAAAACGCAAATCTATGCAATCGTTTCCAATGCATTTATCCACCAAAATTAATAAGCAGAAAGCATTATTTCTTATTCATCATCTTCATCAGCATTAGAAGCATCTGAACTACCTGAAGTAAGATAATTTTCAAAATCTTCCTTCTTCATAAGTACACGCCTCGGCTTCGTACCGTCTTCAGGACCAACTACTCCGGCTTCGCCAAGCTCATCCATTATTCTGGCCGCACGGTTAAAGCCAATCTTTAAATATCTCTGCAGCATTCCGATGGAAGCCTTCTGCTTGTCAGTAATCAGCCTACCGGCATCTGCAAAATAATAATCCCTGCCGTCATCAGGTGCATCACTGCCTCCACCTTCAGAGCCATTGGAAGTGTTTCCGCCATTTCCAGAGCTTGTAGTCATAACATTATTTGCATGATTTTCTATTTCTTTTGAAATGGTTTCGCTTTCATTCTTTGTCTCTTCATCCACATTATTATCTTTTATGAATTTGACAACCTTAGACACTTCGGAATCATCTACAAAAGTTCCCTGAACCCTTATAGGCTTTGCCAAACCTTGAGGGAAATATAGCATGTCACCATGCCCTAAAAGCTTTTCAGCACCATTCATATCTAAAATTGTTCTTGAATCTACACCACTTGTTACGGCAAATGCAATACGGGATGGCATGTTAGCCTTAATAAGTCCAGTAATAACGTTTACAGAAGGTCTCTGTGTTGCTATGACAAGATGTATTCCCGCCGCACGTGCCAGCTGTGCCAGACGACAGATCGATGACTCAACCTCTTTTGATGCAACCATCATGAGATCAGCAAGCTCGTCTACGATAACAATAATCTGAGGCATCTTCTTCTCAGTCGGAACGATTTCACCAGCTTCATTTGGCTCCATTATTTCGCCATGGGCAACCTTTTCATTAAATGACTTCATGTCACGGACGCCGGCATTTGCAAATCGCTCGTACCTCTTTGTCATCTCATTTACAGCCCATTGAAGTGCACCGGCAGCCTTCTTTGGATCAGTCACAACAGGAACTAATAGGTGTGGTATGCCATTATATACAGAAAGCTCAACAATCTTTGGGTCGATCATGATGAATTTAACTTCATCTGGGGTTGCCTTATAAAGAATACTCATGATAATGGTATTAATGCAGACAGACTTACCTGAACCGGTAGCACCAGCAATAAGTACATGCGGCATCTTTGCAATATCAGAAATAATAATATTGCCAGCGATATCCTTTCCTGCAGCAAATGCAATCTTTGATTTACTGTTACGAAATGCAGAAGATTCCATCAGTTCCCTGAAAGTAACCATTGAAGCTTCTTTATTAGGAACTTCAATACCAACAGCCGCCTTTCCAGGAATTGGCGCTTCTATTCGAATGTCAGGTACAGCAAGGTTCAGCTTTATATCATCTGAAAGATTGATGATTTTAGAAACCTTAACGCCTGCATTTGGCTTTATTTCAAATCTTGTGACGGCAGGTCCCTGCATATAATCAGTGACTTCCGCATCTACACCAAATTCAGTAAGGGTACGCTGAAGCCTGTTCTTCATCTCAGTAAGGTTCTGTGCAGTTGAGCCTTTTTGAGCAGAATAAGTCTTTAGTAACTCGATTGTAGGAAAAATATACTTTTCATTTGAAGATTTCAAAAGCTTAGAAATTGAAGCCGTTTTTGCACTCCTTTGCTCTTTTTCTCTGACTTTGGCAGCTGGCCTCAATACATCTTCAGGATTCTCACCAATATTATTACTTTTTGTAGTGGATTTTCTGGAACGTAAAGGTACCCAGTCATCTTCATCATCTATCTTTGAGTCAGTAGATTCTTTTATTATTTCCTCATCATTTTTCTCAGCAGGTGGTATTTCAGAAACAGAAACCGGCTGATTTTCATCAGAAACTGGATTTACTCTGACTTTGGAAACCTTATGTTCAGTAAGATTATCAGCTGAAAGCTCATCTTCAGAAGCATCAGAAGCTTTATTTATCCCATCCATTGAAGGTGCAGAAACCCTGATGATTTCCTTTACTTCATCAGATTCTTTTTTAGCTTCTTCAGCTGAAGCGACAAGATCTGTGGCAGGCGTAACGCCCCTACCATCAAGGTTCTGCATTGCATTTTTCTTTTTCTCTTCAGCTAGTTTCTTTCTCTGTTCTTCAGCAGCCTTTGCCTCTTCACGTTCTCTTTTGTGACGTTCAGCCCTCTCTATGAGCTCTGCCTGTTTCTGTTCCTCTCTGTCGTGCAGCCTTTCTTCGTGAAGACGCCTTCTCTCCTCGGCTCTCATTTCCTTTGTCTTTGCACGGTCTTCATTTGTATCTTCTGAATACTCATGCAGCATACGGACAAAAGAACGTCCGGTCAGAACAATGAAGGCAATGACCATACAGATCACTGTGACAATAAAGGCCCCATATATTCCAAATGCCTTATAAAAAATCATTGCAAGAAGACCGCCAAAAAAACCGCCTCCTGCACGGGTCTCATATGCTGTAGAAAATGAATATAATGGATCAGAAGACACTCCGCCTGTAACAATCAGATCAGAAAGTGTGGAAATAAACCACAAAATAAATAAGATCGAAATAATTTTCGTAGAAAGATGCTCATTATTCAGATTCGAAAAAATAAATAATGTGCCAAGCAGTAATATTGCAGGAAGCAGATAAGCGATTACACCAAAAAGGCCAAAGCTTACCTTTGAAACCGCACTGATTACTACACCGCCAATATTAAAAATACCGAGTACAAGAAGCAGGGACAGTGCGACAATAATCAGAAGGATGACGTCGAATTTTATTTCATCCCTCTGCCTTACATTTTTCTTTGTGTTTCTTCTTTTCTTTGCTGCCATAATCTTAAAAAAGTCATATGAATGCGTAACGACTCATATGACTCAAATAAAAACATAATAAATTAATTTGATATCAGAACTGCTCGCCAATCAGGTAATTGTAAAGGTTCTCATACTTATTCTGGGAATTCTTCCAGGAGAAGTCCTTCTGCATGCCGCGCTCTACCATCTTGTTCCACTCAGCCTTCTTCGTGAAATATACGAACTTGGAGTAGTTTACGATGTTCAGAAGCTCATCACCATTGTAATTCTTGAAGGAGAAGCCGTCACCTGTATGCTCATATTCATTGTAAGGCTCGACCGTATCCTTCAGACCGCCTGTCTCACGGACGATCGGAACTGTACCATATCTGAACGAAATCATCTGTGTGAGTCCACATGGTTCAAAGCGAGAAGGCATCAGGAATGCATCTGCTGCGCCATAGAGCTTTCTTGCAAGATCATCAGAATAACAGATATTTGCAGAAACCCTGTCAGGATATTTCCATGCATAGTGGCGGAACATATTCTCATATCTGCCCTCGCCAGTACCGATGACAACAAGCTGGGTATTCTCATCGACAATGCCCTCGATGCAGTAATTGATGAGGTCAAGTCCCTTCTGGTCTGTAAGTCTTGAAACAAGACCAATCATGTATTTGCCAGTATCGACTGTGAGGTCCATATCCTGCTGGAGACGCTCTTTATTTACTTTCTTCAGCTTGCGGAAATTCGTGACATTATAATTCTTGTAAAGCCTCATGTCCGTATTCGGATCGTAGGAAATATAATCAATGCCGTTTACAATTCCCTGCATGTCGAAATGCCTTGAAGAAAGCAGTCCGTCAAGACCCTCGCCATAATATGGGGTCTGAATCTCCTGAGCGTAGGACTCAGAAACTGTAGTAATATAATCAGCGTAAACAAGACCGCCCTTAAGCATATTTCCGGCCTTATTGAACTCAAGCTTGTCCGGTGTAAAGAGGCTTGGATCAAGTCCTGAAAGTCCCTGAAGCGTCTTAATATCCCAGATTCCCTGGAATTTAAGATTGTGAATGGTCATGATTGACTTGATGCCCCAGAAGAAAGGATTTGCCTGGAATTCGTTCTTCAGATATACAGGAATGAGTCCTGTCTGCCAGTCATGGCAGTGAATAATATCCGGCTTGAAGTCGATGACAGGAAGCATGGAAAGTACAGCCTTGTCAAAGAATGTGAACTTTTCCATGTCGTATCTTGTGTCTGAATATGGGTAGAAGCATTCAAAATATTCAAGATTGTCGATGAAATAATATGTAATGCCCTCATATTCATATTTCATGATTCCGACATATTTCTCGCCAATATAGGGACCGCATGCCATATTGAAATTTGTGACATATTCGAACTTGTCACGGAAGTATGGAGGTATGCAGGTATAATTCGGAAGAACCACCCTGATGTCCCAGTATTCTTTGTTGAATTCTTTTGGAAGTGCACCAACTACATCAGCAAGACCGCCAGTCTTTACAAACGGTACACATTCACTTGCGGCAAAGAGAACCTTTTTCATGTCAGAATCCTTTCTTTAGAAAATAATCACTCTTCTACATTTGAGTCATCCCAATTGTGGAAGACCTCCTGAACATCATCATCATCGTCAAGAAATTCGAGAATCCTCTGAATGTTGGCAATATCTGTTGCGTCATCAAGTGTGACGTAATTCTGCGGAATCATCGTGACTGAAGCATCAGCCATAGGTATTTTATTCTCTTCAAATTTGTCACGGACAGCCGGGAAATCATTAGGATCAGTAATAATAATATAATCCTCATCCTCTTCCTGGAAATCCTCTGCTCCAAAATCAAGAGCAGTCATCATAAATTCATCAGGATCCGTCTCGTAATCCTCTTTTGAAACGACAATCTGACCCTTTTCATCGAACATATAGGAAACGCAGCCTGGTGTGCCGACATTTCCATGTCCCTTTGTAAACGCATTTCGAACATTTGCAGCAGTACGGTTCTTATTGTCGGTAAGCGTCTTTACGATAATGGCTGTACCTGCAGGACCATAGCCTTCATAGGTAACTGTAGTATAATTTACGGAATTTGCATCGCCTGCAGCCTTTTTAATACCACGCTCAATCGTGTCATTCGGCATGTTTGCAGCCTTTGCCTTAAGAACTACCTCACGTAGCTTTGAATTGTTGTTTACATCAGGGCCGCCTTCCTTGACAGCTACTGCAATTTCACGGCCAATCATGGTGAAAACTTTGCCCTTGGCTGCGTCATTCTTCTCTTTCTTGTGCTTAATGTTTGCGAATTTTGAATGTCCTGACATTTCTAATAAACTTCTTTCTATTGATTTACGGCAGAAAAAATAGTTGATTTATGCCGCATTGCTAACTTGTTTATTCTATCATTCTTTAGGTTGTGTTTCAAGATTCTCTTTTGCCAGCTTCTTCTTTACGCTGATAGATGTAATGACACCGCCTTCAACATCCTTGACATGGAAAATATAATCCCCAATTTCGACATTGAACGCAGAATGATCTTTAGGAATAGAATCATGCTTCATAATAAGGTATCCACTGATTGTCTCGATGTCCGTCTCACCGAAATCAATGCCAAACCTCTCTGAAACTTCAGAAAGCGGCGTCTTACCGCTCATCGTATAAATCTCGCTTGAAAGCTTGTTTATTGAATCCTTCTCATCATCATGTTCATCCTCGATATTACCAACAATTTCCTCAAGAATGTCCTCCATGGAAATAAGGCCGGAGGTCTGTCCATATTCATCGATGACGATCACCATGTGCAGCTTCTTATTCTGCATGCGGGAGAAAATCGTGTTAATTCCGTGTGTCTCAGGAACAAAATCACAGTCCTGAAGAATTCCGTCAATGTCCCTGATTTTCTCATCTAAGTATTTTTCATCGGAGCCATACAAAAGAACCTCACGCATATGAAGGATGCCAATGATATTATCAAGATCCTCCAGATAAACCGGCATTCTTGAAAACGAATTCTCATTAAAAATCTTCACTGCATCTCTTAACTTTGTCTCACCGTCCAGAGCACAGATATCATTTCTATGGACCATGATGTCCTTCGCATCCTTGTCGTCAAATTCGAAGATGTTCTGGATCATCTCTGCTTCTTTCTGAAGGAATACGCCCTTTTCCTGGCCATTATTTACCAGAGAAATGACATCTTCCTCGGTGACATTCTTGTACTCTTCCTTGATATTTACATGGAAAATTCTGGCAAAAATCCCGGCAATAAAATCCGAAACAAAGATCAGTGGAGTGAAAATAATCTCAAAAAATCTGAAAACCGGATAAAAGGAGTAAAGCAGATTCTCATGCCTTCTCGTACCAACAAAATAAGGAACATAGACAGAAAGCGAGAGAAAAATCAGCATCGAAGCAATGATGCATACAATACTCCACAGCACTTTATAGTCATTTTTTTCAAAAACTTTTACAAAAAAACTGCTGCAGGAATATGCTGCGAAAACTGTCATAAGAACTGACAGAAATGTATATGTTTTTATGAGGATGGAAGGATGAAGCTGGTACCAGTGCCCTCTTTTGTAAAATGCAGGTCTTTTTTCTTTATATTCGGAAAGATCGCTGTCGCTTGCAGCAGAAAATGCAGAAGTAAATATAGTGAAAAAGAATTCAAAAATTAACGAAAGTAAAAATATTAATATAAGCCATCGTTGCGCGGGTACGTCCATACTTGTCCTTTCATGTACAATAATATTTTTCTATTATAAAGATTCCAGCGTGTCCACAAGTGTCCCGTTGAGATAATATAGCCTAGGAATTCTGTCTCCAAGCAGGCACGCAAATTCATAATTAAATCTTCCTGAAAGATCACCAAGATACTCAAGAGTAATTTCTTCATCGCCGTCACGACCGACAAGCGTAACAAGATCGCCAACCTTGACATCATCTATGTCAGAAATATCAACCATTGTCTGATCCATACATACACGGCCTAAAATAGGCGCTTTTTTGCCATGAATCAAAACATAGGCTTTGTTTGAAAGCGTCCTGGCATAGCCATCTCCATAGCCAATAGGAACAGTGGCAACCTTCATAGGTCTGTCTGAAACAAAGGTTCCGCCGTAGGAAATAGATGTACCAGCAGGAATATCCTTGATAAAACATACTCTTGCAAAAAGAGATAATACCGGCTTCAGCGGGAAGCTGTGATCCACATCATGTGAAGGCCAGAGACCATAGAGCGTGATTCCGGCACGGACCATATTGAAAGAGTCCTCAGGAAATCTCAGAATTCCAGCGGAATTATCGCAGTGCTTATAATTAAAATGAAGTCCTCTGTCTTCAAGCATCTTTATCATCTGTAGGAACTTATCAAACTGCATCTTTGTAAAGGATACATCTTTTTCATCTGATTTAGCAAAGTGCGTAAATACACCGTCGCTCACAAGATGAGGAAGCTTAAAAATCTCGGCAATCTCATCTGCAGATTCTTCGTTGACTCTGTAGCCGATTCTACCCATGCCTGTATCAATCTTTACGTGGCACTTGACATCGTGATTTAATCTTGTACCGACTTCTGAAAGCTCTTTTGCCTGATCCATAGAAATGACTGCAGGGCAGATATCATTCTTTACTAAGTCTTCATAGCTTTCTGGAAATACATAGCCTAAGATAAGGATCATGTCCTTTATGCCTGCATTCCGAAGCTCAAGCGCCTCGTCGATCGTCGCAACTGCATAGCCTTTTACGAGGCCTTTTTCGCTCAATACCTTTGCAATCGGAACTGCGCCATGACCATATGCATTCGTCTTTATGACAGCAAGCATATTTGTCCCGGCAGGGAGGTTCGCCTTCATTGAAGCGATGTTGAAAATCAGGTTGTCTAAATTTATTTTTGCAAAAATTCTGTTCTTATCCATTGCTCTTATCTATCTATTAAGCTCCTACGCTTATCAAAATGTCCTCAAGTAATAATTTCCTTCATTGCAACTGGGATGAAATCAAGTACATCGCTTGCGAGGACGGAATACTGGGTGAGGGTCTGTCCGGCGAGGGTGCCTGCAAGACCGTGGATGTACGGTCCAATGAGCGACGCTGTGTAAGCATCGTGGCTTTCGGCGGTGAAGCCTGCAATAAGTCCTGCGAGGCAGTCACCAGTGCCACCCTTGGAAAGGGATGAGTCACCGGTAGTGTTTCTGAAGATATTTTTTCCGTTCCTTGCAATCAAGGTCTTATGTGATTTCATCACAAGAATAATATTATATCTTTCTGTGAACTGATTTGCAATTTCTATTTCATGTCCAATTATGTCAGAAACTGGCTTTTTTATGAGCCTGGACATTTCGCCAAGATGCGGTGTCAGGACGACATCTGTTTTCAGTTCAGAAAGAAGCTCCATATGCTTAGACAGAATATTGATTCCATCCGCATCAACGATAATCGGAACCTTGGCATAATAAAATACCTTCTGAAGGAGTCCCAGTGCTTCATCACCTGTACCGATACCAGGTCCTATCAGAATTGAATCTGCATCATTTATTGCTTTCGTAAGAGCAATACTGTCTGATGAAAGAATAACCGCTTCCGGAAGCTTGATCTGGATAATCTCACGATTCTCTTCTGCAGTAACGATACGTACCAGCCCACATCCGGTAAGGTATGCAGCCTTTCCGGCAAAAAAGCATGCACCAGCCATCCCCTTCTGACCGGCAATGATCAGTGTCTTCCCATAAGTTCCTTTGTTCGACTCTGCCTTTCTAACAGGAAGCATTTTCTTCACATCGTTTTTTTCAAGTTCAAATACATTCATTGATGAACCCATATTATCCCCTTAACGCATCCAAGAAAAAAACTGTATCAGCCCTTTTTCGTATCAGCCTTGAAATCCTCTTTCTTCTTGTGCTCATCAATCTTTGAGCTGTCAGAAGAAATTTCCTTTACACCGCTTTTTCCAGAGTTATCATTATTTTTCTTTTCATCATTTGCGACTTTGTTGATCAGATTTTCTGAGTCGGCCACATCAAAAAGATTCATTACATTTTTTCCAAAAATATCGTGCATATAGGAGTAAATCTCTTTATTATTGATCTCACGATTCTGTTTTTTAATAATATTTTTCTTCAGCTCGACTCTTACATTTGTAATCCAGTCAGAAATTTCATTGATTTCTTCAGAATTTGAGCGGAGCTTTCCATAGCAGAAAACCATAGTAGCCATCATGAGCTCATTATCTTTTTCCTTTATAAGTTTAGGAATGTCTAATAGCTCATCCTCATCAGAGGCGATTTTTTCGTTGGTCTCATTAATCAGCCTGCTGTTATCGTCCATGACCTTATTATTTTTTTCGTCCATGTTTGAAACGATATTGCTCATAAGGCTCATTTTTACTTTTTTTAATTCCTTGAGCTCATTATTCAGTTTTCCCTGGCGGGCGAGAAGTTCATTTAGTTCCTCTTCAAGCTGTTTCACATCATCAGGCTTCCCTGAAATCGCAAAGAGCCTGTGCCACTTCTGGTCAAGCACCAGAACTGGAATTTTTGCTGTGCTTAAAGCTTCACGAAAAGAATTCTCATCAAGACCCATTTCCGCTCTCCCTCAGAACTTCTTCCCTGTGGTACGACAGCAGCATCAAACTGTCAAACAGGTGGACGTTCTCGACAACGACATCCTTCGGCACATTTAAGTCAATATGGGTAAAATTCCAGAATGCCTTTACACCGCATTTTACTATATCATCGCAGACCTTCTGCGCATCATCTTTGGGAATCGTTAGAATTGCTATATCAACATTATGTGTCTCAAGAAATTTTGGAATCTCATCATAATGCTGTATCTTCTCACCAGAAACAGTCTGCCCAATTAATGCAGGATTTACATCAAAAAGGCCGATGATCTTAAAATTCTTCGCAGAAAATTTAATATAATTCGTAATTGCATGGCCAAGATTACCAACACCGACAAGTATCATCGTGTGGATGCTTGAAATACCAAGTATCTTGCCGATTTCATCATAGAGAAAATCGACATTGTAGCCATAGCCCTGCTGACCAAAACCGCCAAAATTGTTAAGGTCCTGGCGGATCTGTGAGGCCGTGACATGCATCATGTCAGAAAGCTCAGATGAGCTGATTCTTTCAACGCCTCTCGATTTTAATTCTTCCAGATAACGATAATATCTTGGCATCCTCCTGACAACTGCCTTTGAAATTTCCTTATCATCCATTTTCTAACTCCAAATCTTCACACCGCAAAAATTTTTGCGGCCTGTCCTCCATAATAATTACTCTTCCGATAATACTTCCCAATCAGAGTAAAGCTGTTCAAGCTCTTCCTTTAATTTATTCTGCTCTGCCATCAGGTCATTTAACTTCTTGCTGTTCTTCTGATTTTCTGGCTTCAGGAAATCCTCATCAATCTCTGAAACTTTTCCTTCGAGCTCAGCAATCTTATCTTCAAGCGCCTTTACTTTTTTATCATGCCTTTCCTTCTCAGCCTTCAGCCTTTTCTGCTCAGCATAATCAAGCTTTGCATCAGAAACATTCTCAGAGCCTTTCGCCGCAGCAGCATCCGCAGTATCGTCTATCAGACCATTATCGCTTTCAGTGAGTTTTCTCAGTGAATCACGTTTCTCGACATAATAATCATAATTGCCATCATATTTCACGAAATGGCCATGATATAATTCGTAGATGACGCTTGCGACACGGTTTACGAAATACCTGTCATGCGAAACGAAAAGAATCGTACCCTCATATTCGGTCAGTGCCTTCTCGAGCGCTTCCTTCGATTCCATATCAAGATGGTTCGTCGGCTCATCTAAAATCAGGAAATTCGAGTCTGCAAGCGACAGCTTCGTAAATGCGACTCTCGCCCGCTCACCGCCTGAAAGCGATTCTATTTTCTTTTCGATTTCATCATTCTTAAAAAGAAATCCGGCAAGTGCCTTCCTGACCTCGCCTTCGGTCATCTTCGGGTACGTATCATGAATCTCCTCGAAAATGGTCTTTGTCGAATCAAGCCTCTGCTGTGCCTGATCGTAATAGCCGATATTTACATTGACACCGAAACGTACATGTGCTTCCTGCGGCTTTGAAACATCTCCTAAAAGCTGCTTTAAGATCGTGGTCTTTCCTGTACCGTTGTCACCGATGATCGCAACTTTTTCACCACGCTTGATCTCAAAAGAGATGTCACTGTAAAGCGTTTCTCCGTCATAGGATTTTTCAAGACCAGATACAGATAATACGTCATTTCCTGACTGAAGCTCGAAACGAAACTTCGGCCGCATGATGGCTTCAGAATCCTTTTCGTCCTCGATGATTTCGGTCTTATCAAGTACCTTCTTTCGGCTCTCGGCACGCTTTATTGATTTCTCACGGTTGAACTGCTGGAGTTTCTTTATGACCTCTTCCTGATGTGCGATTTCCTTCTGCTGCTTCTCCACCTGGCGGTGAAGGGTAATCAGGTCATTTTCCCTCTGCTTTACAAATGCCGTGTAGTTTCCAGCATATAGGTGTGCATGTCTCTCAGAAAGATTCAGTACATGGTCGCATACCTTATCGAGAAAATACCTGTCATGGCAGGCAATCATGATGGCGCCCTTGTATTTCTGAAGGAAACCTTCGAGCCATTCAATTGATGAAATATCAAGGTGGTTCGTAGGCTCATCCAGTATCAGAAGATCTGGTGAACTCATAAGAATCCTGGCAAGTGAAAGCCTGGTCTTCTGTCCGCCCGACAAAGTCTTTGCATCACGTGAAAAATCATCTTCCGTAAAGCCAAGTCCGAAAAGCGTCCCATTCACTTCGCTCCTGTAAGAATTTCCACCCATTGAGTCGAAAATATGCGAGGTGCTCTCATATTTTTCCATCAGGGCAGGAATCTCATCATGTGAGACGATCGACATCTTTTCTTCCATCTCATGGAGCTCTTTTTCCATCGCGAGAATGTCTTCTCTTGCGTGAAGAACATAATCAAAAATGGTTCCTTCCAGAACCTGGTCTACGTACTGATGAAGGAAACCAATTTGTACATCTTTTGAGATTGAGATATTCCCACCGTCGTGCTCCTGCGCACCAGTGATAATCGAAAATAATGTCGACTTTCCTGAGCCGTTCCGGCCTACAACTGCTAAGTGTTCGCCTTTGTCAATATCAAAAGTGATGTCGGATAAAACATCGACATCACCAAAACTTTTATTTAAATGTGAAACATTAAGTAGCATAAATATTAAAGCATCTTTTCAAGGTTTGCACGGATTGCCTTGATGAAATCCTCTGTGTTAAGCTTTACAGGATTCGGGTTCGTGGTAATAAGCGCAAGGTCACCTGTCATCTTACCAGACTCTATTGTGTCAAGCGTAGCCTTCTCAAGCTTGTCTGCAAAATCCTGTAATTCCTTGATGCCATCAAGCTCGCCACGCTTACGAAGCGCACCGGTCCATGCAAAGATAGTTGCAACAGAGTTTGTAGATGTCTCCTCGCCCTTTAAGTACTTGTAATAATGTCTCTGAACTGTGCCGTGAGCAGCCTCATATTCATAATATCCATGAGGAGAAACGAGAACGGATGTCATCATGGCAAGTGAGCCGAAAGCAGATGAAATCATATCACTCATAACATCACCGTCGTAGTTCTTCAGAGCCCAGATAAAGCCGCCGTGTGACTTCATGACACGGGCAACTGCATCATCAATGAGTGTGTAGAAATAAGTAATGCCAGCCTTTTCGAACTTCTCCTTGTACTCATTGTCATAAAGATCCTGGAAAATATCTTTAAAAGTATGGTCATATTTCTTTGAAATCGTGTCCTTGGTTGAGAACCAGAGATCCTTCTTGATTTCAAGTGCGTAAGTAAAGCAGCTTCTAGCAAAGCTCTCGATTGAAGAACGGACATTGTAAAGTCCCTGAACTACGCCACCATCTTCACCGAAGTCGAAGATGGTCTCACGTGACTCGCTGCCATCCTTGCCAGTGAATACAAGCTCAGCCTTGCCGGCACCTTCGATCTTCATTTCAGTGTCCTTATAGACATCACCGTATGCATGACGGGCAATAACGATTGGCGCATCCCAGGTCTTTACATTAGACTCGATACCTTTTACAACGATTGGCGCACGGAAAACGGTTCCGTCAAGCATCGCACGGATTGTTCCATTAGGGGACTTGTACATTTTCTTAAGATGATATTCATCCATTCTGGCGGCATTCGGCGTGATCGTTGCACACTTTACTGCAACACCATATTTCTTGGTGGCATTTGCAGAATCGATAGTGACCTGGTCGTCTGTCTTGTCACGGTTTTCAAGTCCGAGGTCATAATACTCGCTCTTTAAATCTATAAATGGGAGGATGAGTTCGTCCTTTAAGATCTTCCAGATGATTCTGGTCATCTCGTCTCCGTCCATCTCGACAAGGGGTGTCGTCATCTTAATTTTGTCCATAGCCTTATCCTTTCTTCTACTCTATATTTACGTGCTCCCGAAGACAAATACTATCACGAAAAAGGCGCCTCGCGGCTTCGTGATTTTTGCTTGCGTTGCGTAAGCTCATTCATCGCCTATCGGCTCGAATTCGCTAAGCAACGAGTAAAATCAAGACTTTTTCTTAGATAGTATTTGTCTTCTCGAGCACTCGTTAATTGCAAGTACTAAGAAATTTACTTACGTACTACAAAGTTCAGAATCCTTCCTGGTACATAAATTTCTTTAACAATGGTGCCTGAAAGCCTGTCACCAAGCGCTTTCTTGCCTTCGGCGAGCGCAGAATCCTTGTCGATATCCTTCGGAAGCTTGATGACAAGCTTTGTCTTGCCGTTGAGCTGTACAGGAACGTCGATTTCGTCTTCTTCCATGAGCTTCTCGTCGTAAGTAGGCCAGCCTGAATTAAAGACTGTGTCTGTGCCGCCAAGTTCGTGGTAGAGTTCTTCTGCAATATGCGGAGCAAATGGAGCAAGAAGCCTTACATAAGTCGTAAGCGTTTCCTTGTCGACTCCGCCACGCTTCTCAAAGTCAGCAAATGTATTATTGTATTCCATGAATGCAGAAACAATTGTATTCAGTGAGAATTTCTCAAGTCTCTGCGTAATGGTATATACCATCTGGTTTCTAAGGCGGACAAGCTCTTTTGTTTCCTTAACGTCCTTGTCCTTCTCTTCCATGCAGATACGGTAGAACTTTGAAAGGAATCTGTAGATTCCATCGATGCCTCTTTCATCCCACTCGCAGTCAAGTTCTGGAGGTCCTACGAAAAGCTCATAGAGACGAAGTGCATCGCAGCCATAGTCACGGACGATATCATCAGGAGAAATGACATTTCCCTTTGACTTTGACATCTTGATTCCGTTCTTTCCGGTAATCATGCCCTGGTTGAAGAGCTTGTGGAAAGGCTCATCAAAATCAACGACACCGATGTCATGAAGGAACATCGTATAGAATCTTGAATAGAGAAGGTGAAGAACTGCATGCTCAACACCGCCGATATACATATCAACAGGAAGATATTTATCTGCCTTTTCTCTGGATACTAATTCCCTGTCATTCTTGTTGTCTACATAGCGGAGGAAGTACCATGAGGAACCAGCCCACTGAGGCATGGTATTGGTCTCTCTCTTTGCAGGGCCGCCGCACTTAGGACATGTGCAGTTTACCCAGCTGTCGATGGCAGCAAGCGGGCTTTCGCCTGTTCCTGTAGGCTCATATGATTTTACGTCAGGAAGACGTAGTGGAAGTTCATCTTCTGGAACCGGAACAGCGCCGCACTTCGGGCAGTGGATAATCGGGATTGGCTCGCCCCAGTATCTCTGTCTGGAGAATACCCAGTCACGAAGCTTATAATTTTTCTTCTTTCTGCCGTAGCCCTTGTCCTCGATAATCTGAGGGGCTTCTTTCTTAAGGACAGCTGACTCCATCCCATCCC
The DNA here is from genome assembly GCA_900317755.1 of uncultured Lachnospiraceae bacterium. GTDB lineage: Bacteria > Bacillota > Clostridia > Lachnospirales > Lachnospiraceae > RUG306. The sequence goes on from ONHZ01000037.1 coordinate 38,537, forward strand.
ATTCACCGGAATTAATCATGACGCCTGCGGCATCTGTATAGGCACCGACATTGTCATCGGAAACTGTTCCGTCGGCATTTGCAATTCCGTTCATAGGGATACGGCCGTCTGTTGCGACTGAACCATCCTTTGAGATGACCTGGATGATCGGTATATTAAACTTTGTAGCGAAAGCATAGTCTCTGTCATCATGGGCAGGAACGCACATGACTGCACCTGTACCATAGTCAGCAAGAACATAGTCTGAAAGCCAGATTGGAACCTTCTTGCCATTTATAGGATTGATAGCGTATGAGCCTGTGAAAACGCCTGTCTTTTCCTTGTCCTGCATTCTGTCGATGGATGAACGAAGGGAGGTCTTATAGATATAATCCTCTACCGCCTCCTTCTGCTCAGGTGTAGCAAGGGACTTTGCCATTTCATGCTCAGGAGCCATTACCATGAAGGTGCAGCCATAAAGCGTATCAGGTCTTGTGGTATAAACTGTGATCACCTTGTCAGAATCAGCGACGTGGAAATCAACCTCTGCACCGTAGGAACGGCCAATCCAGTCTGTCTGCATCTTCTTTACCTTTTCAGGCCATTCAAGGTCGTCAAGGTCATCAAGAAGCCTGTCTGCATAAGCCGTAATCTTCAGCATCCACTGACGGATATTCTTCTTTGTAACAGGTGAGCCGCAGCGCTCACATTTTCCGTTTACAACCTCTTCGTTTGCAAGACCAGTCTTGCATGAAGGACACCAGTTGATCGGCATCTTCTTCTCATAGGCAAGGCCGTGCTTGAACATCTGGATGAAAATCCACTGTGTCCACTTGTAGAAATTAGGATCCGTTGTATTTACTTCCATATCCCAGTCATAGATGGCTGAAATCTGCTTAATCTGGCGCTTGATATTCTTGATATTTGCAGCGGTAGAAATAGCAGGATGCTCGCCCATCTTGATGGCGTAGTTCTCTGCAGGAAGACCGAATGCATCCCAGCCCATCGGGTGGATGACATAATAATGCTGCATTAATTTATAACGGCTCCATACATCAGAAATAACATAGCCTCTCCAGTGGCCTACATGAAGACCGTTGCCTGAAGGATAAGGGAACATATCAAGGCAGTAATACTTGGGCTTGTCAGTATCCTTTGGATTTACCGGCTTTTCCTCCCAGATTTTGTTCCACTTGTCCTCAATTTCGTTGTGATTGTAAACTTTCATCTTTTGCTCCTAATTTATTTTGTGGCACATCTTTGCACCTAAAGTAAACTACTTAAAGTTCGTTAAGATTTTATCATACTAATTAGTAATGTCAATTATGTTTTTAATTTAGCACTTTACTATGGCATAGACATTCTCATTTTTGAAGATCAGCCTGTGCATACAAACTGCCAATTTTATCTTATGCTGTCCCTGTATTTCTTTGACTCAGACATGAGCCGCATCAGGCCTTCGACATCGTCATTTTCGATTGCCTTTTTGTATAGCTCAAGTTCATGAGAATAGGAATCGATCATGTCAAGCACCTGCTTCTTATTTTCGAAAATAATGCCCTGCCAGAGTGCCGGTCCTGATGAGGCAATTCGGGTAATATCCTTGAATCCGCCTGCGCAAATCTGTTGCAAAACATTGTCATCATTATCCGAATCAACTGCCAGATGAACGAGAGATGACGCAATAATATGCGGCACATGGGAAATCACGGCGACTGCCCTGTCGTGCTCATCCGCTGTCATAAAAATAAGCCTTGAATGAAATGCCTCAGTGATAATATCAAGAAAATCCTGATTTACTTCATGCTCTGAAACAATGATGTATGGCGCATTTGTTAATATTTCAGGATCAGAAACATCATAACCACCGACTTCTTTTCCAGTCATAGGATGTCCGCCAATAAACTGTTTTGAAAGGCCAAGTTTCTCAGCTTCATCCATAATAGGCTTTTTTACAGAACCGACATCAGTAATCAGCGTCTGCTCTCCTACTACATCCTTCAGGCTCTTTAGGTAATCAATATTGTCCTTTACAGGAGCGCATAAGAAAATAATGTCACAGTCGTGAAAATCCTCAGGCTTAAGCAGCGCCGAATTTGTAATAAGGCCATCCCAGTATGCCTTCTGGACTGTCTCCTCACGCCTTGTTGTTGCGATAATCTCAATATTTTTGTCATAAAGCTTAAGTGCTTTTGCAAGGCTTCCGCCTATTAAGCCAAGACCCAAAAAACCAATTTTTTGGAATTTCATAATGTGTCCTTTTAATATTTTATTTCTCTACAGTTCATGCGTCTTTCCATTCGAAATTTACGCACACTTCGTGTGCTCTCCCACTGCTACGCAGTTAAATTACTCATGAAAAGGCGCTCCCTGCATACTAAAATACAGAATAATCTGCGTGCTAGCATGCATTATTCTGTATTATTAATATGCGTGAACTGTAGCAAAACACATTATACAAAAAGTTTCACAAAAAATCTATTTTATATTGAAATAGTTTTTGGTATTATAAAAAGAAGTAATTACAGAAATCCAGATACAAAGGGGTATCTTTTTTATAAACAAGGAGTGTTCTTAACATGGCAAAAAGCCTTAAAGGTGACATCACCGTTCCAGGGGATAAATCCATTTCACACAGAAGCCTGATGCTTGGCTCTATTTCAGAAGGCAGAACCAGAATAAAGGGCCTGCTTCGAGGTGCCGACTGCCTCTCTACTATGAGCTGCATGCGAGACCTCGGTGTTTCTATTGATGATGATGGAGACGAAATCGTCGTTCATGGAAACGGCCTTCATGGTCTGAAAGCACCGTCAAAGATGCTTTATACTGGAAATTCCGGAACGACTACAAGGATTCTTTCCGGAATACTTGCCGGACAGCCGTTTGAAACTACACTTACCGGAGATTCTTCTATTGAAAAGCGCCCGATGAAGAGGATTATTGATCCACTCACTCTTATGAATGCGGAAATTTCTTCTGTAAAAGGGAATGACTGTGCACCGCTTTCAATAAAACCCTCCAATCTTCACGGTATTAATTATGACTCTCCTGTCGCATCTGCGCAGGTGAAGTCCTGCATATTACTTGCCGGCCTCTATGCTGATTCTCCTACTACTATCACGGAGCCTGCACTCTCTAGGAATCACACTGAGCTTATGCTAAAGGCTTTTGGCGCAGATATTGAGACGGGCGGATTTTCAGCCACACTTACTCCGGGAAATGAGCTTCACGGACAGGATGTTACTATTCCAGGAGACATCTCTTCTGCTGCATACTTCTTAGCTGCAGGGCTTATTGGAAAGGATTCCGATGTCTTCATCCGAAATGTGAACATCAATCCTACAAGAGCCGGAATCATAAAGGCAATAAAAAGCATGGGAGGCTTCATAGAATTTTATAATGAGAGAACTATTTCAGGCGAGCCCGTTACAGATATTTATGTAAAATCATCCCATCTTCACGGTACTGAAATCGGCGGTGAAGACATTCCAACACTTATCGACGAGATTCCGATTATTGCTGTTCTCGCTGCAAATGCTGATGGCCAGACCATCATCAAGGATGCTGCAGAGCTAAAAGTCAAAGAATCAGACAGGATAAAGTCCATTTCCGAAAATCTCACAAAGATGGGCTCTGACGTCATGCCTACATCAGATGGCATGATAATCTACGGCGGTGCAAAGCTTCACTCTGCAAAGATAAATACAGAAAAAGACCACCGAATCGCGATGGCCTTCACTATTGCATCTATTCCGCTTGATGAAGATAATGTATTAGATGACAGGGACTGTGTGAAAATCTCATATCCGGATTTCTTCGAAACCCTTGACAGCTTAATACAATAGAATTAATTCTAACAATAAAAAGATCCGGCACAAAAATGCCGGATTATTATTTCACATATCAGACTTCACTCATCTTCTGGAGTGCGGCTTTCTCAGCCTCCATGTCCTTCTTCATGCAGCAGTTCTTATACTTCTTTCCAGAACCGCATGGGCACGGATCATTCCTGCCAACCTTTTTCACCTGACGCTTGAAGGTATGGGAAATCTTCTGTTCCTTATAAAGCTCCTTGCGCTTCTCCTCATCAAAAATCGGCTCCCATTCAGGAAGATTATAAAGCCAGTCAGCATCAGACTCTACCATGTTCTTGTATAGCTTCTCAAGGTCAATATCCAGTGTGACAGGTGTCTCATCTTCGAGAGCGTCTACATCGACCTGCGCAGATAGGGACGAATTAATTCCATCAATAAAGCCTGCCATCTGTACAAGTGTAATACCGAATCTTTCAGCAAGTTCCTTTACAGAGCCTTCAATATGGGTCTCAGGAGTCTTTAAGATTTCTGCATATATTCCTTTTTCAATAGGGAACCAGTTTGACCAGAAAGCCTGAAGCCTGTTTCTGTCCTTCTCTTCATATCCCTGCTTTTTCCATTCACTATAAAGTGACATTTCATTACCTCTTTCAAAATTATTTTGTATAAATTGCAAACGCTGCAATCATTGGCGTTTACATACTGCCTCATCGCAACATTGACTATCATACTCTATTTGAGATGATATTACAAAGGTTTATTTTTTGACAGTCATTCATTATTTTGCTATCATTACGTCGCAATTAATCAATCAAAATTACGAAAGAAAATAATATGAAACAGAAAATAAAACAGATACTTGCAATCATAGGCATTATCGTTCTTGTCGGAATGTATGTGCTCACGATCATTGCCGCAATCTTTGATAATCCAAAGACAATGACCTTTCTTGGAATCTCCGTAGTTCTTACCGTCATGATTCCAATCATCATCTATTTCATTCTTTATCTCTTACGCGGCGGCGATGATGATGCCGCGACGAAAGCACTCAAGGGCGCCGAGGAAGACAAGAAACACAAAAAAGATAATTGATAACTACTTGATAATTAGAAATTGCGACGCGCCCTTTACAAAAAACCCGCTCTCGCTTCGTGATCGACGCAGCGGTACTAAATTCGCGCTGTGCGCTCATTAAGTGCCGGCGTACCGATCAAGAGTTTTTTGCTAAAGGACACGTCGCAATTTCTTTTACTAATACTTTATCAATTCAATATTTTCTTCGTACACCCCACAGTACGATTCCGAATATAATCAAAAATACCGGAAGAAGTACCGAGAATAGAATTCCATAAATCATCACAAGCTTCTGTGATACTGTGATATAGGAATTATTGTAGGACTTTGATGGAATAGATACCGTATCTGAAATCTTATCCGGAACAGCCGAAGATATACTCTGGCTGAAAAGCTTCTCATTTCTTCCTGAAACTATCTCATTCGTATTATCAACAAAGGTATATGCACTTCCATAAAGTGTAAGCTGGCCTCCTGCAGAGGTATCTACCCTGAGACCTACAGTAAGTGGTCCTGCGATATCACTGTCATCCTTTGTAATTGTACCATCGCTGATATTATTTATATCATCAGCTGTTGTATATGCTCCCTTGATGAAGGATGAATCGCTTGTCGTAAGGATCGGCGTATATGTATTTCCAGAACCGTCATCGGAATTATACTGCATAGCAACAGAATAAGGTGTGATTACAGAAAGCTTTCCAATGAGGTCAGTAGTCGCATCCGTAGATTCTACATTTGGAAGAATAAAAAGCTGTGAACTGCTGTAATAATCAGCATCATTCTCGACGACAATTCCATCCGGAACAGTAACGCCATATTCTGTAAGCATTGCCTTAAGATTAGTAAGCTTACTTACGGCACTGAATTCGAAGTTGATCATTACCTTTCCGCCACCATCAATATAGGCTTTGAGCTTTGTCACATCATTCATCGAGAAATCAGACTGTGGTGCATTAATGATGAGCAGATTGCAGTCATCCGGTACCGCATCGGTATTTAAGAAACTGAATGAATCATCTTCAAGATTAAGCTTCTGAATCGCAGCTGAAAATGTACCGCTGACGGCAACTTCATCATGGCCAGTAAGTTCATAAATCTTTGGCATATCCTTTGAAGAAACATAAGTCAAAGCAGAGATGATCTGACCTTCACCATCGTAACCTGTCGTGTAAGACTGGTACGTGCTGTAATCCATATCTGTAAGGAAAATGTCGCTTGCTGATACAACCTTAAACCTTTGTGAAGATGCAGCTGTCGTAGCAGAACCTGAAGAGGCTGCTGCACCAGAGCCATTAGAAGTTGTAGTTGAATTATTCACAACAATAAGACTGCCTGCAGATAGTGAATCAGAAGTATATTGCTCAGCAAAGGATGGATTTGTTGAAGGATCAACATACTTTACCTTAATATGGCTGTTTGTCTCCTTCATTTCCTGAAGCGTCTTCTTTTCGATATCTGAAACTGCAGACTTCGTGCCATATACATAGATCATGGTGTCTGTCTTGTATTTCTTAAGATAACTCTTAGTTTCCTTTGAAAGCTTGTAAAGCTTCTCCTGTGTAAAGTCAATCTCACTGTATTTTACAGGAACTTTCTGAATAAGAACATTTCCACATATTACTGCTGCAATAGCTATGACAATTCCAGTTGCAGAAAATGCTGTGAATGAAAATGTCTTCTTGCTGATCTTGTATCTTCTCTTTTCAATAACCTGAATGGTCAGGAAAAAGCATAGGAAGATAATAGATGCATAATATACGATGCCCTTCAGAGATAATACTCCGCTGAATAAATCATCACATGGTCCAATAATATTAAATATGGAGACGAACTTTGTGAAAAGGTTGTCTGCCCCGAAATTACTTACCATCGTATTGGAAAACATTCCAAACAGAAGGATGACATAGGTGACAATCGCAGCGATTATTACATTCTCAAAAAGGGAAGAAATAAATAATCCGATTGCTATCTCAGCAGCTCCAAAAAGGAAAAATCCAAAGATAGAAAGATAATTTTCACTTACCGGAATCTCACCATAAAAATGCATTATGAATGGTGTAACGCAGATAATTCCGCAAAGAATTCCAAATATCAGCAGCATAGCCAAATATTTTCCTGCAACGATTTTGAATACGGAAACAGGTGCTGTATAAAGAAGCTGATCGGTCTTATTCTTCCTCTCTTCTGCAAATGAACGCATGGTAAGAATAGGAAGCATGATTGTAAATACAATCGCAAGGAATGATAATGGATAATTAACATTGGCATATCCATTTAACAGATTATAGGTTGTCATCTGGATTCCGAAATAAACAAGGTTTATCCCAAGAAAAAGCCAGCCTACAACGTTCCTGAAATATGAGAGGAAATCCTTCTTAAATATTGCTTTCATGAATCGGCCTCCTCGTCATCTTTATTTTCATTATTTTCTTCTAATGATGCTTCTTCTGTATCAGAATCCTCTGAAGATGTTACTGTGTCATCTGACGTAGTTTCTTCTGTGTCAGCTGCTTCGGATTTTTCTGACTTTTCTTCTACAGAATCGTCTTTCTTTCCGAAAAATTTCTTTTTCTTCTTTTCTTTCTTAGCGTCAGCCTCATCTGCTTCTTCCGATTCAGCTTCCTTTTCAAGCTCTTCCTTGAGACGCTTTTCCTCTTCATCTGACTCTTTCGTGATTTCAAGGAACATATCCTCAAGCTCATTACCTGTCTGCTTCATCTCGAGGATAACAACATCCTTTGAAGATAATGCCTTTGAAATATCAGCCCTGATATCTTTATCGGTGTCTATAGTAACAGTATATTTGTAAGTATCCTCTCCTGCTTCATCTGCAATGACATTGACTACATGCTTTACGGACTTTAAAGAAGAAACAGCCTTATTCCTGTCTCCCTGTGCAGTAATGACAAGCGTCTTTGCCTGATGTACATAATTTGAAAGAAGCGAAGCCTCAGTATTTACGATGAGCTTTCCATCATTAATGATAATGATATTATCGCAGATTTCACTGACCTCAGACAGAATGTGTGAGCTTAATATGACAATATGCTTTTCCTTTAAAGATGCAATGAGATTTCTGATTTCGATGATCTGCTCTGGATCAAGTCCGACTGTAGGCTCATCAAGAACAATAAGCTCTGGATCGCCGACAAGCGCTTCAGCAATCCCAACACGTTGCCTATATCCTTTTGAAAGGTTCTTAATAAGTTTGTTCGAAACTGACTCAAGACCGGTTAATTTTATTACTCTTTCGAGCTCGAACTTTCTCTTCTGCTTCTCAACCTTCTTTAATTCTATTACGAACTTTAAGTATTCAGTAACCGTCATGTCTGTATATACAGGCGGAATTTCTGGAAGATATCCTATGTGCTCCTTTGCTCTTATAGGATCCTTTAAGATGTCAAAACCGTCGACAGAAACAGAGCCGGAATCGGCACTTAAGTATCCTGTCATGATGTTCATGGTAGTGGATTTTCCTGCACCATTCTTTCCAAGAAGACCATAGATTTTGCCAGGTCTCAGATTGAAAGTCAGGTCTTTGATCGCAGGATTGCCATTATAAGATTTTGACAAATGCTCTACTTTTACCAAAACAACCTCCAAAAAGCAATTTACAAAAACATGTCACAGTAACATTTGCTGCGGCTCTTCAGATAAATAATACTTAATAATTCATTATGTAAAAAACTGAACTAAAGAACTTTAGCAAAGTACTGTGACAAAAATGTGTTTTAGTTATGTAATTTAAGTTAAAACAAAGCGGTCAAATGTCCCATTGTCTACAGGCAGTGGGATATTCAAATTAATTTGTAAGTTACCTTACGATAATATCGTCACGGCTTGGTCCGTTTGATACATACTTAATCGGGCAGCCGATTTCCTTCTCAATAAACTCGATGTAATTTCTGCAGTTTTCAGGAAGGTCCTCGTATTTCTTTATGCCGCGGATATCTGTCTTCCAGCCTGGGAGAGTCTTATAAACTGGCTTTGCCTTATTGAGGAGTGGCGTAACAGGAAAATCCTTTGTCTCCTTGCCATCAATTTCATAAGCAACGCAGACAGGAATCTCATCAAGGTAGCCTAAAACATCAAGAACTGTGAAAGCTACTTCTGTAGCGCCCTGAAGTCTTACGCCGTATCTTGAGGCAACGCAGTCATACCAGCCCATACGTCTTGGACGACCTGTTGTAGCGCCGTATTCACCGCCATCACCGCCGCGGCGACGAAGTTCATCAGCCTTAGCCTCGTCAAGGATTTCACTAACGAAATCACCGGCACCTACAGATGATGAATATGCCTTTGAAACTGCGACAATGTCCTTTATTTCATAAGGAGGAATGCCAGCACCAACTGCGCCATAGCCTGCAAGTGTAGATGAAGAAGTAACCATAGGATAAATACCGTGGTCAGGATCCTTCATGGTTCCAAGCTGGCCTTCAAGAAGAATTTCCTTGCCTTCCTTGATAGCGTCATAAAGGTAAGTTGAAACATCACCAACGTATGGTGCAATCATATCTCTATACTCATGAAGAGTGTTCATCAGTCCATCAACAGTAAGCGGATCATGATGATAGAACTCTGTAAGGATGCAGTTCTTTTCAGGAAGAATCTTCTCGATTTTTGACTTTAATAAATCATCATCGAAAAGCTCGCAGACCTCAAAACCGATCTTAGCAAACTTGTCTGAATAGAAAGGAGCAATACCTGACTTCGTAGAACCAAAGGAGGCCTTTCCAAGCCTCTCCTCTTCAAATGCATCGAAGTCCTTGTGGTATGGCATAACTACCTGTGCACGGTTTGAAACCATAAGCTTTGGCGCAGGAACATTCCTGTCTGTAAGGGACTTAATCTCATCAATGACCTTTGGAATGTCAAGGGCAACGCCATTTCCAATAATATTCATAATGTTCTGGTGGAAAACGCCTGAAGGAAGTGTATGAAGGGCAAATTTGCCATATTCATTCACAATAGTGTGACCGGCATTTGCACCGCCCTGGAAACGGATGACGATGTCCGCCTGCTCAGCGAGCATGTCTGTAATCTTTCCTTTTCCTTCATCACCCCAGTTTGCACCAACAACTGCATGTACCATGTTTTAATGCTCCTTCTATTAAATATCATTATTAACTTGGTCGAATAAAAAAGGTATATTTATTCTCCCTCGGAATAATCCTAAAGTCACGAGTCCATCGTGTCGTCGTATTCAAGCATGTCTTCTATAAACGACTGGCTGGATGTAATCGCAATTGAGCCAGGTCCAATGTGGCAGGCGATGGAGAGTGCAAGCGGGGCGATCATGATTTTGTGTCCCGGGAAGCGCTCCATTGCCTCTTCACGGAAGGTTTCTGCCTCATGGCGGTTCATCGTGTGAGCCATGGAGATGACGCAGCCCTTTCCTTCCTTGTCATGGAACCTTTCAGCCTGATCCTTTGCGATCTGGTCAAGCATGACCTCTTTGGCCTGCTTTATAGTACGGACTTTTGCAAAGCTGTCAAGCTTGTCACCCTGAATCTGAAGAACCGGCTTGATATGGAAAAGCGTACCAATTGCCGCAACTGCAGGTGTCAGCCTTCCGCCCTTTTTCAGGTACTCTAATGTATCTACCATGATGTAAATCGTAGATTCATGCTGATGTTCTTCAAGATATTGCTTAATTTCAAGCGCAGATTTGCCCTTATCAGCTAATGCCTTGGCTTCATATACAGAAAGCTTCTGAGTAACAGATATTCTCTTGTTGTCAACTACCTGGACTTTCCCATCATAATCATCGGAAAGTAATGTAGCAGTAGAACATGAACTTGAGAGGCCAGAGGACATCGGAATATAAACGACCTCGTCATGATCCTTTAAGAGCTCATCCCACTTATCCATGACATCGCCGACTGCAGGCATGGATGTGGTAATCCTGGCTCCCTCAGCCTGCTTTTTATAAAAATCCTTCTGCGTAAGGTTTTTTCCTTCGTAGAAAAGCTCATCATTTATGTAGAAAGGCATCGGCATAATGTAAACGCCGATTTTATCAGCTTCTTCAGGACCAATTCCGCTGTTCGTATCTGCTAAAATAGCAACTGACATAAACACTCTCCTAGTTAGTTGTAATTAAAAAGTTTATAAAAATTTAATATTTGCAACTTGCTTATAATAACACAATTCAAATAAAAAACAAAACAAAAGATTCGCATTATTACAAATGAAGATGAATGTATATGACTAGCACAGTAATCAATCGTTATTTCAGACATAAAAATAGCCCCGCTTTCACGGGGCTTAAAATTAATATTTAATTAATACATTCCTGGCTGAGGAGCTGCTGGAGCAGCTGGCTCCGGTTCCTTGATGTCAGCAACAACAGACTCTGTTGTAAGAAGTGTAGAAGCTACTGATGTAGCATTCTGAAGAGCTGTTCTTGTAACCTTTACAGGATCAAGAATACCAGATGCAATCATATCAACATACTCTTCTGTAGCTGCGTTGAAGCCATAGCCATCCTTCTGGTTCTTTACTTCGTTGATGATGACTGAGCCTTCAAGACCAGCGTTATCAGCAATGTAATAAAGAGGAGCCTCAAGAGCCTTGAGAACGACGTTTGCACCTGTCTTCTCATCGCCTGTAAGTGTATCAGCAAGAGCCTTTACATCCTTTGCAGCATGGATATATGCAGAACCGCCGCCTGAGATAATGCCTTCCTCAACTGCTGCACGTGTAGCATTAAGGGCATCTTCCATTCTGAGCTTCTGTTCCTTCATCTCTGTCTCAGTAGCAGCACCAACACGGATAACAGCTACGCCGCCAGCGAGCTTTGCAAGTCTTTCCTGAAGCTTTTCCTTATCGAAATCAGAAGTTGTCTCTTCGATCTGCTTTCTGATCTGGCTGATTCTAGACTGGATGGCATCCTTCTCGCCTTCGCCATCAACGATGATTGTATTATCCTTTGTAACCTTAACGGACTTAGCCTTACCAAGCTGATCCATTGTCGTATCCTTGAGTTCAAGGCCGACTTCTGAAGAAATAACTGTGCCGCCTGTAAGAATAGCGATATCCTGAAGCATTTCCTTTCTTCTGTCGCCATAGCCAGGAGCCTTAACAGCTACTACATTGAATGTACCACGAAGCTTATTAAGGATAAGTGTTGTAAGAGCTTCGCCGTCAACATCTTCAGCGATGATGAGGAGCTGCTTACCCTGCTGAACGATCTGCTCAAGTACAGGAAGGATTTCCTGGATGTTTGATATCTTCTTATCAGTAATAAGGATGTAAGGCTCGTCAAGAGCTGCTTCCATCTTATCCATATCTGTGCACATATAAGCTGAAATGTAGCCGCGGTCAAACTGCATACCTTCAACGACATCAAGCTCTGTCTGCATTGTCTTTGATTCCTCAATGGTAATAACGCCATCGTGTGAAACCTTTTCCATTGCATCAGCAACCATGGTGCCGACCTCGTCATTGCCAGCTGAAATAGCTGCAACCTTGGCGATCTGATCTTTACCGCTGACCTTCTGTGACATCTTTACGATTGAATCAACAGCCTTGTCAGTAGCCTTCTGCATACCACGACGAAGACCAACTGGGTTTGCGCCTGCAGCGAGGTTCTTCATACCCTCCTGAACCATAGCCTGTGCAAGAACGGTAGCTGTTGTCGTACCATCACCAGCAACATCATTTGTCTTTGTAGCTACTTCCTTAACAAGCTGGGCACCCATGTTCTCAAATGGATCCTCAAGCTCGATATCCTTTGCGATTGTAACACCATCATTGGTGATCAGTGGTGCACCATAGGACTTGTCAAGAACTACGTTCCTGCCCTTAGGTCCAAGTGTAACACGAACTGTATTAGCAAGCTGATCAACGCCTGCCTGGAGAGCCTCTCTAGCCTCAGCTCCGTACTTAATTTGCTTTGCCATTTTAATACTCCTTTAATTACTCAACTACAGCTAAAATATCTGACTGCTTTACGATGATATACTGCTCATCATCAAGCTTTACTTCTGTACCAGCATACTTAGAATAGATGACCTTCTGGCCTTCCTTTACCTGCATTGTGACTTCTTTGCCATCAACAACTCCGCCAGGTCCAACTGCGATAACCTCAGCCTCCTGTGGCTTCTCCTGTGCAGCAGATGCTAAAATAATACCTGACTTTGTCTTCTCTTCAGCTTCAAGCTGCTTAAGGACAACCCTGTCAGCTAACGGAACTAATTTCATAATAAAGTGCCTCCTTGTAGTCTAAAATTAATTTGTTAGCACTCGTTTAGATAGAGTGCTAATCAACAATTGTTATAATAGTAATATATGCAATTACTTTCAAGTGTGAATATTGCACAAAAAATAATGTTAAATATGAGAATTAATTGTTATTTTTGCGAAGAAGTGCTAATTCATCATCGTCGAAACCGGAATCTTCAGGAACAATATCAGATGAAGAAGAATCTTGAGCTGGAGCCCCAGCTTCGAAGCCTTCTGCCTGAGACTCTTTTGATAATGGATCACTGCCGGAAATTGTTGAATCAGGCTGTGCATTATTCACTGCAGTTTCTGCAGCGCTGACCTCATCTGGTGCTGAAGCAGACTCCGTATTTTTCTTTCTGAACAGATTGTTATTATTCGACTTCTTATTATCTTTCGTCTTTTCCTCAGGGATTTCCTTTGGCTCTGCAATTTCCTCAAAATCTGCTTCGATATCAGCCTGCCTGTAGCTTGATGCTTTATTCTGTATCTCCGGCACTGAATAATCGGCATGGTCATCCTGCTTTTCAGCCTTCTCTGCCTCTTCCTTCCTGAAGTATGCAGAACGGATTGCCGTAATAATGATGGAGAAAATGCCAAGGCCGCCAGATGCAATGACTAACGAATAATATAACATCTCATTCTTGGAAAAGTCAGTCTTTATCTTTGTAAGAAGAAGGATTGCATAAACTAAGATCAGAAGGGCAAATATGAGATTCAGCCACCATGCTTTGCCACGCATGCCCATGAGCTGGATTGTGCTCTGCAGGATCATAACAGCAAGAACTAAAAGAATCACACCAAGCGCAATGTAAAAGCTTACGTCAAAGCTCTTCGCATTTACAAGAACAACCACACCAATTGCTGTGACTAGCACGCCCCCTGAAAAATCGTAATTCGTGATTTCCTTATAGCCGTGTCGCACAAAGAAATTCAAAATAAGGTATATACCGAGTGCCAGAAGCACACCGCCTATTACATAGGCAAAATATTCTACCTTCATTGAATCCACAAAAAGCATCAGGAAACCAATCAGCATGCAGAATGCACAGATGATAAGTTCAATTAGTAATCCTGCAAAACTCCTCTGAGCTTCCTCTTTCTTTTTAGATGCCATTTTTGCCTCCATTACAGATTATCAAAATAAAGCTTTATATCAGCCGGTTTCTCAACCACTGCCCTGCAGCCATACTCAATCAGCGTCTTCTTCTCACCAAAGCCATAAAGAACACCAAGGCAGTCGATTCCAAAAGCAGTAGCACCTTCAGCATCAAAGTAAGTATCACCGACAAGATAGGATTCTTCCTTTTTCATGGAAGGATTTCTTCTGAAAAGTTCTGTGAGGACTTCGATTTTCTTTTCAATATTCTTCGAAAAATCCGCACCGCAGATGTCATCAAAATACTTTGCAAAGCCTACTTTTTCTAACATTGCCTGACAGGAAGTTTCAGTCTTCGAAGATGCTACAAAAAGCGAATAGCCTTCCTCCTTCAGGCCTTTAAGTGTCACATCAAGGCCGTCATAAGGCTCGCACATAAACTCACCTTTTCTGACATATTCAGCCCGGTAAATATGCATGGCCTCATCTACTCTGTCAAGAGGAACGCCAAGCCGTTTCTTAAAGGAATCGGTAAGCGGAGGTCCAACGCATTTCCTAAGCACTGGCTCAGGTGGAACAGGTAAGCCCATTTTCTTCAGGGTAAATTCCAGACAGTAGTAGATACCCGGTGAGGTAAAAAGCAGCGTTCCATCTACGTCAAATACAATATTTTTTATCTTTTGATTCATTATTCATTCCTATGGTATGATTTATTTCACATGCCAAAATAGCGAAAGTATTATTAATGTTAACGTTTCGTGCCCTTAGCCGCACGCTTGTTGATCTTCATATTCTGAAGGATTACTTTCTTTCCGTCAACCTCAACTGTATGATCTATTCCTTTTTTCAGAAGATACACATCAGTGACTTCATCCTTTTCAGAAAGTGAAATACCCTTAACGCCAAGCGCATTTTTCTTCTGTTCTGGCACTTCAGATACATCTATTCGAAGGAAATAATGATTCTTCGTGCGGAAGACAATATTGTCATCTGACTCGACATTATGAATAAATACAAAGCTGTCTCCGTCTCCTAGTTTCGATGCCATGACCGTTTTTCTTGAAATAAGGTCAAATTCTGTACCATCGATGATCTTTATCAGTCCTGACTTCGTTGCGAAAAGAAGCTTCTGCTTAATAATATCTGACATGACACCAATAAATACGATATTTTCCTTTGAACTGTCGAAATTCGATGCATTATCGATTGGCATGCCCTTGTCCTTGAACTTGACGGTCGGGATATCCATAGCCTTCAAAATATGCATATTTCCAGTATCAGTAAACAAGCAGAGCCTGTCGGTGTTCTTCATCGTAAAGAGATAGCGAGCTTCTGTTTCTATCGCCTCTTTATTTCTTTCGTATGTGGCAAGATCGAATTCCTTTGCATAGAAGAATCTGTCGATCATCACGCAGACATCCGTCTCTTCTATTGGCTTTTCTTCAAATACAGCTTCTGAAATCACATTGATTTCGGTCTTTCTCGGTTTCTCAAATTCCTTCTTGATTGACTTTAAGTCTTCAATGATGGTCTTTGCCATGGAAGCCTTGTTTGAAAGAATGTCAGTGTACTCGGCGATTTTCTGCATCGTCTCTTTATATTCTTTTTCAAGCGCTTCGATTTCAAGACCGATGAGTTTATAGAGACGCATCTCAAGGATTGCATCTGCCTGCCGCTCGGTAAAGAGTAATTTGGCGGCATCCTTCTTTGAAGCTGCTGACTTAAACTTTATTCCTTCTGTAACGCCATGGACAAGGCATTCCTTTGCCTGGACACGGGTCTTGGAACCGCGGAGAATTTCAATGATAAGGTCGATGACGTCGCAGGCCTTGATCAGACCTTCTTCGATTTCCTTCTTGTCACGGGCTTTCTGAAGAAGTGTCGTATACTTTCTCGTTGCAAGCTCGTACTGGAATTCAACATGATGGCGGATCAGAGGAACGAGGCCGAGTGTCTCAGGGCGTCCATCTGAAACTGCAAGCATATTCACGCCAAAGGTGTCTTCAAGACGGGTCTTCTTGTAGAGTAGATTCAGGACATTGTCAACATCAGCGCCCTTCTTAAGCTCGATTACGATTCGGATTCCATCCTTGCCGGACTGGTTTGAAATATCGGTAATGTCATTTGTGACCTTTGTTTCTACGAGATGTGCGACATCATTTAAGAATTTGCCGATGCCTGCGCCGATCATCGTATAAGGGATTTCAGTGACGATAATATTGACCTTGCCATTCTTTCCCTTCTCAATTTCGGTCTTGCCACGGAGACGGAGTTTTCCAACGCCTGTAGAATAAATTGCTTCAAGCTCATCTGCATTTGCGACAATACCGCCTGTCGGGAAATCCGGTCCCTTGATGTATTTCATCATCTGCTTCGTGGACATGTCCGGATTTTTCATGTAGGCAATACAGCCATCGATGACCTCCCCTAAATTGTGAGGAGGAATGCTTGTTGCCATGCCGACAGCGATGCCTTCTGAACCATTGATGAGGATATTCGGAATCCTGACCGGAAGGACGGTAGGCTCCTTTTCTGTCTCATCGAAATTCGGCATGAAATCGACAACGTCCAGGTCAAGATCCTTTAAGAATACTTCCTCAGTAATCTTCTGCAGTCTCGCTTCTGTATAACGCATGGCTGCGGCGCCATCGCCCTCGATTGAGCCGAAATTGCCATGGCCATCAACTAATGGAAGACCCTTCTTAAAATCCTGCGCCATGACGACAAGGGAATCATAAATAGAACTGTCGCCATGCGGATGATATTTACCCATCGTATCGCCGACAATTCTTGCAGATTTCCTGTATGGGCGATCTGACCTTATGCCAAGCTCGTACATATCATATAGCACACGCCTCTGCACAGGCTTAAGACCATCCCTTACATCGGGCAGCGCCCTTGAAATGATGACGCTCATCGCATAGTCGATGTAGGACTTTCGCATGAGCTCTGAATATTCAGTTCTGATTATTTCTTCTTCTGCCATATCTTTACCAAATGAAAACTATAAAAGTCGCTCCCGCACGGACAATACTGTCTCTCGCACGTCGTCTCGCGCCTCATGGATTTTTGCTCGCGTCACATAAATTCGTGCTGCGCTATCGCTTGCACTCATTAAGTGACGAGTAAAATCCATGCGTGCTGTGAGACAGTATTGCCGTGCTCGCGCTCTTACTTGCAAGTAAGTAAGCCGATGGTGGAAACTTTTCTGCGTGTGCATAAAGTGAGTAGTGCAAAATAGAAAAGTGCATGTTCACAAGCGCAGATTTGCCATGGATGGCAAATCTAGCCGAACGCGCCTGGATGGCGCATAAAGGCGGCGCGTAAAT
>ONHZ01000005.1 GCA_900317755.1 uncultured Lachnospiraceae bacterium
CATCATTCTAATGCGCTCTGACGACATGCCACGATTTTGCTTCGCAAATATCGTGGCGATACCGCTGAATGCGCCTTTTTCGTGATAATTTTGTTCTTCGGGAGCACGACTGGAAAGTTAATAGGCATGAATAACGCAATGTCAAAAATGCACAACTGAATTGTGGAAATTTTGTGAAAAATCACTGAAACTTATTTGAAAGCACAAGATGTTGTGATTTTCTTGTGAACCGAATCAATATTTTCCAAAACCGGGAGCAAAATTCTCTCCCACATTCTTGAAAGCCGCTTTATAGCGGCTTTTTTTTCTTGAAAAAAATCGAAAATGGGCTATTATTAATGAGTCGGTGGATATTAAAAGGCAATTTGTGGTGAGAAGTGGAGAAAAAATCTTTTACAAACCTCAAACCATAGTTAATCTGAAAGTCCCTGACCAACAAAAAGCGCGTTATTTTGGAGAATGAATCATGTTTATGGGGCAGTACGACCACAGCCTCGATGAAAAGGGAAGGCTTACAATTCCTTCCAAGTTTAGAGAGTCACTTGGTCCACAATTTGTAGTTTCGAAAGGACTTGATGGCTGCCTCTATGCCTATCCGCTTTCCGAATGGGAGAAGATAGGCGAAAAGCTAAATTCATTACCAAATAACCTCAAGGAAGTCAGGAAATTCAAGAGATTTTTCATGGCGTCTGCCACAACCGTTGACTGTGACAAGCAGGGAAGAGTACTTCTTTCAGCATCGCTTAGAGAATATGCAGGGCTTGAAAAGGATGCCACATTAGTCGGCATGAATGACCGAATCGAAATTTGGGATACTAAGAAGTTCACTGATGACCTAGCAGTTGATGACGACGAGATGGATGCAATCGCTGAAAAAATGCAGGACCTTGGCTTTGGAATCTGAATAATAGAAGGAGGCCAAAATGGAAAAGTTTTCTCACATTCCAGTCCTCCTGAATGAGACCTTAGACAGTCTGAATATAAAACCTGATGGAATTTATGTAGATGGAACTTTAGGCGGGGCTGGTCATTCATCCGAGATAGCAAAGAGACTTTCTGAAAAAGGAAGGATCATCGGAATTGATCAGGATGAGGATGCAATAAAGGCAGCGACAGAAAGATTAAAACCTTACAAAGCCAGAGTAGAAATTGTCCGTGACAATTACGAAAATATTAAGAACATTCTGGATGACAGAAACATAAAGTCAGTTGACGGAATCCTCCTTGACCTTGGCGTTTCTTCATACCAGCTGGACGAAAAAGAGCGGGGCTTCTCATATCTGGATGACGACAGCGAGCTCGACATGAGGATGGACAGGAGAAATGGAAAATCAGCAGTTTCTGTACTTAATAGCTATTCGAAAGAGGAACTCAGCCTCATTTTTAAGGAATATGGCGAAGAAAAATTTGCAGAGAGAATTGCAGATCGCATTGTCAAAGAAAGAGAAAATCGACCAATAACAATGGTTGGTCAGCTGAATCAGATTATTGATCAATGCATTCCATATAAATATAAGCAGAACGGACATCCTTCAAAGAAGGTATTCCAGGCACTCAGAATCGAAGTAAACAGAGAACTTGATGTTCTGAAAAGTTCAATCGACACCATGATTGATTTACTAAATGATTCCGGACGCCTTTCAATCATTACTTTTCAGTCTCTTGAGGACAGGATTGTAAAAGATAAATTCAGAACAGCAGAAAATCCCTGCACATGTCCGCCAGATTTTCCGGTATGTGTATGCGGAAAGGTTTCAAAGGGTAAAGTAATTACTAGGAAACCTATTCTTCCGACAGAAGAAGAAATGAAAATAAACTCGAGAAGCAGGAGCGCAAAACTTCGTGTTTTCGAGAGAAGATATGTAAGGCTATAGACAAGGACAAAAAGTTATGGCAGTAATCAGAAAAACTTATTACAGCGTTGGAAACACGGCTAGGCAGGCAGAATACGCATATCCTGATTCTATCGAAGAAGAAGAGAGAAGAAAAAGGGAACGCGACAGAAAGAGAAAGGCAGTACGTGCGAGGGCAGTACAGCTCAGACAGCTCAGGATACAGACCTTTCAGTTTATTGTCTCCGTATTAGTGATCTGCACATTATTCTTTGGATATTTGTTCCTTCAGAATTCAATAAATACGAAGAAATCACATATTTCCGACTTAAAACAGCAGATTACAACACTTAAGGATTCAAATGCAGCAGCGCAGTCAAGGATTGCAACTGCTTCCAATATTGAAAATATCAAAGAGGCCGCAGTAAATAATCTTGGTATGGTTTATGCAAATTCTGACCAGATCGTTTATTACGATATCGAGAGTGAAGACTATATGACTCAGTATGAAGATGTTCCTTAAGGTGTTTTGATTTGAAAAAGCGACGCACGAAAAAAAGGAAGACTCCTAAAATATCGTATAGAATGCAGAGAAGGCTTTGGATTGTATTCGGAGCCTTTTCTTTGCTGTTTGCATTTCTCATTTTCAGGCTGATGTACATCCAGTACACGAGTGGTGACAAATACCAGAAAATCGTCCTTGCGCAGCAGGAGTATGACAGCACGATTATACCCTACAGACGTGGAAATATTGTTGATGCAAAGGGAACTGTTTTAGCAACAAGTGTCGATGTATATAATGTTATACTTGATGCGAAGGTATTAAATTCAAGCAAGGAAAATAAGAAAAAAATTGAGACAACCCTCCAGTATCTTGCTGAATGCGTTCCAGAGGCTGATATTGATAAAGCCAGGGACATCATAAAAAACAAGCCAAAGAATCAGTACACTGTCCTTGCAAAGAAGGTCTCATATGATGAGATGAAGAAATTTTCTGATTATGCGAATGACAAGGAAACTGGAAAGAAAATTGAAGGCGTATGGTTTGAAAAGCAGTATGAGAGACAGTATCCATACGGATCATTCGCTGCACAGACCATAGGCTTTATCTCTGGCGAGGGAAATGGTGTAAACGGTATTGAGTGCGAATATAATTCATATCTGAATGGCACAAACGGTCGAGAATATGGTTACCTCGACAGTGCAGACGGCTTTGAAAAGACTGTGATAGAGCCTGAAGATGGTGATGATGTCGTGCTTTCGATAGATGTAAATATCCAGTCTATCGTGGAAAAAGCAATAAAGGACTGGAATGATGCACACACAGTCACTGATCCGTCGACGGG
Organism: uncultured Lachnospiraceae bacterium; assembly: GCA_900317755.1. GTDB lineage: Bacteria > Bacillota > Clostridia > Lachnospirales > Lachnospiraceae > RUG306. The sequence continues at coordinate 3,179 of ONHZ01000005.1, forward strand.
AATCACGGCACTTGGTTCAAAAAATACAGCAACAATAGTCATGAATCCAAATACCGGTGCGATTCTTGCAATGGCCCAGTACCCGAATTTCGACCTTAACAATCCTTATAATCTTGATTACTTTTTTAACAGCACAAATGCGCTGTCAAAAATCCATTCTACAAAAGGAGATGGAACTGAAAAGACGCCAGAGGAAATGCAGGATGAGTTCACAAACAGCCTTTGGACAAATTTCCCTGCTCAAGCTACATACGAGCCGGGCTCTACTTTCAAGCCTTTCACTATTTCGATGGGACTTGATACTGGAACACTTACAGGCGATGAGACTTATTTCTGCGATGGCGGAATGCAGGTTGGAAATTATTTTATCAAGTGCTCGAATCACAGCGGCCATGGACAGGTCACAGTAAAGCAGGCACTTGAGAAATCATGTAATGATGCCCTGATGCAGATGTCCTTTGCAATTGGCGGCGACAATTTCTACACCTACCAGCGTCTTTTCGGCTTCGGCCAGAGGACAGGGGTCGACATTCCAGGTGAAAGAAACACGAGCTCCCTCATATATGACTGGGATCATATCCATAAAGATGTAAACCTTGCGACATGTTCATTTGGACAGGGCTTTAACGTCACAATGATGCAGATGGCCTGTGGTTTTTCCTCAATAATAAATGGCGGTACGCTTTATGTTCCGCATGTGGCATCTGAAATCCGTGACTCGAATGGAAATGTGATAGAAGAAATACAGCCTACAGTTGCAAAGAAGACAATCTCTAAAGAAACTTCTGACATCATGCGTGATTACCTCCGGGGCGTTGTCCAGGAAGGTACAGGAAAGACGGCAGGTGTCGATGGTTATGATATTGGTGGAAAGACAGGAACGGCAGAGAAGGTCCCTAGAGGAACCGGAAACTACCTTGTTTCATTCATAGGCTTTGCGCCGGTTGATGATCCACAGGTAGTCGTATATACGATTATTGATGAGCCGAATGATCCATCACAGCCGCATTCGACCTACGCACAGGAAATAGAGCATGCGATATTTGAGCAGCTTTTACCTTATATGAATATTGAGAAATCTGCAGATGCAGCAGCAGACGGAAGCACGGATGCTGCAGCCGGAACTGCAGATGCAGGCCAGAGCACAGATGCTGCAGCAGATCCTAATGCGCAGACTACAGTAAACGGAAATGTACTTACACAGGCAGGAGAATAATAATGATCGTTTTTGATAAAATATTAATGACTGATTTTTTAGCTGTTTTCATTTCATTTGGAATAGCGCTTCTTCTCGGCTTCATTATTATTCCGATTCTCACGAAGGAAAAGGTTGACCAGACCGAAAGGGAGTATATCGAGTCACACAAGAAAAAGAATGGTACGCCTACGATGGGTGGAATCATCTTCCTGATTCCAATGATCGTCCTCGGAATTATCGCATGCAGTAAAGAGCCATCTGGCATACCTGTTCTCATCTTAGTCATCGGCTTTGGCTTAATCGGATTTCTGGATGATTTCCTTAAGGTGGTACTTAAGAGGACAGACGGATTAAAGGCCTGGCAGAAATTTTCACTGCAGTTTATCGTTGCAACAATATTTATTGTATTTTTAAAATACTATTCGACTGTGTCTCCTGGAAGCATTGTACCGTTCAATAGTTTTTCATTCTTAGACTTTTCAAATCTTGCAGTAGCATTTGTTTTTTACTATCTCTGCATACTTGGAACGGTAAACGGCGTGAACTTCACAGATGGACTTGACGGACTGAATACGACAGTGACCATCGTTGTTTCATTATTTTTGCTTTTTGCATGCAGAGGGCTAATGCAGGGGAACGGTTCATCGACAGAAATAATAATTGCAATCACAATCGGTGCATTGTTTGCGTTCCTTATGTTTAATGCCTACCCTGCAAAGATATTCATGGGAGACACCGGTTCTCTTGCACTTGGCGGCTTTGTTGCAGGAATAGCATGTGTGCTTCAGATTCCGCTTTTCATCATTCTTTTCGGATTTATCTATCTCCTTGAGGTAGTTTCTGTTATACTTCAGGTATTATCTTTTAAGCTGACTGGCAAGAGAATTTTCAAGATGGCGCCTATTCATCACCATTTTGAACTCTGCGGCTGGTCAGAGGTAAAGGTAGTAGCAGTATTTTCGATAATCACGGCACTTTTATGTGTATTATCATACATGGGGCTTATGATTTGATTTTGGAGGATTGAAATGTCAGAAAATTATCTGGTTGTGGGTGCTGGAAAAAGTGGTGTTGCAGCAGCAGAACTGCTTCTTGATATGAAGAAAAACGTCACGATCTTTGAGGCAAACAAGGATTTTGATGAGAAGACCTTTCGTGCAGTAAATGGAAGTCTTGACAAAGTTCCGCTTGTCATTGGTGAGATGTCAGATGATGATATGAAGAAATTTGATGAGGCAGTTCTTTCACCTGGCGTACCACTTGATTCTTCATTTTCTGAGAGACTGAAGGCAGCAGGGGCAAGAATCACTGGAGAGGTAGAGTTGGCTTTCGAATGTGGAAAGGGAAAGCTTGTCGCCATCACAGGCACAAACGGCAAGACCACGACGACTTCACTTACAGGTGAGATCATGAAGCTTGATAATGAGGATGTCCGTGTCGTTGGCAATATTGGAAATCCTTATACGAAGGAAGCAGCAACCGAGACAGAAAAGACCGTGACCGTTGCTGAGATTTCTTCCTTCCAGCTTGAGACAACGGACAAGTTCCATCCGAATGTCGCAGCAATCCTTAATATTACACCTGACCACTTAAACCGTCATCATACGATGGAAGAGTACATCCGTGTCAAGGAACTTATTACTCAGAATCAGACGGAGTCAGATACCCTTGTATTAAATTATGAGGATAAGGTTTTAAGAGCTTTCGGTGAAAAGATGATGGGGAAGAGGAAGGTTGTATTTTTCTCTTCAAAGACCGAGCTTTCTGAAGGCTTCTTCATAAAAGATGGCAAGATTGTAAAGGCACATGATGGTAAAATTGAGAGCTATTTAGCAGTCGAAGAGCTTCAGATTTTGGGACCGCACAACTGGGAAAACGCGATGGCTGCCATTGCCATGACAGAGGCTATGGGCGTTCCAAAGAGAAAGATCATCGAAGGACTTCGGAATTTCACAGCCGTTGAGCACAGGATTGAATATGTCTGCACGAAGAACGGCGTTAAATATTACAATGATTCAAAGGGCACAAATCCTGACGCAGCGATAAAGGCAGTAGAAGCCATGAACGGTCCTATCTGCCTGATCGGGGGAGGCTATGACAAAGGTAATTCTTATGATGAATGGGTAAACTCATTTAATAAGAGAGTGAAGATGATTGCGCTCATCGGACAGACAAAAAATAAGATTGCTGAATGCTGTCAGCGTCATGGATTCATGAATTTCGAACTCTGCGATACGCTTGAAGAAGCGATAGATGCGTGTACAGAAAATGCAGTACCAGGTGACAATGTTCTTCTTTCACCTGCCTGCGCAAGCTGGGATATGTTTAAGAATTATGAAATTCGTGGACAGATTTTCAAGGAATATGTCAAAAGCAAAATCTGACAGGAGTTATTATGGACGATACCATTGATAATAGAACTCAATATATTACATATTATCGCAAGCCAAAAAGAGAAGCGAGGAAGATATTTTATTTTGATTACACGCTTCTTATCATCCTTGTCATCATTCTTGCATTTGGCCTTGTGATGCTCTATTCAGTCAGCTCCTACATGGGAAATCTGAAGAAGGACGATCCTGCTTATTATCTGAAAAAGCAGGCACTGGCTGCGGTCCTCGGTTTCATCCTTATGTTTGTAATGGCAAAGATTGACTATAGAAAGATCAAGAGATTCAACCGTGCATTATATTGGATTTCTTTTTTCCTGTGTCTAGCTGTCTTTGTAGTTGGTACATCAAAAAATAACTCATCAAGATGGCTGGTAATTGGCGGAATGTCAATTCAGCCTTCGGAGATAGCAAAGGTCGCGGTTATTATTTATCTTGCGGCGCTTATTGCGGATTCCGGGAATTTACTTTCTAATAAAAAGAATGTCTGGCGGGCGTTTATCTATATGATTCCTATTATAGGGATTGTAGGAGTTACGAATCTTTCGACTGCTATTATCATTGCCGGAATCGCCTTCTTTATGCTATTTATTGCAAGTCCGAGAAAGAGTGTTTTCGTTGAGATATTTGTTATTGGCGCGCTTGGTGCATTTCTTTTTGCGGTTGCAGGCTGGCGTTCTGACCGTATCAAGATCTGGAGAAATCCTGAAAAATACGATAAGGGACTTCAGACACTTCAGGGACTGTATGCCATAGGTTCCGGCGGACTTTTTGGAAAAGGGCTCGGAAATTCTATGCAGAAGGCAATCGTTCCCGAAGCATCAAATGATATGATTTTCTCAATCATTTGCGAAGAGCTTGGCATTATCGGAGCAATAGGTCTTATCATTCTTTATATATTATTGCTATGGCGCTGTCTTGTCATTGCAATGAATGCGTCTGATACCTTTGGCTCCTTCATTGCAATCGGGGTATTCTGTCATATCGCACTCCAGGTAATTTTAAATATTGCCGTTGTTACAAATACCATTCCTACCACAGGAATTACGCTTCCATTTGTAAGCTATGGCGGCTCGGCACTTGTCATCTCACTTATGGAGATGGGACTGGTGCTTTCAGTTTCACATGGCATTTCTATTGGATCATTATGACAAGAGCAGAAAAGAGAAGAAAAACAAGAGCATTCTTACGAGTATTATCCGTGCTGCTCTTCATAGCGATCATTGTTATTATTTTTGTTCTTTTTATTCTTATTTTCTGTAAAGTGGATAAGGTCACTGTAAAGGGCACTGATCTTTATACTGACAAGCAGTTAGAAAACATTTATCTTACTGAGAAATATGATAAATATACGATACCTTCATTTTTTATGTCAAAAATAAGGCACAAGAAAAATCCTGAATTCATTGACAAATATGAAATAAAAATAAAGGCACTTGATGCACTTGAAATCAAGGTCAAAGAAAAAGACCGCACTGGTGTGATGCAGGGAAAGAACTCAAAATATATGTATTTTGATGAAAAAGGCATCATTACCGAAATTTCCAAGGATTATATTGATGGCTCAATTGTTGTCTCATCGGGAGAGATAAAGGATAAGGGTCAGATTGGAAAAAGCCTGCCTATACCAGAAACAGATTCAAGAACTTTAAATGTACTTATTAGAGAGCTAAAGAATAGGGATTATAATATTACAAGCATCAATCTGAATGGAGACAGCGGAATAGTTCTCCAGTATGATCAGATTGAAATACGCCTTGGAACAAAGAGCAATCTTGACGAGAAGCTGAAGAGACTGACATACATACTTCCACAGCTTGAAAATAGGGCTGGAGTACTACATTTAGAAGATTGGAGTGAAGATAATACAGATATTGTATTTGATGCGGCACAATAATTTATATTATTTTCATAAAAAGCAGTTGAAATATTTTCTAAAAACTAATAATATAAGTAATTGAATTTACAGAGTAGAAGAATTATTATTACAAAATATTATGAGAGATAGTACTAAAGAAGTCTTATGATCTAGTTCTTTAGGTTTCAGGAGGAAAGAGCTTTGTTAGAGGTAATACAAGATGAAAAAAAATCCAGCGCCAGACTTATTGTCATTGGTGTCGGCGGTGCTGGAAATAATGCCATAAATCGAATAGTAGATGATAATATCAGCGGTATTGAGCTTATTGGAGCAAATACGGATGCACAGGACCTCCAGAGCTGCAAAGCACCTACACTTATTCAGATCGGTGAAAAGCTCACAAAGGGACTTGGTGCAGGTGGACAGCCGGAAGTAGGCGAAAAAGCTGCTGAAGAGAGCAGTGAAGATATTTCCTCTGCTATCAAGGGTGCCGATATGGTCTTCGTTACCTGTGGTATGGGTGGCGGAACAGGTACTGGCGCGGCTCCTGTCATTGCAAAGATTGCTAAAGAGCAGGGCATACTTACAGTAGGCGTTGTTACAAAGCCATTCGCACTTGAAGGCAAGGCAAAGATGAAGAAAGCTGCTGAAGGTATTGCAAAGCTGAAGCAGAATGTTGATACGCTTCTTGTCGTTCCAAACCAGCGTCTTTATGACATTGTTGCAAAGAAGACTTCCATGACTGAAGGTTACAGGATGGCTGATAAGGTTCTCCAGCAGACTATCACTGGCATCACAGACATTATTAATATGCATGGTGATATGAACCTTGATTTTGCAGATATCAGAAGCGTCATGAAGGATAAGGGAATCGGTCATGTTGCCATTGGTACAGCAAATGGTGATGACAGGGCGGTAGATGCAATTGAGCAGGCTATTAATTCTCCACTTCTTGAAACACCTATGAATGGTGCTACAGACATCGTTGTAAATATGGTAGGCAAGGATGTCAGCATGGATGATTATGCCATCGCAATGAGCTATGTCGAGGATGTCATCGGTGAAGATGCAAACATCAAGATTGGCTTTAGGAATGATGAAGCTTATGAAGATGACTCAATTACAGTTACTGTCATAGCTACAGGTCTTTCAGATGCCGATGGTTCAGCTGCTACAGCAGCACCAACCCAGCCTGCACAGCCATCATTTGGCTCAAGACTTCAGAATACTGCTTACCAGCAGAGAACAGCTTCGAGACCTGCTGGAAATACTTCTGCATTTCAGAATACTTACGCAAGACCTGCTTCTACACAGCCAGCACAGAGCAGTACACCTGAGACAAATACGACTTCATCTTTCCCTGGAATTCAGAAGCCACAGGTTCCGAACAGTACAGTTCATGAGAACAATATCAGCGTGCCTGGCTTCTTAAAGAATTTTCCAAAGAACTGATCATTGATTATTGATTGATATGGATTTTTAGGACCCCGAAAGGGGTTCTTTTTTTGTTTTATGGGCAGAAATTAATTGATTTTTTATGAAAAATTGAGAATAAAATCAAAAAAGACTTGACTAACATACTATAATAATAAGTAGCAGGCAGCTCCTCCTTTCAGAATGCTTTGTTTGTTCGCACATGCTGTCTGCGCTGTGTCTTGTACGGCCGCCTTTCTAAATGAGGCGGCTTTTTTGTTATGATAAAATTTGATATTTTCAATCGTGAAAAAAATTGATTTTTTATTTGAAAGGGTTATGATGTTAAGTATAAAAATCTGATGTCACAGCCTTTTTTGATGTTAAATTTTTTGTCTGGGGAATCAATACTATTTAGCTGATGTTGGCAAAATATTTGCTGGCAGATGCTGACAAATTGTGGGAAACAAAGGAGATTTCTATGAAGCTTAGATTTATTGGTGCAGATCATGAGGTTACGGGGAGCTGTCATTATCTGGAGGCCGCCGGGAAGAAGATGCTTGTTGACTGCGGCATGGAGCAGGGACCTGAGGCTTATCTTGATCAGGTCATTCCTGTAAACGCAGCAGAGATTGATTATGTATTTGTGACACATGCGCATATTGATCATAGCGGACTCATACCGCTTCTTTTTAAGAAAGGTTTTCGCGGTACAATTTTTTGTACATCGGCGACGCTTGAACTCTGCAACATCATGCTGAAGGATAGTGCGCACATCCAGGAATCTGATGCAGAATGGAAGTCAAGAAAAAATATCCGTGCGGGCATATCTTCGGTAGAACCGCTTTACGATATGGATGATGCAGAAGGCGCAATGAGCCTTTTCAAGAGCGTTCCGTATCATGACGAAATCCATATTGCAGATGGAATTGATGTGAAATTCATTGATGCCGGGCACCTTTTAGGTTCATCTTCAATTGAGTTTACGCTTACTGAAGATGGTGTCACAAAGAAAATTGTTTTCTCCGGTGATATTGGAAATAAGGACAAGCCTCTTATTAAGAATCCAGAATATTTAGAAGAGGCTGACTATGTCGTCATGGAGTCGACCTATGGCGACAGGGTGCATGAGAACCCACCTCTTGATGACTTTGCGCTCGCACTTGCAAAGATATTATTAAAGACCTTTGACCGCGGCGGTAACGTCGTTATTCCTGCATTTTCAGTCGGCCGTACGCAGGAGGTTCTGTATTTTCTGAGGCAGGTAAAGGTCGGAGAAGATGAAAAAGAGAAGGTGCTGCCAAAGGAGATTCTTGAGGTCAGAGAGCGGTATCCACATTTTCCTGTATATGTCGATTCTCCGCTTTCCATTGAGGCTACGCATGTATTCAATGAAAATGTCGCTGACTGCTTCGAGCAGAAGGCTATTGACATGGTGAATGCCGGCATCAACCCGATTGGTTTTGAAGACCTGCACACGACGGTCACCTCGCAGCAGTCCCAGCAGATTAATTTCGACAAGACGCCGAAGGTCATCATTTCTGCATCAGGAATGTGCGAGGCTGGACGTATCAGACATCACTTAAAGCACAATCTCTGGAATCCGGCATCGTCGATTGTCTTTGTAGGATACCAGTCGCCGGGTACGCTTGGTAATATCTTATTATCCGATAAGAAGCCTGCGACCGTAAAGCTTTTCGGCGAGCCTGTTGCCGTAAATGCGGAGATCATTAATCTTCCTGGTTTGAGCGGGCATGCGGATAAGAACGGACTTCTGACCTGGATCAAGAATTACAAGACCGACGTGCAGAAGGTGTTTATCGTCCACGGCGACAATGAAGTGGTAGATCCTTTTGCAAAGCTTGTTACAGCGGAAACTGGATTTCCTGCCTATGCGCCGTATACGGAGGATATTTTCGACCTCATTACTGGCGAGCAGATTCAGGTCGGCGATGTTCATTCCGTTGAGAAGAAAGCAAAGAAGACCAAGGCGAATACTGTATTTGCCCGTCTCGTTGCTGCCGGTGAGCGGCTCATGGCTGTCATCAAACGTTCTGAAGGAAGGCCGAATAAAGAATTGGCGAAATTCGCTGACCGTATCAATGATATGTGCGATAAGTGGGAGAAATGATTGTAATTTACGCGCCGCCTTTATGCGCCATCCAGGCGCGTTCGGCTAGATTTGCCATCCGTGGCAAATCTGCGCTTGTGAACATGCACTTTTCTTTTTTGCACTGCTCACTTTATGCACACGCAGAAAAGTTTTTCACCTCAGGCTTGTATTTCTCAAGTACTTATATTTTGAATGGAGTGTTTATGTTTAATAGTTTGATTCAGTTAAGAGAAAAGATGAGAGAGCAGGGCATTGATGCATATCTCGTGTATATGACGGATGAGCATATGTCTGAGTATGTCGGGGAGAGTGATTTTGATATCAGATTCCTGACGGGATTTACCGGGACAAATGCTGTATGCCTTGTGACAGAAGAGGAGTCACTTCTTTGGACAGATGGCAGGTATTATATTCAGGCGGAGAAGGAGATGGCGGACAGCGGAACATCTCTCATGAGGGATGGTTCTGAGGGTGTGCCGAAGGTTTCAGAATATTTGAGGACGCTAGCTGAGAAGAAGAAAAAGAGCGGCGCTGGTGCTCCATTTGTATTTGGCTTTGATGGCAAAAAGGTTTCAGTGTCGCTGTTACGGAAATATGAAAAAGCTCTGAAGGGAACAGATGCAGTATTGAAATCAGATATTGATCTGATCAGTGAAATCTGGACGGACAGGCCGGCAAAGACCTGTAGTAAGATTTTTGTCCTTGAAGATAAGTACTCCGGAAAGTCCTATGAGAAGAAGCTGAAGGATCTTCGTAAGCATATGAAGGAAGAGGATTCGAAGGCTTTCATTCTTACAGATTTGACAGACATTGCCTGGCTTTTCAATATGCGTGCAGATGATATTCCATGCACGCCGGTATTTTATGCTTACTCGACTATCACAAGAAAGACCACATTTCTCTATGTGCAAAAAAATGCACTGAGCGCAAAAGTGAAAAAATATCTTGAAGAAAATGATGTCAAGGTCCGTGATTATCAGGACGTCTATGTAGATGCAAAGAAAATCCATGACCAGAATGTCATCATTGATCCGGATTCTGTAAATACTGCTCTTTACTTTGCACTCGGCGGTGAGTCGCCACTTGTGCCAGATGAAACATCAGAAAAGCTACTTGATGTTGAAACTCTTCCGGAAGAAGCAGAAGATGGCGAAAATGTCTTGGCAGTTGACAAGCTTGAAGATGATGGCAAAGCCAAGAATATAATAAAGATTGACAAGCTTCCGAAGAAAGCCAAAAAGGCAGAGAAAATATTGACAGTCGAGAAGCTGGCAGATAAAGAATCACAGAATAATACATTTATCGAAGAAATTAATTTCACGACGACAGAGAAGACTGTCAAGAATGAGACCGAGATTGAAAACACGAAGAAGGCCCATCTCATTGATGCTGTTGCCATGTGCAAATTCCTGTACCAGATCAAGTGCGAAATCAATGTCGAGGACTATGATGAGTACTCTATTGCCCAGATGCTGGATAAGCTTCGCGCAAAGGGGGAAGGCTTTATCGAGCTTTCCTTTGACACGATTGCAGCATACGGAGAAAATGCAGCGCTCATGCATTACACTGCTACGAAGGAAAAGAAATCGCATCTTCAAAAGAAAGGATTTTTACTCGTTGATTCCGGTGGAACATATTATACGGGTACAACAGACATCACAAGGACGATTGCCTTAGGTGAACTTACCGACGAAGAAAAGCACGACTTCACATTAGTTCTGAAGGCAGCCATGAGGCTGAAGCGTGCGAAGTTTCCGGATGGGGTTTCCGGACAGAATCTTGATATCCTATCGCGAGGCTTTATGTGGGATTTGGGTCTCGACTACCGCTGTGGTACAGGCCATGGCGTCGGTCACATTTCAAATGTCCACGAAGGACCGAATGCCTTTCGTTACAGAATTGGTGAGACACCAATGACGAAGGCCTATCCTCTGAAACCCGGCATGATTACGACCGACGAGCCGGGTCTCTACTATGAAGGCGGCTATGGCATCCGTACAGAGAATGAACTTCTCTGTGTCAAGGATGAACATACCGAATATGGTCAGTTCTATTCCTTCGAGAACCTCACCCTTGTCCCCATCGATAAGGATGCGATTATCCCTTCAATGCTCACTGACGAGGAGCGCAGAGAGCTCAACGCCTACCACGCCCGCGTCTATGAGAAGGTCTCACCACTTCTGACGAAGAAGGAAGCCAAGTGGCTGAAAGAGGCAACCTCAGCTATCTAATAGACTTTATTTTTAGGACTAGCTTCAAGTATGAGAAACATCCGAAAACGATATATCAGGACTAGCGCGAGCAAGCAAAAATCCATGAGGCGTGAGACGACTCGCAGGAGGGTGTTCTGCGCTGCGGGAGCGGATAAATACTTTGCGTAATTTTGCCTGCGCAATGGATGCTGAGTCATCTGAGGATGTTTCTTATACGAAGAAACGAAAAAATTATTTAGGAAAATTTATGAAGAAAAAACTACTTCTCATCGACGGCTACAGTGTTTTATTCCGTGCCTACCACGGCATGCCAGATCTCACAGACAAGTCTGGCACGCATGTGGGAGCGATTTACGGATTCCTCACGATGCTGATTCGAATTTTAAAAAATGAAAAACCAGACGCCCTGATCGTGGCACGCGACAGCCACGGCAAGACCTTCCGTCATGAAATGTACCCAGACTACAAGGGTACGAGAAAGCCCATGGATGAGGAGCTTCGTGAGCAGCTTCCGCTGTTTACAGAGGTCCTTGATGACATGGGAATTTCCCATGTGGAAAAGGAAGGCTACGAGGGCGATGACATCTTAGGAACGCTTGCGCGAATTGGCGAAGAGAAAGGCTATGCTGTCACTATTTTTTCAGGCGACAGGGATATCCTTCAGCTTGCAACTGATTCGACTCGAATTCTTCTTCCAAAGACAAAGGCCTTCGGCAAGGTCGAGGAGGAATATTATGCCAAGGATGTAGAAGCAGCATACGGTGTCACACCGAAAGAATTTATAGATGTAAAGGCACTCTGGGGCGATACCTCCGACAATATTCCAGGCGTCACAGGAATCGGTGAGAAGACTTCAAAAGAAATCATCGCAAAGTACCATTCGATTGAAAATGCGCATGAACATGCAGAAGAAATAAAGCCGCCGAGAGCATCGAAAAATCTCATTGCAGAATACGATACTGCAGTGCTTTCAAAGAAGCTTGCGACTATTGTCACAGATGCTCCTGTTGAATTTGATGAGGAGAAGGCGAAGTACGGAAATATTTTCACCGACAAGGCAAAGGACTTTTTTACTGAGCATGATTTCAGAAGACTGCTGACATATTTCTCAAAATCAGCTAAAGATGAAAAACAATCAGATGATTCCGATAAAAATGATATTGATGAAAGTGATTTCCATGTCTTAGAAAACATTTCTGGTTTTGAAAATACAATAAAGAAATATGAATCATCAGATGCGGAAAACATAGGCTTTTCAATTATTTCTACAGGAAAGAAATTATATGGCATTGCTGTTTCTGACGGAAAAAGCTCATATTATTTTCCTGTTTCTGACAAGGAAGCCGAGAATAAAAATGGCGGACAGCTGAGTTTTTTCGATACTCCGGATGAAAAAACAGAAAAGGATGAAGCGCTATTACTCGTAACAGAGCTTTTCAAAAGCGGAAAGAAGATTGTCTCTGATGATCTGAAGCGGGATTATCATTTCGTCAATCCATCAGATGATTTCGAAAATGCAGATGACGTGACCGTGCTCGCATATTTACTAAATCCACTTCCAAAGGAGTATCCGCTCGACGCACTTACGAATGAATATATTAATCTGATTGAGCCTTCCTACGAAGAAATTTTTGGAAATGTCCGCGGTGTGAAGGAGCCATTTCTTGATGTAGAAAAGACCTGCAGGTTTGCCTGTCTCAAGGCCTATTCCTGCACAAGGCTTTATCATGTTCTCTACGAAAATGTAAAACGGAAGGGCATGGAAAAGCTCTATCTTGAGATTGAAAGACCTCTTATTTTCTGCCTCTATGAGATGGAAAAAAAAGGGATTTACGCTTCGCTTTCTGCACTGAAGGAATATGATGAAAAGCTTTCAAAAGAGATTGGTGTTCTTCAGGATAAAATATATAAAGAGGCCGGAGAAGAGTTTAATATAAATTCCCCGAAACAGCTCGGCGAAGTTCTCTTTGAGCATATGAAACTTCCCGGTGGGAAGAAGACAAAGACAGGCTATTCCACATCTGCCGATGTCCTTGAAAAGATGCGCGGCGAAAATCCAATTGTCGATGACATTCTAAGCTACAGGCAGTATACAAAGCTTGAATCTACCTATGCTGTCGGACTCACGAAATGCATTGCAGATGATGGCAGAATTCACACGACCTATCAGCAGACCGTGACTGCGACAGGCAGGCTTTCATCGACGGAGCCAAACCTGCAGAATATTCCTGTAAGGCTGCCTCTCGGACGTGAAATCAGGAAAGCCTTTCTTCCGAAGGAAGGGTACATATTTGTCGATGCGGATTATTCGCAGATTGAGCTTAGGGTGTTAGCACATCTTTCGCAGGATGAAAATCTCATCAATGCCTACAAGACGGATGCCGATATTCACAGGGCTACGGCCGCACTTGTTTTCCATAAGGATCCAAAGGATGTCACAGACCTTGACCGCCGCCGTGCAAAGGCTGTCAATTTTGGCATCGTATATGGCATTTCATCCTTCGGTCTCGGCGAGAATCTTGGCATTTCTCCAAAGGAAGCAAAGCAGTATATTGATGATTATTATCTTGCATATCCGAAGCTTAAAATCTACCTTGACGGGCTGGTAACGTCCGCAAAGGAAATGGGCTTTGCGCTGACGCTTTTCGGAAGAAGGAGGCCGATTCCGGAACTTTCTTCCAAGGCATATATGGTTCGACAGTTCGGTGAGAGGGTTGCGATGAATTCACCAATCCAGGGAACTGCTGCAGATATCATGAAGCTTTCGATGGTGAAGGTCATGAAGAAAATCCGTGAAGAAGGCCTCGAGTCGAAGGTGCTTCTTCAGGTTCACGATGAGCTTTTGATTGAGACGAAGATCGAAGAGAAGGATAAGGTCATTAAAATACTGAATTCCGAAATGGCACATGCTGTCGAGCTCTCTGTACCGCTTCAGATTTCTATTGAATCGGGGAATACCTGGTATGAAGCAAAGTAAGAAATACAATATTTTGTGGTTTCCATTGTTGGAAAAATGCTATATTTATGGTATACTTTGCGCTGGGATTTATTAAATCATTAAGTGAACCTACTGCCTTAAAGCAGCAGGAAAGCTTGATGTGGCCAATCATTATTGAGAGTTATGTGATTTTATCATGAAATTCATCGGAGTTACTGGCGGCGTTGGTGCCGGAAAAAGTGAAGTTCTTTCCTATCTTGATGAAAGAGCGGATTCTTTTGTATTATATTCTGACAGACTCGCTGAAAAAGAATCGAAGCCAGGTGGGAGATGCTACAGTGAAATCGTAAAGGCTTTCCCTGATCAGAAGCTTTATAATGCTGACGGTATGATGAACCGGGCTGCATTTGCAAAAGAAGTTTTTTCCGATGAAAAGAAGAGGCTTGCTCTTGACGGCATTATTCATCCCATGATGCGGGAAATCATCATGGAGGATGTGAAAGAAAAACGTACAGAAGGAAAATACAAATATTATTTTCTTGAGGCTGCGCTTTTAATAGAAGAGCATTATTATGAGGTGCTTGATGCACTCTGGTATATTTTTGCACCGATTGATGTCAGGCGTGAAAGATTGAAAAAGTCAAGGCATTATTCTGATGAGAAAATCGATGCGATTCTTTCAAAGCAATTAGATGACAGAGAGTTTAGAAGGTATGCCGATGTCGTGATTGACAATGGTGGGGATTTTTCTTCGACGAAAGAATATATTGAAACACTGCTAAAAAATTAATTCAAAAAATTTTGGAGAAATGAAATGAGTGACGCGCCGGTTAGTGCGATTGAGCGGCTGTCAAAAAAGAATATTATTCATGAGAAAATTGAGGGGGCTGTGGAACGCAACGACCTCGTTTTCGGACTTGATATAGGAACCCGTAATGTAGTTGGTATTGTTGGCTACAAGACAGAAAAGGGTTTTCATATTATCTATGAGTGTTCGATGGTTCACGATACAAGGGCGATGCTCGATGGGCAGATTCATGACATTAAAAGAGTTGGCGATACCTGTCGGAAGGTAAAGGAGCAGATTGAGAACGCACTCGGGATTACGCTTCACGAAGTCTGCATTGCTGCAGCTGGCCGTGTGCTTCGTACGGTCACTACCAGAGTTGAGTATGACTATCCAGAAGAAACGTATGTCACAGGCGAAGATCTGAATACGCTCGACCTCATGGGAATAGACCAGGCGGAAAAGTCCATCATTAATGAAGACAAGAGATTTCATTTTTTCTGTGTCGGCTATTCGGTGGTCAGGTATTTTCTTGACGGTGAGCCATTTTCATATCTCGAAGGTCACAAGGCAAACAAAATCGAAGAGGATATTATTGTGACATTCCTGCCTGAGGATGTCGTAAATGGCCTTTATGCTGCGGTTGAAATAGCAGGACTTGAAGTGAGAAACCTGACTCTCGAGCCAATTGCAGCAATGGACCTGGCCGTTCCTGAAAATTTCAGGATGTTAAATATTGGTCTCGTTGATGTCGGTGCAGGAACAAGCGATATCTGTATTACGAAGGATGGCTCGATCATTGCATACGGTATGATTCCGCACGCTGGTGATGAGCTATCAGAGGCAATTGTCCAGGCATTCCTTGTTGATTTCCAGACAGCTGAAGATATTAAAATTGCATCGACTTCAGAAAATGAAATCAAATACAAAGACATCATGGGAATCGAGCACACGGCAAAGCCCGAAGAAATCTGGGCAGTCACAGATCCCATAATGGAGAAAATCACAGACGAAGTTGCATCAGAAATAAAGGAATTAAATGGCGGCAAGAGCGTGGCAGCTACTTTTGTAGTAGGCGGTGGCGGAAAGGTTCATGGCTTTTGTGAGCGGCTTTCAGACAAGCTTGGCATTATCCGTGAAAGAGTTGCGCTCCGTGGCGAAGAGGTCATGCAGAACATTACTTTCGAGCAGAAGGATGTGAAAAAGGATCCGCTCCTTGTGACGCCAATTGGAATCTGTTTAAATTTTTATGAGCAGCAGAACAGCTTCATTATGGTACTTTTTAATGGCGAAAGGCTGAAGCTATATGATAATGGAAAATTAAAGGTTGTTGATGCAGCCCTTGCTGGCGGATTTCCGACAGAAGACCTTTTCCCGAAGAGGGGCAAGGCGCTTACTTTTACCGTCGATGGTAAAGAGAGAATCGTGCTGGGTGAACAGGGCGAGCCATGTGCCATCACTCTTGACGGGTCTTCTGTCAGCATGAATGCATCCATTCACACAAATGCTGTGATTGAAATAAAGCCATCGACTGCAGGTGCAGATGCTAAAATCAGCCTTTCCGACATAGATGAATTTAAGACTGCTTATCTTGATTTCTTCGTAAATTCTAAAAAAATTATGTGTCCGAAGTTCTTTGAAGTAAATGGCAATATGCAGGGTGCATCGTATGTGATTTCTGAGGGCGACCGGATTGAGACAAAGAATTTCTACACGGTAGGGCAGATTGCTTCCTTTATGGATGTGAAAATCGATCCCGAGCAGGATATCTTAGTAAATACTGCTGAGGCAAATCTAAATACACCGGTCTATGAGAATTTCGATGTGCAGTGGACGCTGTCGCCGGATTCTGATATTGCAGAGAGTGAGAGCGTGGAGAAGACTGATTCAGAAAAAAATGCTAAGGATCAGCATCAAGACATAAAAGCTTCTGAAAATAATACGGAGAGTCAGGTCAATGCTTCAAAAGCTTCTGAAAATAATTCAAAGGCTCAGGATACTGCTGCAGCAGATGAAAATACGAAGTCAGTCGGTAATGCAGCAGCAGATGAGACTGCAAAGGCAGCTGATTCTTCTGACAGCAATGAAGCTGTCCCGGCGCCAATCATTACCATACATTTCACTGTAAACGACGAGGAGCGCACACTTTCTGACCAGAGTGATTATATATTCACGGATATTTTCAGGGTCTACGATTTTGATACAAACGACAAAAAAGGTTCATCCGTCATTACAGAGATAAATGGTAAAGAATGTGGATTTACTGAGCCACTGAAGGATGGCGACAAGGTAAGAATTTACTGGAAATAATTTTCAGAGATAGGATTTTTACGAAAAGATGGAAATTTTTTCAATTGCATCAGGCTCAAGTGGAAATTGTATCGTAGTTGGTGATGATGATCACCATGTGTTGATTGATTCCGGAATCAGCGGCAAGAAAATTGAACAGGGACTCAATAAATATGATTTATGTGCGAGAGACATAGATGCGATTCTTGTTACGCATGAGCACTGGGATCATATTTCAGGACTTGGTGTGATGGCAAGGCGGTACGGCCTTCCGATTTATGGCACAAAAGGCACCATCAATGCAATCAGGCGTTACAGCGGCTTAACAAAGTATAAGGCGCTTGGCAATATTGATGATTCACTTTTCAATTGTATCGAGCGTGATGTTGATTTTTCAATCGGGGATCTTGATATACATCCAATCCACATCAGCCATGACGCGGCAGACCCGGTAGGATACCGACTCTCAAACAATGGAAAGTCCGTTGCAGTCGTTACCGACCTTGGGACTTATGATGATTATACGATTGATAATATGAAGGACCTTGACGTATTATTTGTCGAGGCAAATCACGATATCAATATGCTCGAGGTCGGGCCTTATCCATATCCACTGAAGCAAAGGATTCTTTCAGACAGCGGGCACTTGAGCAATGCTGCATCTGGCGACCTTCTCGGGAAAGTCTTAAATGACCATGTGAAGCATATTTTCTTAGGACACCTTTCGGCAGAGAATAATATTCCTGAGCTTGCATATGAAACAGTGCGTCAGGAGGTTACTTTAGGGGACAATCCATACAAGGCGGATGATTTTCCAATCACAGTGGCACTTCGGCATGAGGTTTCAGAGATGGTCACGGCATAAAGTTGAGTCATGCTCAATATCATTTTGCCCACATTATTATTTTATGTTATACTAATGCACCGAATATCATCTTCCGCATTCTTTATGGAAGAAAAAATATTTTGAAAAATTTTTATTATGAAATGAGGAATACTATGAAAAGGGTTGTAATCACAGTCGTTGGTAAGGACAGCGTCGGAATTATCGCAAAGGTCTGCACACTTCTCGCAGAGACAGGCATCAATATTCTTGATATTTCACAGACCATTACTGGTGGTTTCTTTAACATGATGATGATCGTTGATCTCTCCGAGGCAAAGATTACGTTTTCAGAGCTTCAGGAAAAACTCGACGAAATTGGCAAAGAAATCGGCGTCGAGATTCACGCGCAGAAGGAAGAAATCTTCGACATGATGCACCGTGTCTAATTACTAATATAAAGGGAAAATAATCATGATAAATCAATACGAAGTTGATGAGACAAACAGAATGATTACAGAGGAGAATCTCGATGTGAGGACGATTACGATTGGCGTGAATCTTCTTCCATGCATGGATTCTGATATCGATAAGCTCTGTGACAATATATATGAGAAAATTACAACAGTTTGCAAGGACTTAGTTCCTACAGGCGAGAAGATAGAAAAGGAATTCGGAATTCCGATCGTTCACAAGAGAATTTCACTCACGCCTATTGCCCTTGTAGGTTCCTCTGCCTGCAGGAGCGAAGAGGATTTTGTGAAGGTTGCGCTCACGCTTGACCGCGCAGCAAAGGCACTTGGTGTGAATTTCATCGGCGGCTATTCGGCACTTGTCCAGAAAGCAATGACAAAGTCTGACAGGATGCTCATCAATTCTATTCCAGAAGCACTTTCCCAGACTGAATTTCTCTGCTCCTCAGTAAATGTCGGCTCTACAAAGGCTGGAATCAATATGGATGCTGTCCGTCTGATGGGCGACATCGTAAAGGAAACTGCGCTTAAGACTGCTGATCAGGGCTCCATCGGTGCTGCAAAACTCGTTGTATTTACAAATGCGCCAGAGGACAATCCATTCATGGCCGGCGCATTCAACGGCGTTTCAGAAGGCGATGCAGTTATTAATGTCGGCGTTTCTGGACCTGGCGTTATGCGTACAGCACTTTCCCGAGTTGAAGGAAAGGATTTTGAAACGCTCTGCGAGACGATAAAGAAAACCGCATTTAAGATTACCCGTGTAGGCCAGCTTGTCGCAAAGGAAGCTTCAAAGGAACTCAAGATTCCATTCGGAATTGTAGATCTTTCACTGGCACCGACACCTGCAGTCGGCGATTCAGTCGCAGATGTACTCCATGAGATCGGCGTTGAATATGCAGGCGCGCCAGGAACTACAGCAGCCCTTGCACTTTTAAATGATCAGGTAAAGAAGGGCGGCATCATGGCATCAAGCTATGTCGGCGGACTTTCAGGTGCATTCATTCCTGTTTCAGAAGATGCATCGATGATCACAGCTGCAGAAAAAGGTGCACTTACAATAGAGAAGCTTGAAGCTATGACTTCAGTCTGCTCCGTAGGTCTTGACATGATTGCCATTCCTGGCGACACATCACCTGAAACCATCTCCGGAATCATCGCAGACGAAATGGCAATCGGCATGATCAATCAGAAGACGACCGCAACCCGTCTCATCCCAGTCATCGGTAAGGGCGTCGGAGAAAGCGTCTCCTACGGCGGTCTCCTCGGTGCAGCCCCTATCATGCCTGTAAGCAAATATGACTGCTCCGCCTTCGTAAACCGTGGCGGAAGGATTCCTGCGCCGATTCACTCTTTTAAAAACTAAGCAATATCGATGTCTCCTTATTGGACATCGATATTGCTTGATTATTTTTTTGCATCATGGAAACTACATTTTCAATCCTTTTATCACGATATATCGACAGTCTTGCAATCAATAAGGCCGAATTCATCCGTATGTCTGGAATAGACAAATCAACATTTTACAAGATATTAAATGGCACGAGGGTTCCGACCAAAAAGCAGTTTCATTCTATTAGCAGCCTTCTCGCATTATCTGAGAACGATAATGTTGAATTGGATAAGGCATACTTTTCTGTAGTAAATGGTCAGCAGGCTGCGGATAGTGTTTCCGGGGTTATCAAATGTCTTTCTGCGCTTTCAAAAAAGGAAGGCGCATATATTTATGAGCCGCTAAAGGAAACTGAATTCAAAGAGGCAGAGGGAAGGACGTATTTTCCATTTTCAAAGTTTCAGAATTATTTTTATCAGGAGCTGGACAGGAAGCTTTCTGACGAAAATGCAAAGATGGATGTCTTTATGGATTCTTCCTGCAGGCAGATTTTCAATCTGGTCATTGGCCTTCTGATCAAGCATTCAGATAGAAAGGCTCAGGTGCGCCATCTATTTCAGTATCCAAATAATCTCAGGGCAAATCAGACACCAATCCTAGACAGCTTTGCAGAAGAAGCTTCGATTATCACTGAAAATCTGAAATTTTACGAAGTCTGGTACTATTACAGCCTTGGCAGTGCATCTTCAAGTGATGGTATTTTCATGCCTTATGGAATTGTTTTTGAGGATGAGCTGATTCTTTTTAGCAGCGATGGCTTTATTATTCTAAAGGATGCTGATGTCGTAAAGGCAGCAGAGGAGCATTTTGAAAAGATTCTGGGCAAGTCGAAAAGGCTCCTTAAATATTTTGATGATATTTATTCATACACTGCTGCCTACAAGCCGCTTTATGGGAATCTTAAAGATGAATGGCTTTCCTACCACAGTTCCTTCTGTGCTATGACGCTCATCACAGAGGATATGATAAAGAAGTATGTCCCGAAAGAATATCTGGAATTTTCTAAGAATTATTTTGAACAGACGAAGGGTGTGAAGGTAAAGACAGAGTATCTGACGCTATCCGGACTTGAAGCTTTTGCGAAAACAGGCATTCTCGATGAAATCCCAAGTGAGATTTCAGGCGCTTTGGAAAAAAAGGACAGGGCGCTTCTCTTGAAAAAAATTCTTGAAAAACTGGGCAGGAAATATTTCATTGTCAATTCAAAATTTCTTCCTGTGACTGATGGCTGGAATGTTTATGTCATTAATGACCAGCATGTCCTGATCAGCCGTGACCGTTCGACGAGATATATCATGATTGATGAAATAAATATCGTTAACGCATTTTCTGTTTTTATGAAGAATATTTATGACACCCATCTGGTGATGTCACTTGATGAGGCAAAGAATGTGCTTCAGGGGTTTATTGATTCGTGCGAGAAATAATAGAGTCTATATTTTGCGAAAATAACAACAGCATCTGATCTTGGTATTGCCAGATCATGTATATAGTGGTGGCATGACCTCAGGTAATTTTTTGCCACATATTGATTAAAAAAGATTAATTTATTAACATAATTTTTGAAGATTCAAAAGCATATCCTCAGCGTGACTTATATTATCCTCCTTAATCTGGATATGTTTTGGGACACAAGGTCCATGATGTAGGATAGGTTTCATTTTCCGGTGGTTGTTCCACCGGATTATTTTTTTGAATTGAAAAGCGTGTGATCTGCAATATATTTTGACACTCATCGCATTTTTTGTTATGATACAAAGGTTTTTTGGAGCTTGTAAAATCAGCGATTCGTAAGCGCACTGCCATAGTGTGCAAGTGTAAAATAATATAATTAGGAGAAAGCAATGATAGAAGCGAATAATATTTCACTCAGATTTGGGAAAAAAGCGCTCTTTGAGGATGTTAACATCAAGTTCACCGAGGGCAACTGCTACGGCATCATCGGAGCAAACGGTGCTGGAAAATCAACATTCTTAAAGATCCTCTCAGGAAAGATTGAGCCTACGAGCGGAGAAATAATCATCACGCCTGGGCAGAGGCTTTCCTTCCTCGAACAGGACCAGTTCAAGTATGATGAATACCCGGTTCTTGACACGGTCATCATGGGAAATAAGCGTCTTTATGAGATCGGAAAGGAAAAGGATGCGCTCTATGCTAAGCCTGATTTTTCTGACGAAGATGGCATCAAGGCGTCAGAGCTTGAGACAGAGTTTGCCGAGATGGATGGCTGGAATGCAGAGTCAAATGCAGAGTCGCTTCTGAACGGTCTTGGTGTCGGCACAGAATTTCACCAGACATTGATGAAAGACATGCCATCTGCTATGAAGGTGAAGGTACTCCTCGCCCAGGCGCTTTTTGGAAATCCTGATATTCTTCTTCTTGATGAGCCTACGAACCACCTTGACATGACAGCAATCGAATGGCTTGAGGAATTTTTAATTAATTTCCAGAACACCGTCATCGTTGTTTCCCACGACAGATATTTCCTGAACAAGGTCTGCACGAACATCGCAGATATCGACTACGGCAAGATCCAGCTCTATTCCGGAAACTACGACTTCTGGTATGAGTCATCACAGCTTATTATAAAGCAGAAAAAGGAAGAGAATAAAAAGAAGGAAGAGCAGATTAAAGAACTCAAGGAATTCATCGCAAAGTTTGCTGCAAATGCTGCAAAATCAAAGCAGGCAACTTCCCGAAAGAAGGCGCTTGAAAAAATCCAGCTCGATGAAATCCGTCCTTCTTCAAGGAAATATCCTTACATTGATTTCCGTCCGAAGAGAGAAATCGGAAACGAAGTCCTGACTGTCGAAGGTCTCACAAAGACTATCGACGGCAAGAAGGTTCTTGACAATGTTTCTTTTACCGTGGAGCGTGAGGACAAGATCGCATTTGTCGGCGGAAATGAATTTGCAAAGACCACGCTTTTCAATATATTAGCCGGTGAGATGGAACCGGACGCAGGCTCTTACAAGTGGGGCGTTACCACGAGCCAGTCCTATTTCCCAAAAGATAATACGAAGATCTTCGACAGCGACAACAATATCGCAGATTACCTCACTCAGTTCTCTGAAATAAAGGATGCGACTTATGTAAGAGGTTTCCTTGGCCGTATGCTTTTTAAAGGAGAGGACGGCGTAAAGAAAATGAGAGTCCTTTCCGGTGGTGAGAAGGTCAGGGTGCTTCTTTCAAAGATGATGATCGAAGGTTCGAATGTTCTGATTTTCGATGAGCCTACCGACCACCTTGACATGGAGGCAATCACTGCATTAAACCAGGGCATGAAGAAGTTTTCAGGCGTCATATTATTCTCATCAAGAGACCATGAAATTGTTGAGACAACAGCGAACAGAATCATTGAATTTCTGCCGGACGGTACGTTCATCGACAAGAGGACGACATACGATGAGTACCTCGAGGCAGATGAGAATGCAAAGAAGAGGGCAGTCTTCTCAACAAGCGAATCTGATGAGGAGGATGACTGATTTTTTCACTAAATTAACACAAAATGCTTTAATTAATTAATCTGATGTATTATAATGTTTGATGTTTGCAAAGAGTGGGAGAACTATTTTTTCTGCAAAATCAGCAAAATTTCGATGTATTAGACATCAGAAAATATTTTTAGGAGGAAGAGAATGAAAAAGAAAAGACTTGCAGCATTCGTCATTGCTGCAGCGACAGCTATTACGAGTTTCTTCGTACCAGCTGCAACCACAAAGGTTGAGGCAGCACCAAGAAGCGCGACTTATGTCGAGAGGGCAATGATTGATGTCTCAAAGTTCCAGGGTGTGATTGACTGGCCTACAGTAAAGGCTGCAGGAATCAATTACTGCATGATCAGAGTTGGTTATAGGAACCATATCAATGGCGGTATTGAGGTAGATCCATATTACGCTAGGAATATTTCTGGTGCACTTGCTGCCGGAATCAACGTCGGTGTTTATTTCAGAACAGAGGCAGTGAATCCTGCAGAGGCTGCTGAAGAAGCTGCATGGACGGTTGCTATGGTACAGCCATACAATATCTCACTACCGATTGCCATTGATTTTGAGCCAAAGGCAGGCGACAGAGCTTATGGTCTTGATGTTGCTACAAACACAGCAAATATCGATGCATTCTGCCAGATGATCGCTGCAAATGGCTATGCTCCTATGGTTTATTCATATAGGAACGGTTTTACAAAGAAGTTCGATGGCCTCGGACTTGCAAGCAAGTATTTGATCTGGTCAGCATCTAATCCGCCATGGGGGATTTCAGATTTCTGGCAGTATGGACAGGGTGTATGCCCTGGAATTAATGGTGCCGTTGATTTCAACACATGGTATGATGACGGCTCCCTGAATTCATATTATGGACCATACAGGGCAGTATTCAATCCTGTATTCTATGCAGATGCAAACC
Organism: uncultured Lachnospiraceae bacterium; assembly: GCA_900317755.1. GTDB lineage: Bacteria > Bacillota > Clostridia > Lachnospirales > Lachnospiraceae > RUG306. Next base: position 27,471 of record ONHZ01000005.1, read on the forward strand.
CTGATATTAAGAAGCTTTATGGCTATGATACACAGAAGCTCCTGAATCATTTCCTGACAAAGGGTATGGCACAGGGCAGAGTTTCAGCTCCTACATTTAATGTTCGTGCATACAGGGCAAAGAACCCAGATCTTGATGCAGCATATGGTGACAACTGGACGCTTTATTACAGCCATTACATTACAAATGGTCAGTATGAAGGCAGACAGACGATCTGATGCATAGAGGATTGTAATTTAGATATTTGATTACAAAGCAGTCGGGAAACCGGCTGCTTTTTCTATGGGAGTAAGGGTATCAAGCTGATTTAGCTACAATTATCAGTGATTATACAAAAAAAGTCCTTTATGATAATGTAAAAGTATGATAATATACCAAAAACTGCGTTAAAAAGCGCTTTTTGAGTATTAGATTACACCAGGCATTCACAGATTTGCATGAATGTATATCCTAAAATACTTGACAAAGATGCTAAGTTTTATATACTACCAAGTTAGTAGGAAATATAGGAAATAGGACAAATCATATTATATAAAATAACTCCGGGAATCACGGAAATAAGGAGGCTTCATAAATGTCAGACCCAATTTTGGAAGTAAAGGACCTGCATACAGGCGTAGAGGAAAAAGAAATTCTGCATGGACTGAATCTCACTGTGGGTGCAGGCGAGACGCACGTCATCATGGGACCAAACGGTGCCGGAAAGTCTACACTCGGTTCTACCATAATGGGTGATCCGAGATACAAGGTTTCAAGCGGCAGTGTTATTTTTAAGGGAGAGGATATTACAAATCTTTCTACGGATAAGATTGCAAAGAAGGGCATGTTCATTTCCTTCCAGAATCCGATCGAGGTTCCGGGTATTTCACTTTCAAATTTTATCCGTACTGCAATTGAAAATAAGACCGGCGAGCACTTGAGAGTCTGGGATTTCCAGAAGACGCTTAAGGCAACGATGCAGGTTCTTAACATGGATCCTTCCTATGCAGAGCGTGATCTTAACGTCGGATTTTCAGGTGGCGAGAAAAAGAAGGCTGAGATTTTACAGCTTCTCATGTTAAAGCCCGATTTAGCAATTCTTGACGAGACAGACTCAGGCCTTGATGTCGATGCCGTCCGCACGGTTTCAAAGGGCATCGAAGAGTACAAGAAACAAATCGGCGGCGCACTTCTTATCATTACTCATTCTACGAGAATCCTTGAGTCACTCAAGGTTGATAAGACGCATGTCCTTGTCGAAGGTAGAATCGTCGCAGATGGCGATGCATCGATGGTCGATGATATAAATGAGAACGGATTCGAGAAGTACATCAAGTAAACTCGCATTAAGCGAAGCATTTGAGGTATTGATTTGATTATTATTTATTGTTTTGGCAGCAGAGGTTTATTCGATGAGCGAAAAAACAGTAGTCGAAGATATAGACAGAAGCATGTATGACTTCCGCTACGAGGAGAGGCCTGAGGACGTATTCCAGGTTGACGAGGGTCTTACTCCTGAGATCGTGGAAGAGATTTCAAAAGAGAAAAATGATCCCCAGTGGATGCATGATTTCAGACTGAAGTCACTTGAAATATATAATTCATTAGAGGTTCCAGAATGGGGACCGGATATTTCCGGACTCCATATGGAGAACATCGTCACATACATCCGTCCGAAGAAAAATAAGATGGCAGATGACTGGAAGGAAGTTCCAAAGGACATAAAGGAAACCTTCGAGAAGCTCGGCATTCCAAAGGCTGAGCGTGAGTCACTTGCAGGCGTCGGCGCACAGTATGACTCTGAGCTCGTCTACCACAATGTAAAGGATGAGGTCGCAAAGCAGGGCGTTGTCTACACCGATCTTGAGAGTGCTTTACACAGCGAGTATGCAGACATGATCAAAGATCATTTCATGCATCTCGTTCCTCCGACCGACCACAAATTTGCAGCGCTTCACGGCGCAGTATGGTCCGGCGGTTCATTCGTATATGTTCCGGACGGCGTTCATCTTGACATTCCGCTTCAGTCCTATTTCAGACTGAATGCAAAGGGCGCAGGACAGTTCGAGCATACGCTTATTATTGTTGGCAAGAATGCTTACCTTCATTTCATCGAAGGCTGTTCAGCTCCAAAGTATAATGTCGCAAACCTTCACGCAGGCTGCGTTGAATTATTCGTCGGAGAAGGCTCGACACTTCGGTATTCCACAATTGAGAACTGGTCAAAAAATATGTACAACCTCAATACCAAGCGTGCCATCTGCGAGAAGAATGCAAAGGTTGAATGGGTTTCTGGTTCATTTGGCTCCCATATTTCTTACCTTTATCCTATGAGTATCTTAAACGGCGAGAATTCAAGATGCGAATTCACATCCGTTACGTTTGCAGGCCACGGACAGAATCTCGATACTGGCACAAAGGTAGTGCATAATGCACCGAATACCTCATCCTATATTAATACGAGGTCAATCTCAAAGAGTGGCGGCATCTCTACATTCAGAAGCGCTGTCACTGTAACCTCACAGGCAAAGGGCTCAAAGGCTTCCGTTTCCTGCCAGTCACTTATGCTTGACGATATTTCACGAAGCGATACGATTCCGGCAATGGATATTAGGACCAGCGACTGCGAGATCGGTCACGAGGCATCAATCGGCTCGATTTCTGATGATGTCGTATTTTATCTGATGAGCCGCGGACTTTCAGAAGAGGACGCCCGTGCTATGATCGTACGAGGCTTTGCGGACAACGTCGGCAAGGAACTTCCGCTTGAGTATGCGGTTGAGATGAACAATCTCATCGGACTCGAAATGAAGGGGGCAATTGGATAATGGCAGAATTTTCAACAGTAAACAGAATACCATCACTTACATGGAACAGGCTACACCTTAATGAAGCAGAGGGTGTTTCAATAAAGGCTTCATCATTTTTTAAGGCATCTGCTACAGTGCCGTCGGATGTCAGGGTGGAAGAGCTTTCTGAAACTTCACTAAAGAATCAGAAAACCGGAATCGGACCTGAAATCGATAAGGCAGTTTCTTTTGCAGCAAAGAGCGGACAGAGCATTACGAAATATGTTTCTTCTATCGCTAAGAATGCTGCAGATGCTTCAGAGAATATTCTGAAGCTTGATTTATCATATTCTTCTGACGGTTCAGAAATAAATGCAGTGACACCAGTAGAGCTCTTCGTAGAAGACGGAAAAGCACTGACAGCAATCATGTTTTTTGAGGCAGCTCCAGAGACAAAGGGCGAGGCAGTCGTCCAGACAAAATACCATGTCGGCAAAGGTGCTTCACTTAATCTTATACAGGTGCAGAAGACATCTAAGAGCATGGACTTCTTCAATGACATCGGCGGAACGGTTGAGGCGGACGGCGAGTTCAGGCTTTCACAGCTTGTCATCGACGGCGGAAATACATACTATGGCTCGACAACAGATCTTCTTGGCGAGAAGGCTTCGCATGACATGAAGCTTTCCTATTTAGTCGGTAAGGGAAGTCTTCTTGATATTAATGACGAGATCAACCACATCGGAAAGAAGACGCTTTCCGAGATCGAAGTAAACGGCGTTCTCGACGGAGGTTCAAAGAAGAATTTCCGCGGAACCATCGACCTTCGAAAAGGATGTAAGGGCGCAAAGGGAAATGAGCGGGAATCCGTTCTCCTCCTTGATGATGACCTTGTAAACCGCACGCTTCCGGTCATCCTCTGCTCAGAAGAAGAGGTTGAGGGAAACCACGGCGCATCCATCGGAAAGCTGGATTCAGAGATGATGTTCTATCTCGAAAGCCGCGGCATTCCTGAGAAAGAAATCTATAAGATGATCTCACGCGCCAGGATTGATGCGGTAAAGAACCTGATTCCGGACGAAAAGTCGAGGGAACGTGTGGATAATATGCTATAAGGTGATAGTATGACAGACGAAGATAGAGAAATAAGAAAACATTTTCCAATATTCGAGGCGAATCCGTCTCTTCATTATCTCGACAATTCTGCAACGTCGCAGCGTCCTGTCGAGGTACTCGATGCAGTCACAAAGTTCTATGAGACCGTGAATTCGAACCCGATGAGGGGACTATATGATATCAGTCTCAGGGCTACAGAGCAGTATGAAGAAGCGAGGACGAAGGTCGCAAATTTCATAAATGCGAAGGATTCTTCTGAAATCGTATTTACGAGAAATGCGACGGAGAGTCTGAATCTGATCGCTTATTCCTATGGTGAAAATTTCATCAAGGAAGGTGATGAGATCATCGTCTCGATTGCTGAGCATCATTCGAATATGCTTCCCTGGCAGCAGGTCGCAAAGAAGACCGGTGCAACGCTCAAATATTTCTACTGTGAGAAGGATGGCGAGTTTTCTCTTGAAAAATTCAAGGAGCTTCTGACACCGAATACGAAGCTTGTCGCCATGACAGAGATGTCAAATCTCTTTGGCAGGAAGAATGATGTCAAGGCTTTTGCTGCAGAGGCGCATAAAGTCGGTGCCGTATTCGTTGCAGATGGTGCCCAGTCAGCACCTCATATCAAGGTCGATGTTCAGGATTCTGATATTGATTTCTTCGCATTTTCGGGTCACAAGATGTATGCACCGATGGGCATCGGCGTGCTTTATGCCAAGAAAGACCTTCTTGAAAAGATGCCACCATTTCTTTTCGGCGGCGAGATGATTGAATATGTCACAATCGAGGGCGCGACCTATGCCGAGGTTCCGCACAAGTTCGAGGCCGGAACCGTGAATGCCGGTGGCGCAGTAGGCCTGTGTGCTGCACTTGACTTCATAAATTCATACGGATTAGATTTCTTAGAGAAGAGAGAAGAGGAGCTCACGAAGTATGCGGTCGAGAGAATTCTCGAGGTTCCACATGTTACGCTGATTGGTTCTGAAGATTACAGGGAGCATCATGGAATACTTACATTCAAGATTGACGGCGTCCATCCACATGATGTTGCAGCAATTATGGACAGCGCACACGTCGCAATCCGTGCCGGACACCACTGTGCACAGCCGCTGCACAAATATTTAGGCGTCATGTCAACATCAAGGATGTCACTTGGCTTCTACAATACCAAGGATGATATTGATGCATTCATTGACTGCCTTAGCTCGATGCGTTCTGAGATGGGCTATAAAGACTGAATATACAAAGCTTGAATAATGAAATAATGTAAACTTGAAATTGGCGTACGGATTAGGTATTATTCTAACCGGTACGCCAATCATTAAATTATGACAAAGAGAAAAAATCATGGCAAACAATACTTTTTATAACGAAATTCTGACAGAACACAATATGAATCCGACGCACAAGCATGAGCTACCGGACGCAAATTTTTCACTTGAAGGCATCAATCCATCATGCGGTGACGACATTGTATTGAATCTTAAGGTCGAAGATGGAAAGATCGTCGATGGTGCTTTCACTGGTGATGGCTGTGCAATATCACAGGCATCTGCCGACATGATGCTCGACCTCATCATTGGAAAGTCAAAGGAAGAGGCAATGCATCTTGCAGACATCTTCCTTCGCATGATCAAGGAAGGCAACATCTCAGACGAAGAGAAGGATGAGCTCGAAGAAGCAGGAATTCTTTCCGATATCGCCCATATGCCATCCCGTGTCAAATGCGCCGTCCTCGGCTGGCACACGATGGAGGAAATGCTCGGAGACAAGGCAGAATAATATATGGCAGATAATAAGCGCGGGAAAAATAGCAATAGTGAGACTCCAGACAATTACGGCTCCGAAGGCATGACCTACGGCGTGATTCTTGGAGTTTTTTTGTTTTTCGCCCTCCTCGTGACGAAGCATGCATCAGCCGGTGCAGTCCTTCTTGCAATATGTACGATAGGCGGCATGCTGATTGGCATGGCAATCCCAAAGCCTGATAAAGGCAATGAGAAGGTTGAAAAGGAAGTCGATGCCTACAAAAAACTCGATAAGGAGAGAAATGCATTTTTCCCTGACCGTTCAAAGAAGAGTTACAATCCTGAAGTCAGGAAGCCAATGCTTCGCACGGACCTCGCAAATGGCGAGAAAATAGCAGGTTTTTATAATATGGCAACAAACACCTTTGAAGAGAAAATGCTCGTACGCGATGAAAAAGACATAAGGAATTTCATGCGAATGTATGGCGTTGCTGATGAAAAGGACATTTGTTTATATAAGGAAAATCAGAAGAAAGAGGTAAAGTAATGACGAAGGAAGATGAAAAGAAACTTCTTGAAATGGCTGAGGTTTTTCATATGCCAAAATCTGCAGTCAGAGAGTACATTACTATGCCTTCAAAATTTCCTAAGCTTGCAGAAAAGTCAAGAGAAAAGAAATATAAGCAGTATGCAGCTATGGGAAAGATAATTTCAAGAAAATAAAATTTATTGGAAAACATCCGAGAAAGCACATTTTGCATAGCTTGTCTATAAGAATTTTGGTGAAATAAATGACGGTTGAAATCAAGCACGTAGGAAAATCATATGGTGAGGATGTTGTATTGAGCGACTTTTCACTTGACATCAGTTCTGATGATACATTTCTTCTGATGGGACCTGAAGGCTGTGGCAAGACGACACTTTTCAGAATCATCTGCGGTCTTGAGAAACCGGATGAGGGTGCAGTCACACTACTTGGAGACTACAAATATGACAGGATAAATGTCGGAATGGTCTTTCAGGACGACAGGCTCCTAGAAGATTACTGTGCAATTGAAAATGTTGCCTGTATGAGCTCAAAGCTTTCAGAAAGAGTAGCTAGAGAAGAACTTTTGAAGCTTCTTCCAGAGTCAGCGCTTTACGTGCCAGTCAAAGAATTGACAGAAGTAGAAAGAAAGGTTGTAGAAATCATCAGGGCATCAATTATTCCATCTGACCTCTTACTTTTAGATGATCCATTTCATGGAATGAACGAAGAACAGATTCATACTGCATTTTCATATATCAAGAATAAAGCCGGACATAAGGGAATTCTAATCGCACAGCGGACCGAATTCGGACTCGAGCGCCTGAGAAAGGTGCGAATGGGATAATAGAAAAATGCAGGAGAGTGGGCGTAACCTTCCCCTATATTGATACTCTTTGTGTGAATTGGAAAAGAAAATAAGAAAGTGCAGGAGAGTGGGCGTAACCTTCCCCTATATTGATACTTTTTATGTAAATTTAAAAGAGAAAAAGGAAATGCAGGAGATGGGACTTGAACCCACACAGTATTGCTACTACAGGCACCTGAAGCCTGCGCGTCTGCCAATTCCGCCACTCCTGCAAGTATTGGCTTTTGAAACCACTTTGCTATTTTATTAGTTTTTGTAAGTTTAGTCAACTATTTTTCATTGAATATTTGTAAGTAAAAGTATAAAATAATTTTTATATCTGCCGGTTTGTTAGAAATCTACGGCACGGCATATTATTTTTCGTGTGGACGGAGGATTATTATGTTTGAGAAGTTAAAGAATCTTCGTGTAAATGTCACTGGGGGCGCAGTTCTCTGCATTATACTTGGAATTTTCTGCATTGTGAATCCTGGTGGATTCGTAATGACAATAACCAAGATTATAGGAGTCATTTTTATTATTGCAGGTATTGCGGCTTTTCTTGTTGGTATCATCGGTGAAGATAAGAACCTTATTGAGATTATTTTGGGCGTGGTTCTTATTATCGTAGGCGCCTTTATTCTTAAGCATCAATATGCGGCAGCATCATTTTTCCCAGTACTCGCTGGCATTATTCTTATCGTTAGTGCCATAGAAGATTTTTCTATGACTTCTGCAGGAAGAATTGCTGCAGCGCCATTCTGGCAGGGTATATTGATAAGCGGCATAGTAAAGCTGGTTCTGGGCATTTTTTCATTGATTACGCCATTTAAAGTGGCTGCAGTTTCTACAGCAGTTCTTGGTATCTTCCTGTTATTAGACGGTATTTCATCTGTATTTTTAGTTGCAAAGGTAGACAAAGCTGAGGGCGTTTTTGATTCTACAATCACAAGCGAGAAAAATCTGTAATAATTAGTTCAGACTTGTAGCAGGTTTTGAGAATTTAATTTGCAGATATTTTGGGAGATTAATATTTGCGCAGGATGGAATTTAAAATGGAGCGCACCGGTTTACTCAAGGTCGGAGATGTTCTGAATGTTACTGAAAATAAAGTTGCAAGATCGTATTACTATACGCTTGGAAATTCTTTTGCAATGAGTGGAAATTACCGTTCGACAGAACGGCTTAAGTCCACAGAGGGCAAGGTCGTTGATGTCATCGAAAATGACCGCGGCTATTATGTAACAGTCGAATTTGACGAGGACTGAATGCATTGCATCAATAATATGACTATTTTGAATCCTTTATCATAAATTTAATTTTTTGGTTTATTAATTATGACAGCAAATGGTACAAATGCAATAGATATACTTCTTTCGGAGAGCTTCAAGGAGATCGCTTCTACTCGTCCGATCGAGAAGATTACCATAAAGGAAATCACAGATAAGGCAGGTGTCATCAGGCCTACCTTCTACAACCATTTTCAGGATAAATACGAACTTCTTGAATGGATCGTAAAGAAAGAATTGATTGAGCCTATGCTTGACAAATTTAATGACGGTCTTTCACGAGAGGGTGTATTGTTAGCTTTTAATCAAATTGAAAAGGACAGGGCATTTTATAGAAATGCTGCAAAGCTCACAGGTCAGAATTCTTTCCGCGACATTATTACTGAAGACATAAAGGAGCTTCTCATACCTTTTATTAATCCCAGTAAGCTAAAAAAGGAGCTTCCATACAAGTGGATTACTCCGAATCTCATTGGATTATTCTTTTCAGAATCTATTGCGGAGTGCATTATTTCCTGGATCCAGAGCGGCATGAAGATTGAACCTGATGAACTTATTGATACATTTATTTATATGATTTCACATTCAGTTCTCGATTTTTGTAGTTCTCAGTGATGCAAAATATACATAGCACTTTTTTTGAATATTAATATTTGTTTTTTGAATGATTATTATATCTTTGTTGTATAAATAGATATTTTTTGCGTATTATTAATCTTTCATAATCATGCAAATTATTTCCGGGGAGGAAAGAGGAAAATATGAACTGGTTGGAATGTATTCTTATCGTGGCGGGAATCAGCCTTGATCTTTTTGCTACTATGGAGATAGAGGGCGCAAAGCTTGGTGAGATAAAGAAATCTACACTGCTCATTACGAGCGGGCTTGTTACGCTTTTACAGCTTGGTTTCTTTTTCGGCGGTTATGCCATCTGTTATAATGTGTCACAGAACGCTGTTTTTAAGAATTCCACATGGCTTGGTCAGATTATCGCATTCGTTATTTTCATACTCCTTGCGGTAAGGCTTCTGATTAAGGCTGTAAAGCAGGAATTTGTGGATGAGAAGAGATGCGAGATTACCAGATCTACCTATGTCAGGATTATTTTTGTGACATCTATCTATGCTATTTTTGCAGGCTGTGCAGCAGGTTTTCTTTCTGCAAATGTATGGATTCTTCTCACCGCAATTATTGTATGTTCTTTTCTTGTTGTGCTGTCAGGCCTTTATACTGGATACTTGATGGGCTTTAAGGGAAAGACAATATTTTATTCCTTCGGATCAGCAGTACTTTTTATGTCAGCAGTATTCCAGATTCTGAAGATGTGTGGGGTTGTGAAAGCTTGACATTGCTTTGAGGTGCCTTGATGAGTCTGGCAGATAGAAAGGCATGTATTGGTTATGAGAGTTTCGAAAAAGACTACTGAGATCATTTCATATTTGAGCGAAAGATACGGCACCGATTTAAGGTGCTTTCTTCATTTTAATAAGGAAAAGCCTTATGAGCTTCTATTTGCAACCATTCTTTCTGCACAGTGTACTGATGAGAGAGTGAACATTGTAACGGAGCAGCTTTTCAAAAAATATGAGACGCTTGAAGCCTTCGCTAATGCATCGCTCTCAGAAATGGAAAATGACATCAGGTCAACTGGTTTCTATCACAACAAGGCAAAGAATATCATTGCCTGCGCAAGAGAGCTTATCGAGAAATACGATGGGGAGGTTCCGTCTGATATTGATGAGCTTACAAAACTTCCGGGTGTTGGACGGAAGACTGCAAATGTCATCAGAGGAAATATTTATGAAATTCCAAGCATTGTCGTCGATACGCATGTGAAGAGAATTTCAAATAGGCTCTCTTATACCGATTCTGACGATCCTGTGAAGGTGGAACAGGATCTTGAGAAGTCTCTTCCAAAGGATGAATGGATCCTATGGAACCTTCAGATCATCAGCTTTGGACGTGAAATCTGCACTGCACGTTCACCGAAATGCGAGCTTTGCGGCATAAAAAAATATTGCCGTTATTCTGAAAAAAATCATTGACATTTCTCACCCATGAGAGTATTATGTCACAGTATGTTTTTAGGTCTTGCAAGGTTGATACCGTGTCAATGTCGCCTTTGCGGGTTTAAATATATTAAATATTAGGTTTCCATTCTGGAGGTATTGAAAGTGGCAAATATTAAATCTGCTAAGAAGAGAGTTATTACAAACGAGAAGAAGGCTGAGAGAAATCAGGCCGTTAAGTCTCAGGTTAAGACTTATATGAAGAAGGTTGATGCTGCAGTTGCTGAAGGCGACAAGGAGAAGGCTTCCGAAGTTCTTAAGGATGCTACAAGAGTTGTTGAGAAGGCAGCTACAAAGGGCGTTATCAAGAAGAACAATGCTTCAAACAAGGTTTCAAAGATGGCCAAGAGAGTTAATTCAATCGGCTGATTCGCTTGAAAATCATAAGAATATTAATGGACTGTGCATGATGCACAGTCCATTTTTTATCGATTAATATTATTACCTCTATTAACTAGCAATTGCAAAAACGCCCGTTAATGGAACTTATTTTACAATTGTGTATTGATCAATCATTATTCATCTTGTCAATTTTGTCCTGGATTTCATCAAAGCGCTTCTGCACGCGCTCATATTCTTCATCATCTTGGATGTTATCAAGGTATGGACTGCCATCCTCATCCTCAAAATATCGATAAATATAAACATCGCTTTCTGTCAGAGGAATGTCATTGTCATCGACAGGCAGAAGGACAATATAGTTCTGCTTTCCAATGTCAAAAATAGTGAGAATCTCGCAGTCCATGGTGCTGCCATCGTCTAAATCGATTGTCACCATTACATCTGTATCTTTGTCATCAACTGGAAAAATGTCTGTTTTACTCATAAAATCCCCTAAAAGTAAGCATTTGCAGAATAATTCTGCAAGAATAAAAAACAATCAATTGTGCTTCGAAAACCTTTGACCATGACACATATAAATGATAAAATATCGTTTGCATTAATAAAAGGTTTATGCACACTAAAATAACACTCGGGATATGAGATTTCAAGGTTATCATCAAAGTTATTAAATTTTGATGTCGATGTATTATTACTAAGTACCTTTTCAAAGGAGCAAAATTTACTTATGAAGGTAAAGGTAACAAAAGGAGACTTTTCAGAATTTGGCACGAAGATCATAGACAAGAACGCTGCCTTTACTTTTTCTGTACAGACAAAAGAAGCCCCATCCATTCTTCTATTTGATAAAAAGACAAAAGAGCTCATTGTAGAAATTAAGCTTCATAGTGAATTCAGACTGGGAAATGTTTATTCTGTAATGCTTTCCGGACCGGATTTTTCCAGATACTGTTACTTATTGAAGCGAGATGGCAAAGTTGGGCCTGATGTTTTTGCGCCTGTCATAATAGGTCGTGAAAAGTGGAATGATGTAAGCCGGTTTGATGAAGGATACAAGACCTACTGTGGGTTTTCTGTTTCTTCTTCAGACTATGAATGGAATTTTGTTCCTCCAAGGATAGCACCTGAGGACACCATTATTTACAAGCTTCATATGAGAGGCTTCACGATGAAGAACAGCCTTCCACATTCCAAAAAAGGAAATTACCTTGGAATCATTGAGAAACTTCCATATTTTAAGTCATTAGGGGTTAATACGCTTGCATTTCTTCCCCTATATGAATTCGAAGAGATCCGCTTCCGTACACATCTTGAAACGGGAGAAAATCATACGACAATTAAAGTCAATGAAAAGCCGTATGGCGTGAATTACTGGGGATATGGACCAGGGGAATATTTTGCTCCAAAGGCATCCTATTTTGGTGGTTCAAAATGCGATCTTCATATGAAGGAAATGGTTGACCGGATTCATGGAGAAGGCATGGAAATCATAATGGAATTTTCTTTTTCTCCTGAACTTCCGCCAGACATTCTGACTGAATCCCTTGTCTACTGGCTGAAGGAATATCATATTGATGGCTTTCATCTTATTGGTTATGGTATTCCTATTGAGAGAATTGCAAATAACCCATTTCTTTCAGGTACGAAGATTTTCTATGACAGTTTTCCGGAAAAGCTTCTTTCAAATACTGAAAATGACAAGCATCTGTTTATTACAAATGATGATTTCGAATATCCTCTCAGAAGGCTTCAGAACCATATGGATGGAAATGTTTCTGAGTTTGCGGATTTCATGAAACGTCAGGGTGGAAGCTTTGGTTTTGTAAATTATGCTGCTAATAATACCGGATTTACGCTTTATGATGTATATAGCTATGGTGAGAAGCATAATGAAGCAAATGGCGAAGAGAATACAGATGGTACGAATTACAACTGCTCAAACAACCATGGCTTTGAGGGCAGGACAAAGAATCATGTCGTAAACCGTCTTCGTGAGATCTGTGTCAGAGGAGCTCTTCTTTCTGTATTTATGTCACAGGGCATACCGATGATTTTTGAGGGTGACGAGATTCTGAATACCCAGGATGGAAACAATAATCCTTACTGTCAGGATAATGAGACAGGATGGGTTACTTTCTCAAAACGGCAGGCAGCACTTTCCATGCAGGATTATGTAAAGAAGCTCATTATGTTTCGAAAGACACATACCGTGCTTTCAAGTCCTGCGCCCTATTTCTTCCAGGATTACAAACATGTAGGCCTTCCAGATGTATCTTATCATGGAAGAGAACCCTGGATCATGGGAATAGGTGCTGAAAAGAAGGCACTTGGCATATTATTTGCCGGGGCTTATGGAAGAAAAGATGACGAAGAGGATGTCATGCTTTTATTCAATTTCTATTTTGGCGAAGAGACATTTGCACTTCCAAAGCTTACAAATAAGAGATGGTATTTCATCAATAACACCTCTTCCTTTGACTGGAATGATGAAGGAGAAGTTCTTCGTGATCAGACATCCTGTATTGTACCTGGAGGTACGATTTCAGTGATTGTTGGAAGAAAGATAGAAGAGACACCGGATAATACTGCAAGATCCAGCAAAGTGAAGAAAGCACTTGCCAGAAAGACAGTAGAGAAAACCGGGAATTCCTGAGGTTTGATATTTTCCAATTCTGCCTTAATATTGTCAAGGTACAGGGTAGGGTGAATTTAGCAATATGAGCGATAACAAAATCACATTACAAAAAGCAGTAGGGCATTTTCTTACGATTACCAATCATAAAAGACTTGTCATGGAAGGCTGTTTCAAGGCAGGGCTGTATTACCAGGGAATCATGCACGATCTCTCAAAGTATTCCTGTACTGAGTTCATAGTGGGTGCCAGATATTTTCAGGGAGACAGGAGTCCGAATAATGCAGAGAGAGAAGACAAGGGACTTTCTACTGCATGGCTTCATCATAAAGGAAGGAATAAGCACCATCTGGAATACTGGATCGACTACAATATGGACTGGGATGGCGTAGGCATACCGCTTAAGGGAATGAAGATGCCTGTGAAGTACGTAGTTGAGATGTTCATCGACCGCGTTTCTGCATGCAAGAACTATCAGAAGGACAAGTACACCGATGCGAGTCCGTTAAAGTACTATATGAAAGGCAAGGCGCCATACATGCTGCATCCTGAGTCAAAGGAGCTTCTTGAGCGGCTTTTGAAGATACTGGCAAAGCACGGCGAGGACTATACTTATGCTTATATCAGGAGGAAGGTTCTGAAAAACGACAGGGTTTCAAGAAGCAGGAGATTTCATGAAGTGGTTGATGGGCTTCCATTCATCAGGCTCATGGGACTATTCACCTGATTTTCGTATATTCATTTTTGAATCTTTCTGCAATCAATCCCTTTTCGGCGAGTGAAAGGATGACAGGCAGTATATTCATGAATGGAATTTCAGTTTTGTCAGAAAGCTCTTCTATACCAATAGGATAATAATCCATAGCATCATATACCGTTCTTTCTTCATCTGAAAGCGGTATATTTTTTTTGCTTTTTTTTGACTTTGTTTTCTTATCTGAGTTTTCAGCCGCCTTTATTTTCAGATATTCGCTTTCTTCTGTAGTGAGTGTTTCATTAAGCTCGAGTAAATCTGCCAGAAGTTCTTCTTTAGAACGGATAATGCCTGCACCCTGATAGATCAGGGCATTTGTGCCCTCAGACATTGGGTCTGTAATTCTTCCAGGAAGAGCATAAATATCTCTTCCCTGTTCTAAGGCGAAATCTGCAGTTATGAGGGAACCGGATCTTTTTCTGGCTTCCATGACGAGAACCTTTTCTGAAAGCCCGCTTATGATTCTGTTTCTTGGCGGAAAATTTTTGCTCTGCGGAAGGGTTCCGGGCGGGTATTCAGAAATGATTCCGCCATGCCCGTCCAGTATTTCATTGTAAAGAGTGAGCTTAGACATAGGATAGCATATGTCAACGGAACAGCCAAGGACTGCGTAGGTTCTACCGCCTGCTTCAAGTGCAGCGGACTGTGAGGCAGAATCTATACCAAGCGCCATGCCGCTAACGATTGTAAAGCCATTTTTTGTGAGATGCTTTGCGATTTCTTCTGACATTACCCGGCCGTATTCTGATGCCCTTCTTGCCCCTACCATAGCGATTAATCTTTCATTCTTTTTTGGAAGGTCTCCCAGGTAAAACAGCGAAAATGGCGCATCGCTTAAGTAAACGAGAGATTTTGGATAGTTTTCCTCATTAATTGCCACAGATTTGATGCCGCTATGAATAAAGCGATCCCATTCTTTTTCGAGAGGAAAGGCTTCCCTATGCATCAGAAAGGATGTCTTCTCTTCATCTGAAAGGAAGCTCAGTTCTTTGATTTCTGTTTCTTTTGCATTGTAAACTTTATTTTCATTTCCAAAATATAAAAGCAGCTTCTTCTTTTTCTGCATTCCGACATTGAAAAATGAAGACATGAAATATCCGTATTTATCCATATATATCTCCGAAAAATGATGTGTTAGTTGCAGCAGGCTTTGGTGAAAAACGTCTATGCTGACAGCGTATTCTCCCAGTATTTTCTGTCACAGGTTCGGTAGCAGATGGCTTCCTGAAGATGCCGGGTCTTTATCTGTTCAGATGAATCGAGGTCAGCAATCGTCCGGGCAACACGAAGAATCTTATGGTATGTCCTTGCTGTAAGGTTCATCGCTTTGAAAATATCCTCCATAAAAGAAATGTCCTTTTCTTCTAGATGGCAGTATTTTGCTATTTTTCCTGGCGGAATTTCAGAATTATAGGAAAAAGGCTCATTCTGATAACGTGATCTTTCTATCTCATGGCATCGGATGATTCTTTTTCTAATATTTTCAGAACACTCTTCTTTTTCCTCTGAACCAAGCTGGGTAAATGACAGAGGCTTTGCCTCTACTGTAATGTCAATTCTGTCAATGAGAGGCTGTGAGATCCGGGATAAGTATTTCAGAATCTGGCTTCTTGTACACCTGCATCGGCTCATATCTGGAAAATATCCACATTTACATGGATTCATTGCACAAACCAGGACAAACTTCGCTGGAAATGTGACTTCTCCATTTGCGCGGATGATTCGTATCTGTTTTTCTTCGAGCGGCTGGCGAAGGACTTCGAGCGTGGCTGGCGAGAATTCAGGAAGTTCGTCTAAAAATAATACGCCATTATGTGCAAGCGAAATTTCCCCCGGCCGGATGACATTTCCACCTCCCGCAAGACCTGCTTCGGTAATCGTATGATGCGGGCTTCGGAAAGGTCTTGTATTTAACAGAGATTCCCTTTCTGCAAACATGCCGCTGACGGAATAGATTTTGGAAATTTCAAGCTGTTCTTCGGTAGTCATAGGAGGAAGAATGGATGGAATGCATTTAGCAGTCAGCGTTTTTCCGGCACCAGGAGGACCGATCATGAGGATGTTGTGCATGCCGGAAATTGCGACCTCGCATGCGCGTTTTACCATTTTCTGTCCACGTATATCTGCGAAATCAGGTGTTTCTGATGAAGATGTGCTATTGCCTGGAATTAGTTTGTTAGCGCAATGATACTCAGGGATTCTGCCTTCCTTCAGGAAATTTATGGCATCGGTTAATTCTGAAACAGGAATTATTTTTATTCCAGGGACAAGCGAGGCTTCTATGAAATTTTCTGCAGGCAGAATAATCGTCGTAAGAGCGTGTTCCTTTGCAGCTAGTACCATAGGAAGAACGCCATTTACTCCACGGACATGACCATCCAGGCTTAATTCTCCTATGATCATAGTGTCATTGCTGCAATGAATTTCTCCAGATGCGCAGAGAATCGAGACTGCGATAGGAAGATCATAGGCATTTCCGGATTTTCGAATATCTGCGGGTGAAAGGTTTACAGTAATCCTTTGGACTGGAAGATCAAAGCCGGAATTTGTGAGGGCAGAGCGCACCCGTTCTTTTGCTTCCTTTACTTCTGAAGATAGAAAACCCACCATATCAAATGAAGGCATTCCGCTGTTGATATCGGTTTCGACGGAAATGATCGTGCTCTCAATGCCATGTAAAATTGCTGAACTTACTTTTCCAAACATAGTTATTACTTTCTATTAATGAATCAGGTTTTATTAACCAAATATTTTTCAGGGAAGCAGCCGGCATATACTGCGTAAGCTGGCATCAGATAATTTTCTCTGATGCTAGCATGTGAAATTTCTGAATTCAATTAATAAAAAATTAATTATTTTTTGTTCGAAAAAAACAAACAAAAATTAATAAATAAATTATTTGATGTTCGAAAAAACAGAACAGAATGAAGAAAAAGATAGTTTTTGCCCGAACAAATCAGAACAAATTATTAAATATTAAGAAAATATAAATTTTATCCTTTGTCCTTGTAAAAAGAAAAATTCTGTTGTATAGTCTTTAATTGTTTTTTAGGAGGACTGTTTATGGCGAAGAATCTTGTAATAGTCGAGTCGCCTACCAAGGTCAAGACTATTAAGAAATTTTTAGGAAAAAATTATTCAGTGATGGCTTCTATGGGGCATGTGAGGGACCTGCCGAAGAGCCGTCTTGGAATAGATACCGAGAATGATTTTGAACCAAAATATATTACGATTAGGGGCAAGGGAGATCTATTAAAGGATCTTAGGAAGGAAGCCAAAAAGGCAGATACTGTTTATCTTGCAACAGACCCTGATCGTGAGGGAGAGGCCATTTCGTGGCATCTTGTCGAGGCCCTCTCCCTTCCAAAGGATAAATATAAGAGAATTACCTTCAATGAGATTACGAAGAATGCCGTAAAGGCTTCCTTCAAGGCTCCCAGGGATATTGATATGAATCTTGTCGATGCGCAGCAGGCGAGGCGTGTGCTTGACAGAATCGTAGGCTATGAGATCAGCCCATTGCTCTGGGCGAAGGTAAAGAGAGGACTTTCGGCCGGACGTGTCCAGTCAGTTGCGCTCTGCCTTATCTGTGACAGGGAAGATGAAATAAATGCCTTTATCCCACAGCAGTATTACACGCTTGATGCCATCCTTTCAGAAAAAGGCAGGAAGCTTACTTTTACGGCTTCCTATGTGCAGCCGGATAAGGATGCCTTCTTAAAGAAAGCTGATATCGATAAGGTTATAGATGCCTGCAAGGGCAAGCCTTTTACAATAGAGAATATTAAGCGTTCCCAGCGGACGAAGCAGAGACCGCTTCCTTTTACGACCTCGACGCTGCAGCAGGCGGCAAATAAGAGTCTTTCCTTTGCGATTTCCCGTACGATGCGTGTGGCACAGCAGCTTTATGAAGGCGTCGACATAAAGGGCAGGGGAACAGTAGGTCTGATTACTTATTTGAGAACTGATTCTGTCAGGATTGCTGATGAAGCAAAGGCAGCTGCAAGAGAGTTCATCACAGGAAATTATGGTGAAGAATATGTTGGCACAGGCGCTGCTCCTAAGAAGGCTGGAAATGCCTCTAATATTCAGGATGCGCATGAAGCCATCCGACCTGCAGATGTCACGCTCACTCCGGCAGAGATAAAGGATGAGGTTACCCGTGACCAGTACAGACTGTACCAGCTCATCTGGACTCGCTTCGTAGCATCCCAGATGGCTCCTTCACAGTATGAAACTGTTTCAGTAAAGCTAAGCTGCGCAGGAAATGCTTTTACTTCATCATCGAGCAGACTGCTTTTTGATGGCTGGGAATCGGTATACAAATTCGCTGACAAGGAAGAGGTAAAGGATCAGGCACTCTTTGATCTTTCAGAAGATTCAAAATTGGAATTTAAGAAATTCGATGAGAAAGAGCATTTTACAGAGCCGCCAAGCCATTTCACGGAAGCTTCTCTTGTACATACAATGGAAGAGCTTGGCATAGGAAGGCCTTCCACCTATTCACCTACGATTTCGACATTACTAAAGCGTCGTTATATTGTTCACGAGAAGAAGGCTATTTTCGTGACTGAGCTTGGTACAGTTGTAAATGAAATCATGAAGGAATCCTTCCCGACGATTGTAAATTACAATTTCACTGCGAACATGGAGAGCCTTCTTGATGGTGTAGAGGAAGGAAAGGTCGAGTGGAAATCCATTATCCGGAATTTCTACCCGGACCTTGAGGATTCAGTCAAAAAGGCAGAAAGTGAACTTGCAACAGTAAAGATTGCTGATGAAGAGACCGATATAAAATGTGAGAAGTGTGGACGTAATATGGTCATCAAGTATGGTCCGCATGGCAAATTTTTAGCATGCCCGGGCTTCCCGGAGTGCAGGAATACGAAGCCTTACTTAGAGAGAATAGGTGTGAAGTGCCCGAAATGCGGTAAGGACATCGTCCGCAGGAAGACGAAGAAAGGAAGGGTCTTCTATGGATGCGAGGACTACCCGAACTGCGACTTCACTTCATGGAGCAGGCCTATTGAAAAGAAATGCCCGGACTGTGGCTGCATGATGGTCATTAAAGGACAGAAGGCAGTCTGCACGAATGCAGAATGTGGGCATTCTGAGAATTACAAAGCTGAAAATTGATTTTATTATGCCGACTTACATTTTAAATGTTATACTATGTTAGTCAGGCATTGTTATTGAATTTTTATAAAAAATAATTTGGTACATGGATGTATCATTGGTAAAAGGACTTACGTTTACGTAGGTCCTTTTTGTTTTTTTAGAAAAACATTATTGGGTTGTACTGGGAACTATTACAGCAAACGGCATTTATTAGGGAATACGCGATGATACATATCTTGTATTTTCGAATGGAACCCCATACAAGATAATGTAAAAAGTTCTTGTGTTTTTATAAAATTCTTCTATAATATATAAAATAAGCAAGGTATCCCATAGCCTTCTGGCGAAGGGATGCCTTGCCTTCAGGTGTGGGACCCACACCTGAAGAGCTGCGAAGCAGCAATTTTATAGCGAGCAAATGAAGTTTGCGAGCTTAAGCAATTTTGGAGGCATTTATGATAAATTCCGATGCTTTTAGTTATATTAATCTGTTAGACCGTTCACTTGATGCCAGCTCGAAGCGTGAGACGATTATTTCAAACAATCTCGCAAATGTCGATACGCCTGGTTACAAGAGAAAGGACATAGATTTCGAGAAGGAACTTCAGCACGCCATTCTTCATTCTGGTCATACTTCGATTGACAGGGCTGTTAAGGAGACTACATATAGTAAGGTGCGTGACAGGCTTTATTATGACCATGCGGGATATTCCTACAGACTTGATGAGAACAATGTCGATGTGGATACGGAGAACGTTGAGCTGGCATCTGAAGAAATACGGTACCAGACGCTTGCGAAAGCAGCTTCAAATGAGATTAAGGATTTTTCAGTTGTAGCTAAAGGACAGTAAGTAGATTATTTTGCGCATGCATTTATTCTGAGTGCATCATAAAGGAGTTTATTATGGCATTATTTCAGGGCTTTGATATTGCCGCAAGCGGTATGACGGCAGAGAGATTCAGGATGGATACGATTTCCGAAAATCTCGCAAATGTGAATACTACACGTACAGAAGACGGTGGACCATACAGAAGAAAGGTCGTTACCTTTGAGGAAAAGAATCTGAATGCGGGTTTTGCTGATACGCTTGAGGATTACAAGAAAGCCTTCAAGGGCGATGGCGTAAAGGTAAGCCGTGTCTATGAGGACACTGATACTGATATGACGCTTGTATATGATCCTTCGCATCCGGATGCGAATCAGAATGGCTATGTGACTTATCCGAATGTCAATACCGTGACAGAGATGACGAACCTCATCGATGCGACCAGGGCATACCAGGCAAATGTCACATCTTTCAATGCATTAAAGGATATTGCGACGACGGGACTTCAGATAGGAAGCTGATGAGGTAAATAAATGGCTTACGTTACTCCATTAAATAATTATTACCAGACGACGCCTGAGAGGGCTTCGGAGCTGAATAAAACGTCAAATGACAACGGCTTTGGGGCGATTTTCAATCAGGCTCTGTCAAATATTAATGAGACAAATACACTGAAGAATCAGGCCGAGGACGAAGAAGTGAAGTTTGCGATGGGACTGTCGGACAATACACACGACCTGCTCATCGCACAGAGCAAGGCGAATATCGCACTGCAGTATACGGTAGCAGTGCGCGACAGGTTCTTGACGGCGTATAATACTATCATGAACATGCAAATCTGATCGAGCAAAGTAACACAGAAAGGATTCAGGCATGCCTGAGCAATTACAAAGAATCTTAAATAGAATTTCAGAATGGTGGAAGCATTTTTCGACCAGACAGAAGGCGGCAATCATAAGTACCGCCGCTATTGTCCTAGTTGCACTTTCGATTCTTGGCGTTACAATGACGAAGCCAACATATACCCCGCTTGTGACTGCCTCAGACACAGCTGAGGCAGCTACGATCAAGAAAGCACTTGATGGTGCAGATGAGACCATCGATTACAAGCAGTCCCAGGATGGCCTGACATTTTCTGTAAATACAAAGCAGGAGGCTGCAGCGCGTCTTACACTTGGATCGAACGGCATCCCATCAGAGGGGTATTCTATCGATGATGCATTGAATGGCTCATTTTCAACTACTGAAGCGGACAAGACAAAGAAATACCAGGTATACCTTGAAAGCCAGCTTGCCAAGGACATCGAATCCATCGATGCAGTTGACAGTGCGACTGTTTCTCTCAATATTCCTGCAAATGACGGCACGATCATTTCAAAACAGAAGGATTCTCATGCTGCCATTATTCTGAAACTGAATAAAGATCTTTCAAATGACCAGGCAGCAGGAATCGCCATGACGGTTGCCACAGCTTTAGGCTCTGATGATGCTTCAAATGTCAATATCGTAGATACGAATGGCAACACCTTATTCTCAGGCGGTGACGCTGCGACGACTTCCGTCCAGGCTTCGCAGAATCAGTCAGTTCAGGCACAGGCTGAAAATGCAGTTGCCCAGAAGGTAAAGAATATCTTAGCTGGCGAGAATGATGGCTCCATATACGATAATGCCAAGGTTTCTGTAAAGCTTGATATGGATTTCTCCCAGGTAAATACAAAGGAATATGAGTACTGGGTAAAAGATGGAAATACACAAGGCTACCTTTCCAGCAAGACCACTTCAAACAGCAAGTCCACAAATGGCATTGGCGGAACGCCAGGTACGGACTCAAATAATGACACGACCTATGTCACAGAGGATGGCAGCGTTTCTACGTCTGAGACAAATGATGAGTCTGACAATTATCTTCCAAATGAGACAATCACAGACACAAAGGGTGAGACCGGTAAAATAAATTACGACAATTCTTCTATTTCTATTGTGGCAAATAAGTATGTGGTGTATGATGAAGACCAGATGAAGGCATCTGGACAGCTTCAGAACCAGACCTTTGATGAATTTGTCGCTGCAAACAGTGCCACGACGACAGAGCAGGTAGATCCTGCAGTGCTTACAGCTGTTTCAAAGGCGACAGGTGTCGCTGAAGGCAATATTTCAATTATTGTAAATGATGTTCCGACCTTCAAATATTCGACAGGTGGCAGGAGCTTTTCTGATTACCTTCAGATTATTCTGGCAGTACTCATTATGCTTCTCCTTCTCTTTGTTGTCATCAGGACATTCAGGGCACCGAAGGAAGAAGAGATTACAGAGGTTACGCCTGAAGATCTGCTGATTGAACAGCAGGAAGAAAACGGAACGCCTCTTGAGACGATTCAGGAAAATGAGAAATCCGAAGCAAGAGTTCTTATTGAGAAGTTCGTGGATGAGAATCCTGAAGCTGCCGCAGCACTTCTTAGGAACTGGCTGAATGATGACTGGGGTTAATGCCGTGCCTATGCCGGATATACGCTTTGGAATACAGAGTATGATTTATTATAGATAAATATTAATATGCCAGATACAGATAATGATACAAATGCTGCGCAGGCTAATGTTCCCGCAGCCACAAATTCAAAGTCGAAAACCGTCTCCAAGGGCCCGAAGATAGAAGATCTTACAGGCGTCCAGAAGGCGGCTATTCTGCTTATTACGCTTGGACCTGACAAATCAGCTGAGATATTTAAACATCTGAAAGAGGGTGAGATCGAAGAGCTCACGCTTGAGATCGCAAATACCCGCGCGATTACTCCCGAACTGAAGGAAGAAGTCACGAATGAATTTTATCAGGTCTGCCTGGCACAAAAATACATTGCAGAGGGCGGCATAAATTATGCCAAGGATCTTCTTGAAAAGGCGCTTGGTGAGGATAAGGCCAGGGAAGTCATTACAAAGCTTACATCTTCTCTGCAGGTACGTCCTTTTGAGTTCGTTCGAAAGACGGAACCGCAGCAGGTATTGAACTTCATTCAGGATGAGCATCCGCAGACGATTGCGATGATACTTTCCTATCTTCCTGCAAATCAGGCAGCGATGATTCTTTCTGAGCTTTCTCCGGAGAAGCAGGCAGATGTCGCAAAGAGAATTGCAATGATGGACAGGACATCTCCTGATGTCATAAAAGAGGTAGAGAGCGTGCTTGAGAGGAAACTTTCTTCACTGATCAGCCAGGACTACACAGTGGCAGGTGGTGTCGATTCTATTGTAAATATCCTGAATACTGTTGACCGTGGTACAGAAAAGCGTATCATGGAATCTCTTGAAATAGAAGAGCCTGAACTTGCTGAAGAAATCCGTAAGAAGATGTTCGTATTCGAGGATATCCTTCTTCTTGATGACAGGTCCATCCAGGTGGTACTTCGTGATGTTGAGAACAAGACCATTGCGACGGCCCTGAAGGGTTCAAGCGAAGATGTCCAGAATGCTATTTTCAGAAACCTTTCTTCAAGACTTGCTTCCATGATCAAAGAAGATATGGAATTTATGGGCCCTGTAAAGCTTAAGGATGTTGAGGATGCCCAGCAGAGTATCGTAGCAGTCATCAGGAAGAAAGAGGATGCAGGCGATATCGTTGTTTCCCGTGGAGGAGGTGACGACCTCGTTGTCTAAGATAGTAAAGGGCTTCTATGTAAACGAAGATGAAGATGACAAACTGGTCATTGATTCAAATTCCATAGCGGATGAAAAAATCGAATTATTCCTGAAGAAGGAAGCGAAAGAGAAAGAAAAAAGACGAAAGGCCCTGATCTCCCAATATCTAAACAATCTGACGACTGATGAAGAGGGCAATGCCGTTTTCCCAAAGGACGAAGATGGAAATATCTCTATTCCTGAGGATGAAGACGGAAACCCTCTTTTTTCTTTAGATGAAGAAGGAAGACCAATTCTTCCAGATGAAGAAGAAAATGAAGATGGCGGATTTTCTGAAGGAATTGCAGCTGAATCAGATGAGCTTTCAGAAGAAGACTATTCTCATTATGCAGAAGATGTTCAGAATGAGGCAGACAGGATTATTTCTGAGGCAAAGGAGGAGGCTGAACGGATTATTTCTGAGGCAAAGGATGAGGGCGAGAAAATTAAGTCTGACATGAGTGATGCCGGAAGGCGTGAAGGTTATGATGAGGGAATCAGCCGCGCCAAAGATGAATTTGCCGACAAGAATAAAGCCCTTGAAGAAGAGCGAACTTCGCTTGAACAGGATTACAGTGAAAAGCAGAAAAATATAGAAAAAGATACCGTAGATATGGTTTGCGATATTGTTTCTAAATTTTTTAAGATAGAGTTTGGCGATAAGAAGGAATTACTTAATAATATCGTTGACAATGCCCTGCTTCATATTGAAGACAGCAGGAATTTCTCGATTCATGTTTCAAGAGAGCAGTTTGCCGGGATGAATGCAAGGCGGGATGAACTTCAGAAAATTGTTGGTGAATCAGCAAGTGTAGACGTTGTCGCCGACCCGCTATTAAAAGAAGGAGAATGCCTGATCGAGACGGACAGCGGGGTTTATGACTGTTCTCTTGATACAGAGATGGACAGCCTGATGCGGGATCTTAAGGCACTGGCTATTGAATGATTCAGGCACGAAATCTGAATGAAAATTTTACGGCAGACAGCAGTATAGATTATGGATACTTCAAAATATTATTCTGTTCTTGAAAAAAATCATATGAAGCATCTTGGCCGGGTAATGAAGGTTGTCGGACTTACGATTGAGTCAATCGGTCCGGATGCAAAATTAAATGATCTCTGCAGAATCAGCATTGGTGATGGACGTTATGTCATGGCAGAGGTCGTAGGCTTTCGTGATAACAGGCTTCTTCTGATGCCTTATGAAAGTGTAGAAGGCATAAAAATTGGCTGTATTGTAGAAAATACAGGAGCGCCTCTTATGATTCCTGTCGGACCCGAGCTTCTTGGACACACGGTAAATGGTATAGGCATTCCGACGGACACAGATGAGCCGATTGAATTTCATGAATATTATCCGGCCGTTGCAAATCCGCCGGATCCGATGCAGAGGGTCATCATAAAGGATGTGCTGCCGCTTGGCGTCAAGGCGGTAGATGGCCTCATTACAGTTGGCAAGGGACAGAGAATTGGGATTTTTGCCGGTTCCGGTGTAGGAAAGTCCACGCTTATGGGTATGTTCGCAAGAAATACGAAGGCGGAC
Organism: uncultured Lachnospiraceae bacterium; assembly: GCA_900317755.1. GTDB lineage: Bacteria > Bacillota > Clostridia > Lachnospirales > Lachnospiraceae > RUG306. Next base: position 52,716 of record ONHZ01000005.1, read on the forward strand.
ATTAATGTTATTGCACTGATTGGCGAACGTGGCCGTGAGGTTCGTGAGTTTGTGGAGCATGACCTTGGTGAAGAAGGCATGAAGCGCTCTGTGGTTGTCGTTGCAACATCAGATAAGCCTGCACTCATCAGAAATAAAGCAGCAAAGACGGCAACGGCTATTGCTGAATATTTCCGTGACCAGGGAAAAGATGTGCTTCTGATGATGGATTCACTCACCAGATTTTGTATGGCACAGAGAGAAATCGGACTTGCATCCGGGGAGCCGCCTGTTACCAGAGGATATCCGCCATCGATTTATTCTGAGCTCCCCAAGCTTCTTGAACGGGCCGGGAATTCAGATGTCGGTTCTATTACCGGACTTTATACTGTCCTTGTGGATGGTGATGATTTTAATGAGCCGATTACGGATACCGCGCGTTCGATTCTCGACGGGCACATCGTATTAAACCGTCGTCTAGCGCAGAGAAATCATTATCCTGCCATTGATGTGCTGGCGTCGATTTCGAGGGTAATGAGTGCGATTGCATCAAAGGAGCATAAGAAGGCAGCCGGCAGGCTGAAAAACTGTATGGCGACTTATGCCGAGGCAGAAGATCTTATCAATATTGGTGCATACAGGCAGGGCTCGAATAAAAACATCGACTTTGCGATATCAAAAAATGATGCGATAAATGATTATCTGCTCCAGTCAACTGACGAAAGATATACATTTGAAGATGAAGTAAAGATGCTTGAGGATATGTTTCCGGAAGAGGGATGAGTATAGATGGCAAAATTTGTCTACAGGATGCAGAACATCTTAAACCTCAAAGAAAATCTTGAAAAACAGCAGAAGGCTGCGTTCACTGTGGCAAACAACCGTCTGATGAAGGAGCAGGATAAGCTTCAGGAATTGATGCTCCGCCAGGCATCCTACGAAAATGAACTTGACAGGCTGCTCAAGGGAAGACTAGACTTAAAAAGAATAGCACATTGCCGGAACTCGATCGATGCGATGAAATCTCTTGTCAGAGATCAGATGATTGTCGTTCATCAGGCACAGAAAAAAGTTGATGAAGAGCGGAAAAAGCTTGACGAGGTCATGAAGGACAGAAAGACCCATGAAAAGCTGAAGGAAAAAGCTTTTGATGAATTTAAAGAAGACCTGAATCATCAGGAAATGAAGGAAATAGACGAGCTCGTAAGCTTCACACATTCGAAGAATTAATATTAGCGGAATACAAAGGACACGCATTATGGCAGATCCAAAGGAAGATAAAAAGAAAAAAGAAAAAGCGGATACTAAAGCTAAGGGAAAAGAAAAGGCTTCAGAAGATGATGACGAAGATGATGATTCGAAGGGATCAGGTGCCATCATCGCTCTTGTAGCAGTTCTTATTGTATTGATCTGGCTTGTTATTTTTGCAATTCTTATAAAGATGGATGTCGGTGGTTTTGGCTCTACTGTCATGTACCCAATCCTTAAAGATGTCCCATATCTAAATAAGATTCTTCCTGAACAGGAAAATGTAGTGGCTGCACAGGATGCGCAGTATCAGTATTCTTCCATGGATGAGGCTGTTGATAGGATAAAGGAACTCGAGGGACAGCTGAAGGAAGCCCAGAGTTCCGCGAGTTCAGCTGCCACCGATCAGGATACTATGCAGCAGTTAGAGCAGGAGCTCCAGCAGTACAAGGATAATGAAGCTGAGTTTGAGAAGGAAAAGTCCGACTGGTATCAGGACATTGTTTATAATAATAATGCACCGGATGCTTCAGAGTACAAGAAATATTATGAGGAGATAGATCCGGCAAATGCCGAGGCTCTATACAAACAGGTTGTTGCACAGGAAGAGAGCAAGGCGGAGATTGACGATTATGTAAAGGCATATTCTTCAATGAAGCCTGCAGAAGCCGCATCAATTTTTAATACGATGACAGACAATCTTTCACTTGTTGCAAAGATCCTTAAGAATATGGATGCAGAGTCCCGTGGAAATATTTTAGGACAGATGAATGCAGATACAGCAGCAAAGGTTACGGAGATCATGAATCCATAAAGGATAGCTGTTCCCATAAGGGCAAATTTTCTCATGTGATAAGAAAATTATCATATAAATGGGTTAAGTAAAGAATAATCCGTCCGATATAAACATTGAAGAAATTCTCTTCCTTATCCATGAGGGGTATGAATTTGCTATGGATGGCAGATTTTTATAGGAGTATGCCATGAATAGCAATATCATTACGCCAATTGAAAATAATAATTCTGAGCAATTTTCTGTCAAACCAAAGTCAAATGACAATTCAAAGAAAAATGACGGATTTGCCGGTACGCTTTCATTTGCCATCAATTTATCTTCAAATACTGCATCACCGAAAAATACCAGGAATTCAACTGCAGAACCTGTTTCTGCTTCAATAAATATGAAATCCGGCAGCATAGATTCTGCAAATTCTGTGATCAATCTTAAAACTTCTGTAGCAAAGCTTCAGAATACCGTTTCTGCAAAAGATTCCCAAAATGCAGACTCATTAGCGATCAAGTCTCAGACTGGTAAGAATAGCATGAATACTTCAAATGCCAGACTTTCTGATGACACAAAGCAGATTTTACGTGACATCAAGGATGTGTTTAAGGACGCTCTCGGTGTTTCTGATGATGAGCTTAATGATGCCATGTCAAAGCTTGGCATGTCCCTTCAGGATTTACTGAATCCCGGAAAGCTTGCAAATCTTCTTCTAAATCTTACAGGTAATGCAGACAGTGATATTTCTGTAGTCCTTACAGATTCATCCTTTAATGATATATTTTCAAAGCTGAATGAAATAAGCGATGCAATCATGTCGCTTCCGGCAGATCTCACGATCAATATTTCAGATGATGCAAATGGAATCGATATTTCTGAGATGCTTACGGATGCGTCGGCCACAAATTTAAAAGAATTACAGGAACTCGTAAATAATGGCCAGGATTCAAAGGCTGGAATCGAGAAGATTGCGATTGATCTTTCCGGATTCCAGAATGACGCTGATGCTGCATCAGCAAATGGCATTTCGTCTGGTGCGCAGGAAACAAATGAGCCTTCTAATATAATTGATTCATCTGAGGCAGTTTCTGAAGCAGTGAGTGATGAAAGTGCATTGAATGCTTTTTCAGATGCAGATGAGAATACGGATGGCTCATCAGATGATTCAGCTTCAGGAAAGTCAAACGATTCCTTATTTGAAAATACGGTTATTAAACCGGAGACAATCAATACTGCTTCGAATCAGACATCGCAGACTTCGTTTCAGAACGTTGAGAACCAGGCAGTTACACAGTTTCGGACGCTTTCAAATATTGATGCCGCTGATTTGATCAATCAGATTGTATCCCATGCGAGGACGACGATTTCTGATACAGTGAAATCCATGGAGATGGAGCTGAATCCGCAGTCACTCGGAAAGATGATTATGAAGGTTTCTGAGCAGGCGGGTACCGTTTCGGCACATATTACCGTTCAGAACGAAGATGTGAAGGAAGCCCTTTCAAACCAGATGGCACTTCTTAAGACAAATCTAGAAGCACAGGGCATGAAGGTGGACGAAGTCACTGTTACAGCAGATTCCCATGCATTCGAAAGGAATCTTGAAGAAGGGCAGGAGACAAATACGAACTTTGCCGAGAACCAGCAGAATCAGAATGGCAGCGCAGAAGAGAATGCATACGAAGAAAATAAGAGAAAAGGAGTTGGCTCCCTGAATCTTAATAATATGTCTGGTTCGGATTTACAGAATCTTTCTGAGGAAGAGCTGCTTCAGGCACAGATCATGAAGGATAATGGCAACCAGCTGAACGTCGAGGCATGACAGGCTTAGTACAGCAATTTATTTTAGCATAAGAAAGAATTTGCAATTCATATAGCGCAATTCGAAAGGAAAATAATAATGGCAGACAGTGTTTCAAACAATATATCTCTTGGACTCGTGGAGCAGATGCAGGATGGTAAGGTCGTTTCTGAGAAGAAATCGACTGATAATGTGACGAGCGAGACGGGTTCGACCACAGCCACAAACCAGAGCCAGACAGAGAAGACGAAGCAGATGTTCTTAAAGATTCTTGTTGCAGAAATGCAGTACCAGGATCCGACGAACCCTACGGACAATACTGAATATGTAAAGGAAATGGCATCCCTTTCACAGGTTGAGTCATTGCAGAACATGCAGAGCTCTATCGAAGAGAGCACATCGAATGCTATGGCAGGAAAGTATGTCACAGTCACTGATGATGACGGAAACACTGTTGAGGGCAAGGTCGAATATGTCACGACAGTCGACAATGTCAAGAAGGTTTCAATAGACGGAAAGCTTTATGATGCTGACAATATTTCTTCAGTTTATGATGAATCTTATTATGAGGACACACAGATTGCCAGCGCATTTGATGCCTTATTTGCAAAGCTTCCTTCTGAGGCAAATGTGACGGATAGCGACAAGAATCTGATTTCGAATGTCTCAAAGGTTTACGACAATCTTTCTGACAGCCAGAAGAGCCTTCTTAAATCTGCTAATGTTGAGAATGTGCTGAAGGCTTTGAAGAAGAAAGTTAATCTTACATAAGCAGCATTTATTAGAATTCTGTTAATCAACAAATATTGAATAAACACAGAAATAATTCTTGTGTAAAGTATTATTATTTCTTTCAGATTTCCGATATAAAATACGAATGTAAAATCAAAAAGATCATTCTTCTCATCACAGGGACGTGTCAAAAGAGAATGTACACCACGGACGGCTGAATATTATTTTTATTTGGAGGTACCTGCCTTATGATGAGGTCACTTTATTCCGGCGTTGCTGGTCTCAAGACACACCAGACACGTATGGATGTCATTGGTAACAACATTGCAAATGTCAATACCACAGCTTTCAAATCTTCTTCCGTAAATTTCGAAGATGTCATGTATCAGAATCTTTCAAATGCATCCGGCGCCACTGCTACGACAGGCGGTGTCAATGCAAAGCAGATTGGTCTCGGCGTTACGACCGGTGCTACGAAGATTTCCATTACGAACGGCGGCTCTGCACAGTCAACAGGTGATGCACTTGATATCAGGCTTGCAGATGGCAAAGCCACAAATTTCTTCATCGTAAACAACGGCTCAAAAAATCTTTTTACCCGTTCAGGTTCTTTCTATCTTGATTCAGCAGGAAATCTTGCGATGACCACGACTGGTTTCCAGGTTATGGGCTGGCAGACAACCAAGGACAATCAGGGCAATATCACAATTCAGAAGGACATGGTTTCCGCCCTTCACATCAACAGCCCAGAAAATCAGACTTCAAATCCTGAGGCTACGACACAGGCACATCTTACAGGTCTTGCTGATAAGACAGATACAAATATGACCTCAGAGGCCGGAAAGACCTTTACCCTTAATCTTTATGATAATCTTGGCTATTCCTATACAGCAAGGTTTTCAATGAAGGTATATGATGAAGCAGCGGGTACCTTCACAGTAAAGCTTACAAATATCTACGATGACAACAATACCGATGTTCTTGACCAGTGGGAGAAGCTTTCCACAGACAATACACTTGACAAGATTTTCGGTGATCCGGATTCATCCTCAAGGACTTCCTATTCATTAGGTTCTGATTATTCTCTTGTAAATGGCTATCTCTGCTACACTTCAGGTGGAAAGACATATTACTCCACACAGCCTGTAGCTAACATCACTAACATCACTGCCTCTACGAATGTTGAGTTTCAGCAGGGTACTATGGGAACCAATGGAACAGTTACACCTACAGCAGGTACTACAAATGTAAACAAGACAATTTCTGATATTTACGGATATTCAGGAAGCTCATCAAGCGGAAGCGGCGCTATTTCACCTACAGGCAGCACAACTACAACACTTTCAATTGATTCTGCTACTGGAAAACTCATAGCAGAGAGCAGCGATACAAATGTCCTTGTAAAGTACAACACAGCTGATGGTACTTTCTCTTATGTCATTGACAACAATGATGGAACAGGAATGGCTACAGAAGGTGGAGATACAGCACTCCTCAAGCTTTCTGCTTTGAGAAATCAGGGTGGTGCAGGTACGGATACACCTTTCCTTGACGGACTCCGTGACATTACAATGGATTTCTCTGCTACGAAGGATCTTGAGCACAGCGGGAATGCGACAGTTGCAGCAGATGGCGGTACCATTGCAAATAATGCCGTTGGCCGAGGCAAGGCACTTGGAAATCTCACCGGACTTTCAATTGCTGAAAACGGCATGATTTACGGCTCATATTCAAACGGCAATACGACACTTCTTGGACAGATTGCAGTTGCCCAGTTCTCCAATGCATCCGGTCTTGAGTCCGTCGGAAACAACTGCTATGATACGACATTAAACTCTGGAGATTTCGATGGCATCGGAACAGACATCACATCAGATGGCGGCAAGATGAAGACCGGCCAGCTTGAGATGTCAAACGTCGATCTCGCCCAGGAATTCACAGATATGATCACAACGCAGCGTGGCTTCCAGGCCAACTCCAGAATCATCACGGTTTCTGATACCCTGCTCGAGGAGCTGACGAATCTGAAACGTTAATTGAAAAACGATTAATCTCAACATTTAGTATTATTTGTCTCATTAGAGCACAAATAATACTATTTTTTTCGTTTAAAATGTAGACATTATTACCAAAATAATATAAAATATCCTGTGATTGTTTTTGGGGAAAGTTTATTTTTCTTTGAAAGGGCGGTAATAGTTTGGACGTAGCAACCTTAGGAGGCATGCTTGGCGGCCTCATGGTTATTGTATTCGGTGTTATTTCATCTGCCGGCGTAGGTGGCTTTAAGTACTTCATGGATGCACCATCATTTATCATCACGATTGGCGGCTCCATCTGTTCACTTCTTGCCAGCCGAAAGATTGCAGATGTAAAGACCGGTTTCAAATCTATGAAATATGCTATCAATGAGCCTGCCTGCGGGAATCCGAATGATGTCATAAAGCAGATCATCGAGATGTCGAATATTTCAAGAAAAGAAGGACTTCTTGCACTCGAAAGCTATGCTGACAATATTTCAGACGACTTCATGAAGAAGGGCGTCATGCTGATCGTCGATGGTACTGAAGGCGACCTGGTCCGCTCCATCCTTGAGAGCGATATGTCCGCTATGGACGACAGGCACAAGTCTGTTCAGGGCTTCTGGGATTACTGGTCCACACAGGGACCTGCCTGGGGAATGATCGGTACACTGATCGGTCTCGTTATCATGCTTCAGAATATGTCAGATGCAGCGTCTATCGGACCTGCAATGGCAGTTGCCCTTATTACTACACTGTACGGCTCGGTTCTTGCAAACTGGATCTGTGTTCCTACCTGCGAGAAGCTGAAGGAGAACAATTCCATCGAGCTTTCTGTCAGGTCCATCATGGTTGAAGGAATTCTTTCTATCCAGGCTGGTGAGAATCCGCACATCATAGAAGAGAAGCTGAAGACCTTCATAGCACCTGCAGACAGACAGTCTGCTGCAGAAGGCGAAGGTGAGGGTGCAGCCGCCGGAGGCAATTCATGAAAAAGAAACCAGATCCGCCCAAATCTTTCCCTCTGTGGCAAAGTACATTTTCGGATCTCATGAATCTGCTTCTCTGCTTTTTCGTTTTGCTTTTCTCTATGTCTTCTATTAATGAAGACAAGTACCAGATGGTGGTAAATTCCCTGCAGACAGCCTTTACTTCGATCATGGCGACAGGCGGAAATTCCATCGTGGCAGGAAGCATGGTCTCAAGCGGCATTTCCCAGCTGCCGGATTTTTCGAATTACTTTGGAGATTCTCTTTCAAAGGGTGATGCAAACGGCGAATCAGATACCGGTACAGTTCCTATGACTGATGAGTCTTCGAAGGATACGAATCCTGATGCGGATTCCACTTCTGATACGACAGAGACTGCAAAAGAGACCGGACAGGACGAATCGAAGAATTCTGAAGGAACGTCTGATGTCTCGGTTACAGATGCAGAGGAAAAGCTGAACCAGGCATCCTACGAAGAAAGCGAAAAGATGGCTGAGGATATTGAATCTCAGGCACAGCAGTACGGCATTCAGGATATGGTGCAGGTCGATTACAATGGCGACTTTGTTACGATTACTCTTTCTGGTGCACTTTTGTTTGACAGCGGTTCTGCTGAGCTTAGATCAGAGGCACAGCCGCTGATTGAGAAGCTTGCGAAGATACTTGAGAATTACCCTTCGAACCTTATTGATGTCGAAGGACATACGGACAATGTTCCGATCAAGTCATCAAAGTTTGAATCAAATGATGTACTTTCGATGTACAGGGCTCTTGATGTTGCAAATCTGATCAGGGAAAACAGTGTACTTGATCCTGGACATATTATTTCAACCGGCAGGGGAGATTACAATCCTGTAGCGGACAATTCGACACCGGAAGGAAGAGCAAGAAACCGGCGTGTTGAGATAAAGGTATACAATTCCTACAATTCGGACTCGATACAGAGCACAAACTGAGTTTTCGGAATATTTTTACGAAAGGTTTTGTCATGAAGAAATCATTACTGACCGTTGTGAATTTTGCACTGACACTTATCAATGTCATTCTTACCGCAGTGATTGTCGTTGCTGTGGTGCCAGAAGTAAAGAATGTAAACACCTTGGTCTCAAAGGTTGCATCTGCGATAGACTTAGACCTCGAAGCCGGGGCTGCAGACAGTTCGGTAGAACAGGTAGATCTCACAAAGGTTCAGGCATATACCCTTGCTGACCAGATGACCATTAATCTTCAGCCGGGCAGCGATGGCAAAGAGCATTACGCCGTCATTACTGTTTCTCTGAATGTAAATAAAGACAGTGAAGATTTCAAGACATATTCTGCAGGCCTTACCACCGGAGGCGACGGCTCCTATGATGCAAACATCAAGGATGCAGTGATTAAGGTGGTTTCAGGATATACAATAGATGAATTCAGAGGAGATATGAATTCTGTACAGGATTCAGTAAAGGCTTCCCTGAACAAGATGTTTGGAAGCGCAGACCTCATCAGCTCTGTCAGCTTCTCAAGTGTTTCATACCAGTGAATTTAGCATAAAAGAGTGTACTGATGAGTGATGTATTATCACAAGCTGAAATAGACAGCCTCCTTGATTCACTGAAGACAGGTACAGTTGACCTCGAGGAGATGAAGAAATCCTCGGAAAATGTCGTCAAAGATTATGATTTCGCCCGTCCTTCGAAGTTCTCAAAAGAGCATTTAAGGACACTGGAGATTATTATCGAGCATTACGGCAGGCTTCTGTCAACGAATCTTCCGATCTACCTCAGGGAGAACATCACGGTTGAAGTGGTGAATTCCGAGGCAGTCACATATATGGAATTTACGAATGCTCTTTCGAATCCTGTCATACTTGGAATTGTGGATTTTGCACCACTCCAGGGAAATATCATCGTAGAGATGGCATCAAAGCTTGGCTTTGCAATTGTTGACAGGATGCTGGGCGGTCAGGGACTTCCACTTGAGAAGACAAGAGACTTTACCGAAATTGAGCTTCTCATCATAGAGCGTGTTATGACTAACTGTGTTGAACTTTTGCGTGAACCTTGGGAAAATGTCGTAGAGATATCACCGAGGCTTGACAGGATAGAGACGAATTCCCAGTTTGCCCAGATTATTTCTCCTTCCGAGATGATTGCCATCGTCACACTGAATATCAAGCTGGGGCCGAATGCAGAAGGCATGATGAATATCTGTCTTCCCTACCTTACGCTTGAGCCTGTGATGGACAAGCTGAATACCAAGTTCTGGTATTCAAATATGCAGGAGAAGACCGGTGAGGATTATACTGAGGATATTGAAGACCTTTTGAAGCGGGCGGATGTTCCTATTACAGCTGTACTTGGAAACAGTACGATCAATGTCAGTGATTTTGCTTCACTTCAGGTGGGCGATATCATCAGACTTGACAAAAAGGTAAATGATGAACTTGACATATATGTTGGAGATATTAAAAAATTCGAAGCACTTCCCGGAACAGTCGGGAAGGATTATGCAGTTAGACTTACTAGTATCCTAAGGGAGGAAGAAGATGGGTGACGCAGCTCTCTCACAGGAAGAAATAGATGCCCTTATGGCAAATACCGTTCAGGATTTTTCAGACAATTCCACGAACGGGTTACTCACAAATGAAGAAATAGATACGATCGGCGAGATTTCAAACATTTCCATGGGTTCCGCCGCAACAGCACTGTTTTCGCTGGTGAACAAAAAAGTCGATATTTCCACACCTGTGGTTTCGATTTCAAACTGGGAAAAAATCATCAGCCTCTATGAAAAGCCTTGTGTTCTGATAAAGATCGCTTATACAAAAGGTATAGACGGCTCGAACCTTCTCATACTGAAGGAGAATGATGTCAAGATCATTACGAATCTCATGATGGGTGGAGATGGTACGAATGTTGATAATATGGAGCTTGGAGAAATCGAGCTTTCTGCTATTTCTGAAGCCATGAACCAGATGATGGGTTCTGCTGCCACGTCGCTTGCTACGATGCTTGGCGGACCTGTCGATATTTCACCACCACAGTCAGACCTTCTTGATCTTCAGGATGATTCAGTTCCAAAGGAAGTTGGAGATTATCAGAATGGGGATTTTGTAGAGATCAGATTCAGACTGATTATTGGCGACCTTGTAGATTCGTTTATCATGCAGCTTTATCCAATAGAAGTCGCAAAGAAGATGGTAAACGACATCAAGCATAATATGCAGGAAGATAATGATTCTACTGTCTCGAATGGCGCTTCTACTGCATCAGCGCCTGCTGCAACTCCTGATCTGTCAGGTGCACAGGACATGAATCCATCAGGTTCCGGAATGCCTGATTCATTTGCTGGCATGCAGAATTACACACAGACAGGTATGCCTGATTTTGGTATGTCTGGTCAGCAAATGCCACAGATGGCGCCTCAGATGGGTGGAATGCAGCCGGGCTATGGCATGCCGAATCCTCAGATGGGCTACCAGCAAAGCTATGGAAATCCTGCTCCTCAGCCGAGTGTGAGTGTACAGCCGGCACAGTTTACGCCTCTTACTGCAAATCAGCTTGTCGGGAACATTAACCCTGAGAATATTGGTCTCATTATGGATGTTCCGCTTGAAGTCACAGTAGAGCTTGGCCGTACACACAAATCTATTAAGGAGATTCTGGATTTTGCACCTGGCACGATTATTGAGCTGAACAAAATAGCAGGTGAGCCTATTGATGTACTTGTTAATGGCAAATATGTTGCAAAGGGCGAAGTAGTGGTCATTGAAGAATCATTTGGAATAAGGATTACTGAAATCATAAAAGAATGACTTCTTGATAAATTGTGATAATTAATGTAAAATATATTATCAGTTTTTTTTACAGTGTAGGAGATAGAAGATGGCAAAAAACATTCTGATCTGTGATGACGCAGCATTTATGCGTATGATGATCAAGGATATTCTTACAAAAAACGGCTACAACGTAGTTGGCGAAGCAGAGAACGGAAATAAAGCCATTGAGGCATATAGCGAGCTGAAACCAGACCTTGTTCTCATGGATATTACCATGCCTGAGCTTGATGGAATCGGTGCACTTAAGGGCATAAAGAAAAATGACCCAAATGCCAATGTCATTATGTGTTCTGCTATGGGACAGCAGGCAATGGTTATCGAGGCAATACAGTCCGGCGCAAAGGACTTTATCGTGAAGCCTTTCCAGGCAGAGCGAGTTCTTGAAGCTGTGAAAAAAGTTATAGGCTGATGGATGTTTCTTACTCTTTCTTCTTCAGGCAGTACGAATCCTGTCGTTCAGTTTATTGTTGTACTTCTGATTTTTATTGGAGTACTCGGGCTCACTTTCTACACTACAAAATGGGTGGCAGGCTACCAGAAGAAAATAAATACAAACAAAAATCTGAAGATCATCGAGACGATAAAGGTTTCTTCAAACAAATACCTTGAGATTGTTGAAGCAGGGAAGGATAAATATTTTCTGATAGGTATTGGCAAAGATGAAGTCACTTCTATTGGTGAGATTCCAAAGGACGCTTTGGATCTTGACGATGAAGAGAAGGAGAGCTTTGCAGCGCATTCAGGAACTACTGCAAGCTTTAAGGAATTTTTTAATGCATTCAAATCCAAAAAAGATGATTCATAAAAAAAACAGGCTTTCCAAAAGGAAAAAGATCTGTTGTGCCGTCAGTTTAAGCTTGGCGGCTTTTTTCTTAATATCTGCTATTGCACTTTTAATTGCACCAGCTACCGCCAAGGCGGCAGGGACTACGACGACTACGACGACAGATGAAAATGGAAATACCACTGTTGTAGATAATGGAAATGTTTCTAATGGGAATGCCAATTCCTCAAACCAGAGTCTTTACAATGGCGACAATTATGGCACAGGTGATAATACATCAAATACTGGGAATCCATATACTACGCCATTTGAATACAGCAATGATTATGGTCCTACAAGCGGGGCTCCAAATGCATCAAATAATACGACCACAGATGGCAGAGGTTTTACGCTGACCTTCGATGGTGATAATGGAACGATGACATCGACGATTAGGATGTTCCTCGTTCTTACTGTTATTTCACTTGCGCCTTCGATCCTCGTGATGCTGACATCATTTACGAAGATCATTGTCGTGCTGCATTTCATTCGTAGTGCACTGAATACCCAGACTGCACCTCCAAACCAGGTCATTACAGGACTTGCACTTTTTCTTACGCTTTTCATTATGTGGCCTACTTTTCAGGATATCAATTCCAATGCCATTCAGCCGCTGGATCGTGGTGACATTACCTTTGAACAGGCGATCCCAAAGGCAGAGGAGCCGCTTCGTGAATTCATGTATGGACAGACCCAGACGAAGGATGTAGATTTGTTCTGTGATATCGCAAATGTCACTTATGATGACTATGATGATGTGCCATTTATTATCCTTGTTCCTTCATTTATTTTAAGCCAGCTCAGGGAGGCATTTATTATTGGCTTCCTTGTATATATTCCGTTTATCGTTATCGATATGGTAGTTTCATCGATTCTTATGTCGATGGGTATGATGATGCTTCCGCCTTCAATGATTTCTATGCCATTCAAGATTCTTCTGTTTATTCTTGCAGATGGCTGGAATCTGATCATCGGAAGCCTTGTGAAGACATTCTACTGACGATTCAGGATTTTACCTAAGCAGAAGGAAGCATATGGTAATTCGTTTTCTGATAGAAAATTTTGCATTTTTAAGGAGGTAGTATATGACTCAGGGACAGGTTCTTGATATTATGAGAGATTCCTTTTATACAGTTATTGTTTGCTCTGCGCCTCCGCTCATTGTATCACTTGTCGTAGGTCTGATACTTAGTATCCTGCAGACTGTCACATCTATTCAGGAGCAGACGCTTACCTTCGTTCCAAAGATTTTAGCTACATTTATTTCAATTATCATTTTTGGTTCATTTATTATGACTACGATTAATGAGTTTGTAGTAAGGCTTTGGACGAACTTCTCGGTATATACACGAGGTGGTTGATGTTATCATACACATTTAATCTTATTGCATTTGAATATTTTCTTCTTGTGTTCGTGCGGATAGCATCATTCATGGTGTCTGCACCTTTTTTTGGTATGCAGGGAGTTCCGATCATGGTCAGGAGCGGCTTTTCTGCAGTTGTTGCGATCATGGTTGTTTCTGTTATGAAGCCTTCTGAGGTTGTATACGCCGGCGTGATTTCTTTTGCTGTCCTGGTCATGAAGGAAGCCATCACAGGACTCATTATTGGCTTTATGGCCTATGTATGTAATACGATCGTCATCTTTGCCGGAAACATCATCGACATGGATATCGGTTTTTCCATGGCATCAGAATTCGACCCAACGATGAATACGCAGATGACTGTCACCGGACAGATGTATTATTATTTTATGATGCTTCTGCTTCTGGTTTCTGATATGCACCAATACATCTTACGTGCAGTCATTGATTCTTTCACACTCATTCCTCTTGGCGGAGCGACATTTGCCTGGGACAGTCTCCTTACTACATTTACGAAATACATGACGGATTCATTCATCATTGCATTTCGTATCATTCTTCCGGTATTTGCGGTCATGCTCGTGACAAATACGATTCTCGGTATTATGGCAAAGGTTGCACCGCAGATGAATATGTTCTCAGTCGGCATGCAGATCAAAATACTAATCGGCCTCGGGGCTATTTTCCTTGTCATATTCCTTTTCCCGGAAGTTGTGAATATGATCGTAAATGAAATGTATACAATGATTCAGAATGGAATAGAGGGCATGCATTAGTGGAGAATGAAGAACTTCTAATTCCATACGACCTGCAGTTCTTCGGGGATGCTGCAGACAAGACTGAAGATGCCACCGAAAAGAAACTTTCTGATACAAGAAAAAAAGGCCAGGTGGCAAAATCGCAGGAGCTTGCAAATGCGATTGAGCTTATTATGCTTTTTCTTCTGCTCAGAGTTTTTGGTGAATATCTTGCGAAGAATTTCAACGGTCAGTTTGAATGGTATTTAGGAAAGCAGATTCCGGAAATCATTCATTCGAATAACAGGAGCGGCTTTACGGCACTGACTGCGTCGCAGCTGATGTGGCAGTTATTCCTGCAGTTTTTAGTTACGGCTGCACCATTTCTGGTCGGTGGTTTTCTTGTAGCACTGTTCGGAAACGGGCTACAGTTTTCTTTCCAGGTCACGACGGAGCCCTTAAAGCCTTCGCTTTCGAAGCTTAATCCAGCGAATGGCTTCAAGAGGATTTTTTCGAAGCAGGCGCTCATCAATCTTCTTCTTTCAATAGCAAAGATCGTCATTATTTTTGGCGTTGCCTATTCTGTGCTGAAAGGAAAGATGAATCAGATTTTCATGCTCTATGAAATGGATTTCAGGGCAGGGATTTCGCTTGTATTAAACCTTGTCGTGGACACCGGACTTCGAATCAGCCTTGTTTATCTCGTCATCGGATTTCTTGATTTCTTTTACCAGAGACGGAAATTCAAAAATGACATCAAGATGACGAAGCAGGAGGTCAAGGACGAGTACAAGGATTCAGAAGGAGATCCGGAAATCAAGGGCCGTCAGAAGCAGAGGATGCGTGAGGCATCGCAGCGGAGAATGATGAAGGCGGTGCCTAAGGCGGATGTCGTCATCACAAACCCGACGCACATTGCCGTGGCACTTCAGTATGACAACAAGGTCGCATCCGCACCGATTCTTATTGCAAAAGGCCAGGATTATCTTGCGATGAAGATAAAGGACGCGGCAAAAGAAAATAATATAGAGATTGTAGAAAACAAGCCGCTTGCGAGAGCAATCTATACTACGGTGGAAATCGGCGACGAGATTCCGCCTGAGCTTTATCAGGCGGTGGCAGAAATTCTCGCAATCGTTTATAATCATAAGCATCGGCATTGACTGAGATAATTATGCTGGGTGGTTACGAATATAAATGAAAAATAAAGGCAGAATAGCCAGGATAGATAACAATTTATAGATTTATTGGTATCAGAAAGAATAATACATAGAGAAACATAGAAAGGAGGTACACATGGACGATACAAAGAAATCATCAAGATTTTCTAATATTGCTGACATCGGCACAGCAGCATACCTGCTCGCTGCCATCATGTTCTTCATCGTCCCGATTCCTTCTTTCGTTCTCGATATCATGCTGGCGTTTAACATGTCGATCGCCTTCGTGGTACTCTTAAACTGCCTTTTCGTAACAGAGCCACTCGACATGTCGTTCTACCCGACGCTGTTACTTTTCACAACCATTTTCAGGATTTCACTGAATGTCTCATCCACGAGGCTTATTCTTACCACAGGAAATCCTGGTAATGTCGTAACAAGTTTCGGACAGTTCATGGGCGGTGGCGATCTGGTCGTCGGCGTCATTGTATTCGTTATTATCCTCATCATCCAGTTCGTCGTCATCAATAAAGGTACTGAGCGAGTGTCTGAGGTAACAGCGAGATTCACGCTCGACGCCATGCCCGGTAAGCAGATGGCCATTGATGCGGACCTGAATACCGGAGCCATTGATGATAAGGAAGCAGCAAGAAGACGACAGAAGCTTCAGGATGAAGCAAATTTCTTCGGCGCCATGGATGGTGCTACGAAGTACGTAAAAGGTGATGCAACTGCAGGCCTCATTATTACATTTGTAAACCTGATCGGTGGTATCGTCATGGGCATGATGCGTCAGGGACTTGATTTTCAGACTGCCTTAAATCAGTACGGTGTCCTTACCATCGGTGATGGCCTTACTTCATCCATCCCTTCACTTCTTATTTCCCTGGCAACAGGCGTACTCGTCACAAAGGGCACGAAGGAATCCGACTTCGGCGGAACCCTAGTCAGACAGCTTTTCGGAATTCCGAAGGTCCTCTACATCGTCGGTTTCGTTATGATCATTCTTGGCGTTGCAACGCCACTTAATCCTGTACTATTTATTGCATTTGGTGTAGTATTTATTGTGGTCGGACGGAACATGCAGAAGCAGCTTGAAGTGAAGACTGTGACCGAGGAAGTACAGGAAGATGAGACACAGGCCGAAGAAATCAGGAAACCGGAAAATGTTGTTTCACTTTTGCAGGTTGACCCTATTGAACTTGAATTTGGTTATGGTATTATTCCATTAGCGGATGTAAACCAGGGCGGCGACCTGCTTGACCGTGTCGTCATGATCCGCCGCCAGATCGCGCTTGAGCTAGGAACTGTCGTCCCAATAATACGACTCAGGGATAATATCCAGCTCAACCCGAACCAGTACATCATAAAGATCAAGGGCGTAAAGGTTGCAGAAGGTGAGATCCTTTTTGACCACTATATGGCGATGAATCCCGGTTTCGTCACAGAAGAGATTACAGGTATTCCGACCTTCGAGCCTTCGTTCCACCTGCCGGCACTCTGGATTACAGAGGGGCAGCGTGAGCGGGCTGAGTCCTTAGGCTATACGGTCGTTGACCCGCCGTCCATTATCGCGACGCATTTGACAGAAGTCATCAGGAGCCACATTGCTGAGTTCCTGACGCTGCAGGATACGCAGAACCTTGTCGACAATCTGAAAGAGACGAATCCGGTTCTTGTGGACACGCTGATTCCTAATGAATTGAGTCTGAACGAAGTCCAGCAGGTACTGAAGAATCTCTTAAACGAGGGCATTTCCATAAGGGATCTGCTTTCGATTTTCGAAATTCTTTCAGACAAGGCGCAGTCGACGAGGGATACAGACGTCCTCACGGAATATGTCCGCCAGGGTCTGAAGCGTGCGATTTCGTCGAGGTTCTTTGATGCCGGCGAAGTAAACCAGGTAGTTCTCCTTTCTCCAAAGGTGGAGAAGGAAATCATGGCAGCCGTAAAGCATACCGAGAATGGCACATTCTTCTCGCTTGACCCGCAGAGGGTTCAGGAGATCATGAATGATACCGAGGCAAAGATAAAGATTTTGGAGGATGCTGGAAAGCCTGCCATCGTTGTATGTCAGTCTATTGTCAGAATGTATTTTAAGAGACTTTCTGAAGATTATATAGAAGATTTGATCGTAATCTCGTATAATGAAATAGATTCAGATATACAGATAGAATCTGTTGGTACAATAGGTGAAGTAGATGACAATTAAGAAGTTTGAAGGAAAAACAAAGGAAGAGGCGATCAATGCCGCAAAGCGTGAGCTCGGGCAGGAAGTCGTCATTATGAATATCAAAGAGGCAAAGGGAAAAGGCATACTGGGCGTTTTCAGAAAGCCATCCTATGAGGTTACTGCCGCAGTAGAAGAGGAAGAGGTACAGAAGAAGATTGGCTCGCAGACGGACATGCTCGCAGATACAGAGAGCAGCATACCTTCGGATTCTGCATCACTCAGGCTTAAGAAAAATACTTCCGAAGAAAAGCAGTCTTCATTTTCAGCAGCAGCTGATGAAGAGATTCCCGTTTCGTCATTTTCAGGAAATACAGGACATCTGCCGGATCTTACAG
Organism: uncultured Lachnospiraceae bacterium; assembly: GCA_900317755.1. Taxonomy (GTDB): domain Bacteria; phylum Bacillota; class Clostridia; order Lachnospirales; family Lachnospiraceae; genus RUG306. The sequence goes on from ONHZ01000005.1 coordinate 70,742, forward strand.
CGCCATCCCCTACTTCAGGAATGCAGAAGGTTGACCCTATTTCCAGCGTAAATCCTGACGACCTTCGCAGTGCCTTTAAAGAAATCAATGACGTGATAGACAGGGCAGAAAGAGTAAAAGGGCCGGATTCAAATTCAGAGTATGAAAGACCGATCATCAAGCGTGACGAATATTCCCGTGATAATGACCGTTATCTTGACAGAAGCGCAGAATACATCAATGAACGTGAGGAAGTTAGAAGACCTCAGTATTCCGAGGACATGCACCGACCGGATTATTCCGATGAATCACGTTATTCACAGTATTCTGAGGATGTATTTTCTCCAAGGGTAGACAGGGAGTATGGAGGCTATTCCGGAGAGGACGAGGATGAAGAGGCAAACAGCGAAAGGGAGCTTCTTCTTAAGTATGAGAACAATCATGAATTTATAAAGACTTTATACAATATTCTGCTTGCCCACGAAGTAGATGAAGTATACATAAATCGAATTATTTCCGGCATGGGAAATATCATACGCTCCGACAACAGCCTTGATTTCCTGATTGCCAATGTCTACCAGAAGATCGTTCTTTTACTTGGAAATCCAGACCCAATTGAGATTCCGGAGAATCCTATGAAGCGTCCGCAGATCGTATTTTTCACGGGTCCTACAGGCGTTGGAAAGACGACTACGATTGCGAAAATCGCCTCTGATTTCAAGATAAAGAGAAGGAATGAAGTAGCCCTTATTACTACAGATACATACAGGATTGCAGCTACGGAACAGCTTCAGGTATATGCCGATATTCTGAAGGTTCCGATGACGATTGCCTATACTCCGGATGATGTCTCCAACGGTATCCAGAATTACAGGGATAAGGATCTTATTCTCATTGATACCGTAGGTTTTTCACACAAGAATAAAGAGCAGAAGGACAATCTCAGCGCATTTCTTGCAAAGATTCCTGAGAGCAAGGATGCGAAAGTTTATCTGGTTCTTTCAACCACGACAAAATATACGGATATCAAGGAGATTATTGATTCCTACAGGGAACTTACAGATTTTGATATTATTTTTACGAAGCTTGATGAGACTGACAGTTATGGAAATATATTAAACGCAAGACTGTACTCTGGAAAGAGCCTTTCATATGTGACCACGGGACAGAATGTTCCAGACGATATTTCTCTTATTGACGTACAGGCACTTACGAAAACTTTACTTGGAGGTAATTGATATGGATCAGGCAGAACACCTGAGGAATGTAATAAAGGTCAGTGAACAGAAGCTGAATGCCAGAATGTTTACTATTACCTCTGGCAAAGGCGGAGTAGGAAAATCCTCAGCAGCAGTTAATATGGCAGTGTGGTTCAGGCAGATGGGCTACAAGGTCATTATTCTCGATGCAGATTTTGGACTTGCAAATGTAGAGATCATGTTCGGAACCGTTCCGAGATATACGCTTTCAGATTTTATTTACAAGGGCAGGGACTTAAAGGAGATCATTACTGAAGGACCGATGGGAATTGGTTTTATTTCCGGCGGGAGCGGTATTGTAGGACTGAATAATATTGACAATGCAAAGATAAAAATTCTTATCGATTCACTTGCCCAGCTGAATGACCTCTGCGACATCCTGATTATTGATACTGGGGCCGGCATTTCTGACCAGGTCATGAAATTCGTCCTGAATGCACCTGATATTATCCTTGTTGTGACTCCGGATCCGTCTTCGATTTCTGATTCCTATGCCCAGCTGAAGACCTTGTATTCTGATCCTTCCTTCATGAGAAATGATACCAGGATAAGGCTGCTTGCAAACAAGGTGAATTCCGCAGATGAGGGGCTTCAGCTATACCAGAAGCTTGATTCAATAGTCCATAGATTTTTAGGCGGCGGCATGTATTATCTTGGCTATATTCCGACAGATCCTGTTATGGAAAAGACAATACGGGCTCAGAAGGTAGTTTCTATTTCAAACCCAAATGCCAGGAGCTCGAGAGGATACAAAGCTGCAGCAGATGCCTTATTAAACAATAATGGCATGGAACGAATGGAGAGAAGGGGAGTTACCGAGCTCTTCAGAAATATTTTCGGTGTGTAAACTATGTGATCTGATTTTCAGATACAGCGTGTGACATCAGTTTTCTGTAAATAAACTTGATTTTTATAGGTAAGGCCATATGAAGACTGTAATATCATCAACTGAACTTATCCCGGGTACAAAGGTAGGACTTGAGGCCCTTGTTTCAGATGCGGCTAAAGAAAAGCTTAAGCTTCAGAAAGCGTATTATTCTGAAGTCTACGATGTGAATGATGATCACTCTGTAGAGATATTTGTACCCTATGTCGATGGAAAGCTGACAGCACTTCTGCAGAAGGTGAAATATGGTGTGATATTCACCACGAAGGATGGCCTGTATCGTGGAATCGGAGAGGTATCCGAGCATTACAAAAAAGAAAATTTTTATATTTATCATCTTGAGCTTCAGACGAAGCTTGAAAGATACCAGAGAAGGGAGTTTTACAGGCTGAATGTTTTGCTCCCTCTTTATTTTATAACTTTAGATGACAGGGCGGCCACGCTTGATGCCATGAAAGATCTCAGGACGATTCTGACGCCTGACAAGGAACATTTCCCGGACTTTGTCAGAACGATGGGAAATGGCAGCACGGATGATATTTCCGGAGGGGGAATTAAGTTCCATACAGAGAAGGAAATTCCAAAAGCAAAATACATATTACTCAAGTTCAGGCTTGAGAGTGAACATTTGAATGAGGAAATCGAAATTATCGGTGAAATCGTCGGTTCATACAAAAATGAAAACAGCGTGTTCTATACGTACCGGATTAAATTCCATTTTAAGGACAGCAAATTCCAGGAAAAAATAGTACAGTATATTTTTGATAAGGAACGCCTCCTGAGAAAGAAAGCGCAGGATTAATGATTAATGTTCTTGTGGCAGATGACTCTGCACTCATGAGAAGGATAGATTGTGATATAATAAATTCATTACAGGATTTTTGCGTAACGGATATCGCTTTTGATGAGACTTCATTATTAAAAAAGCTGCGTGAAAATGCTTTTGATCTGCTTGTCATGAATGCATCCCTTGACAGCAGCGGAGATGGGCATTTCATGGATGCGATGAAAGCTCTGAAGCTGGATACCGCATTTGTTGTAATATGCTATCCGCTTTTTGAAGACAAGAATCTTGTGAGCAGAGCGTATGGAGATGCCGCCGGGCTTATTGTGAGACCATTTCATATGAAGCCTGAAGAAAGAGATGACTATAGGAAGGAACTTTCAAAGGCAGTTTCTAATGCTGCAGGAAAGATAAAATTTACAGGAACTTCGATGAGGCAGACAGAAGACGAGGCACCAAAAAAAGATGAAAAGGATTCAAATTCTGCCAATCAGAGAGGACAGGAACTTTTTAATTTGGCATTTAAGCCTACGGTGCGTGCCGCAAGTGAGATTGCAAAGCGGAGAAAGCCTGTTTCTAATGGTCCTTTTCAGCTGGTTGTTCTTGCATGCTCTACAGGTGGCCCGCAGGCTTTGCATAAGGTGATCCCGCTCATTACAAAGGACATTCCTGTTCCCTTTGTCATTGTGCAGCATATGCCTTATGGCTTTACAAAGCCGCTCGCAGAAAGGCTTAGCGAAAAGTCACACTTAATGGTAAAAGAAGCTGAAGATGGAGAAGTATTATTAAAAAATACCATCTATATCGCACCGGGTGGAAGGCACCTTGAGATCATAAATGATTCACATGGGGCGCTTGCAGCAAAGGTATATGACGGGGCAGCGGAGAACAGCCTGAAGCCCTGTGCAGATGTCACCATCAGGTCAGTCGCAGACTGTCAGGTGAACAATATTTTATGTGTTGTCCTGACTGGCATGGGAATGGATGGAACGACGGGGATCGCTGAGCTTAGCTCTGTGAAGAATACTTTTGTTATTTCCCAGGATGAGGAAAGTTCTGTAGTTTATGGAATGCCAAAAGCGGTAAAGGATACAGGTCTTTCGAATGAAGTCGAGCCGCTTGGAAATATAGCACAGTCAATTATGAAGAAATTGGGGGTTTTGTAATGGACGTCAGTCAGTATCTGGATATTTTCATTGATGAAACAAATGAGCATATTCAAAGTCTTTCAGACAATATTATGATATTGGAGAAAGAGCCTGAGAATACGGATACGATTAATGAAATCTTCCGTGCGGCACATTCCCTGAAGGGTATGGCCGGTACGATGGGCTTCAAGAATATGCAGCATCTTACACATGACATGGAGAATGTCTTTTCTGAGGTCAGGAATGGAACCGTGAAGGTTACTTCTGACATGATAGATGTTTTGTTCCAGTGCCTTGATGCAATAGAGAAATACCTTGATAATATCAAGGCTACTTCCAGCGAGGGCGATGAAGAGAATCAGGCGCTTATTGAAAAGCTGAACACATTTCTTCCTGGGGCAGAGCCTGCGAAAAAGGAAGCACCTGCACCTCAGCAGAAAGAGGAAAAGGCCGAAAGTTCTGACACGCCTGAGTATCTTCAGATTTCCCTTGATGATTCCAATAGAAATGCAATGCAGGAAGCGCTTGATGCAGGAAAGAAGCTGTATGCATTTACGATTTATGTGAGGAATGACTGCCTGTTGAAGGCTGCAAGGGCATTTCTCGTATTCAAGGCAATAGAAGAATTCGGTGAGATTGTCGTATATTCACCATCCTCACAGGATATCGAAGATGAGAAATTCGATCTTTCATTTTCTGTTATTGCTGCCTCTATGGAAAGCTTCGACAAGATAAAGGCGGCGATCGAGAACGTCTCAGAAATTGATAAGGCAGTTGGTGAAGAGGTTACGCTTGATACCTACAAGAGTGATTCAGACCAGGCAGAAGAAAAGGCTCCTGAAGAGAATGCAAAGAAGGCTCCTCGGGCATCGGGAAGTTCAAATGCACCGGCAGCCGAAAAGACGGCAGGTGCGCCTGCAGCAAAGAAGCCTGCTGGGAAGCCAGTTGCAAAGCCTGTTACTGCCCGTACAGTAAGGGTTGATATTGAAAAGCTCGATGCCCTTATGAATCAGGTTTCAGAGCTTATTATCGCAAAGAATTCACTTGTTTCCATTTCAAATTCAGATAATGCCGGCTCCTCCAATTCACAGCTCCATGAGCAGATCGAATATCTCGAGCGAATTACGACGACACTTCATGAATCAGTCATGAAGGTTCGAATGGTTCCTATTGAAAATACAGTAAACAAATTCCCGAGGATGATCCGTGATCTTTCCAGAAAGCTCAATAAGCCTATGGAGCTTGTCATGACTGGTGAGGACACAGAGCTTGACAGGACGGTTGTAGACCAGATCGGTGATCCGCTTCAGCATCTGCTTCGAAATTCTGCTGACCACGGTATCGAGGATCCCGAGACCCGTGAAAAGAATGGAAAGCCGAAGACAGGAAATATTTTCCTCAATGCATACCAGGAAGGCAATAATGTCATTATCGAAGTCGGTGATGATGGTGCCGGAATCGATACAGAGGCAGTAAAAGGTAAGGCTATTGAAAGAGGCCTGGTTTCTGCAGAGGACGCTGAAAAGCTTTCAAAGAAGGACATTATCAATTTCCTGTTCATGCCTGGATTTTCTATGTCGAAGGAGATTACAGACATTTCAGGAAGAGGTGTAGGACTTGATGTTGTAAAAAGCAATGTCGAAGCATTAGGCGGCGACGTTTCAGTAAAGAGTGAGCTTGGAGAAGGAACCACCTTTACTGTCAGACTTCCGCTTACCCTTGCGATCATCCAGGCATTATTGGTCGAGATCGGAAAAGAAAAATATGCCATTGCACTTGCAAATATCAATAACATCGAGAATATCCCGGTTTCAGATATCAAATATGTCGAGGCACGTGAGGTCATTTACTTAAGGGGAAATGTCATTCCTATCATAAGGTTAGGAGATCTCCTTGACTGTCCTGATCAGAATAAAGATGCAAAGGACCTTACAGTAGTTGTCGTTACCATTGGTGACAGCTATGCAGGCATAGTCGTAGACAATCTGATCGGTCAGCAGGAAATCGTCATAAAATCGCTAGGAAAAGTCATAGATAATAATAAATATATCAGCGGTGCCACGATCTTAGGCGATGGTGAACTTGCATTGATTCTGGATGTGAATTCACTGGTATAATGGGGGTTAATATGAGCGAATTAGAACTGGAAAATATCGAGGAAGAGAAAAAGCAGTATATCGTAGTCATGATTGGCTCCGAGCAGTACGGAATCGACATTTCTTATGTTGACAATATTGTTCGTATGCAGCCGATCACAAGGGTTCCAAAGGCGCCATCATATTATGCCGGCATCATCAATCTCCGTGGCGAGGTAGTGCCTGTAATGAGCGTCCGTTTGAAGATGGGACTTGAAAAGGATGTTGAGTCAAAGGCATCGAGAATCATCATCTTAAAGCTCGAAGAACAGGGGCTCGTCGGGATACTGGTTGATGAGGTAAAGGAAGTCGTCTCTCTTGGTGAATCCGATATAGACAGAGTCGCTTCGAACGCAAAAGGAAACAATGCTACATTCATTAATGGAATTGGTAAAAATGGGGACAATCTTGTTTCGCTTTTTGAGATTTCAGCGATAATTGATCCGGTAGCTTCAAAGTCCAGAAAATGATTATGACGGGGTGAAATATGGCAACGGATTTTGATGAACTGAATGCTAAATATTTTGATGTGCTGAAGGAAATCGGCAATATCGGAGCAGGCAATGCTACTACTGCAATTGCAAATATGCTCGGTATGAAGATGGACATGTCTGTTCCGAAGGTTGAGCTTCTTCCTGTCGAGAAGATCGGCGGTGCCATTGGCTCTGAAGATCAGGTGGTAGTCGGCATTATGCTTGGGGTTGAGACTGACATACAGGGTTCGATGATGTTTCTCATGGATCTTCCTTCTGCCCACCATCTTGTCAACAAGCTTATGATGCGTGATCCTTCATACGATAAGGATTTTGATGAGATGGATCTTTCAGCATTGAAGGAAATAGGCAATATCATTTCCGGTGCCTATCTTTCCGCACTGTCAGGGCTTACGAATCTTACGATTACTCCGACTGTTCCATCTATTTCAATAGATATGGCGGCTGCGATACTTTCAGTACCAGCCATAGAATTTGGCATGGTTGGTGACAATGCCCTTCTTATCAATACTGAGATTGGCACATCCGAAAGCATTAAGGGATATTTCATCCTGATGCCGGAGGGAGATTCTTACAAGAAGATTATTTCTTCGCTGGGTTTGCCTGTCTGATGGAGGATGGTGTATGGGGGAAATGATTAAGGTCGGCATGGCAGACCTTAAAGTTGTAAAGGCTCCGGACAATCTTACCACTATTGGATTAGGCTCATGCATCGGGATCGCATTATGGGATCCGACCACGAAAGTCACCGGACTTGCCCACATCATGCTGCCTGACAGTACACAGATTCGGAACAATTCAAATATTGCCAAATTTGCAGATACAGGCATTCAGAAGCTTTTGGATGATATGATCAAGGCTGGGGCGAACAGATCCAGGCTGGTGGCAAAAATTGCAGGCGGTGCTAAGATGTTTAATATTTCAGGAAGCTCAAGCACGATTAATGTTGGTGACAGGAATGCAGAAGCCTCCAGGAAAAAATTAAAGGAGCTTGGAATAAGGCTGGTTTCAGAAGACTGCGGAGCAAATTATGGGCGGACAGTGGAGATTTATTCAGAAAATGGGAATTATCTGATCAAAGCTGTCGGAAAGCCTGAAAAGATTATATAAATTATGGCAGAAGAAAAAGAAGAAAAGAATGCTTCTTCAGCATCTGAAGAGAAAACAGAAAAAACGACAAAGGTAAGGCCTGCAAATACAAAGACGATTCCTATTATGATTACGCTTGCTGCTGCGCTGATCGCCTGTATATTATCTATTGTTCAGCAGGTAGGATTAAAAGTATATGTTGAAAGACTATTATTTTCTGTTATTATTTTTGGTATCATTGGAATAGTGATCAGAGTAGTGCTGGATAGATATTTCTTCAGGACGAAGGATATTAAAGAGGCTCTTGAAGAAAAAGAAGATGGGGAAGCGTCTTCTTCAGAAGAAGATTCAGATGAAGATGCTGACGAATAATTACTCGCTTGATTTCTACGGGGGATTAAATGAAAAATAAAGAAACCGAAAAAGAAATGCTATGGGAAGAATATTCAAAGAATCCAAGCCCTGCACTCAGGGAAAAGATTATTATTGCCTATGCTCCCCTGGTAAAGACCGTGGCTGGAAGACTCTATATGTATCTTGGGAATAATGTAGAGTTTGACGATCTGGTAGGATACGGAATTTTCGGACTTATTGATGCAATTGACAAATTTGACTATTCTAAAGATATAAAGTTCGAAACTTATGCTTCGCTTCGAATCCGGGGAGCTATCCTGGATCAGATTCGGAAGATGGACTGGATTCCCAGGACCATCAGACAGAAGCAGAGACAGATTGAAGAGGCAGCGAAATCTGTTGAAAAGGATACCGGAAAGGCTGCATCTGATAATGAAATTGCTGAGAAGCTTGGCATTTCTGATGATGAATATGTCTCATGGCAGTCTCAGGTAAATGTCACAAATCTGATTTCACTGAATGAATTCATGGAGGCGGGATCAGAGCCAGTGTCAGATGCCAGACACAATGTCACATTTGCAGAGCCTGAGGAAAAGGTTACAAAGGATGAATTAAAGGAAGTCCTTCAGGATGCGCTCGAAGACCTTACAGAAAAAGAAAAGAAGGTGATCGTTCTTTATTATTATGAAGATCTTTCACTGAAGGAAATTTCTAAGGTCATGGAAGTATCAGAATCAAGAGTGTCACAGCTTCATACGAAAGCTCTTATGAAGATGAGAAAGACAATGGGCGACTACATGTATATGCTGACTTAGGGAGGGAACTATGCCGCAGCAGAATGGATATTTTCAAATAGAAATAGTGGAAAATGACTCAATTTGTCATTTTTACCCTCCATCTGACGGCGGAGTGCGCTTCCCGATGAAAGAGGCATTGGAATATTTAACCGCCGAAGGCTATACAGATTTCGACATGAATGAATTCTCTTCAAAGCTGAATTCAGATACCGAAGAAACCATGTATATCGGCATCGGAAGCGGAAGCGAATTTTCTGAATATATGAAGGTGAGGGTCTCATTAGACCGAATGAAGGCAGTCTGCCGGTTCATGCCTCCATCACTGAATGGTTCTTTACTGGATTCCAGGGATATCATAAACAGACTGAATAATCTTGGCATTATTTTTGGCATAGATCAGGATGCGATCATTGAATTTTTTAATGACAGATGCTATGCCACTGACTATAACTTTGCAAATGGGAAGCTGCCAAGAATAGGACATGATGCAAAGATAGAATATTTCTTTAATACAAATCCAACGCTGAAGCCAAAGCTTAATGAAGACGGCTCTGTAAATTATAAAGAATTAAATACAATTTGTGAGGTAAAGAAAGGTGATCTTCTTGCACGGCTGATTCCTGCGGATATGGGAGAAAGAGGCAAGGATATCTATGGAAAAGAAATTCCTACCAGAGAAGTCCATTCAAAAAAACTTTCTTTTAGCAGGAATGTAGAAATAAATGAAGACAAGACTGAGATCAGGTCAAATGTGGATGGCCATGTCGCGTTGATAGACGACCAGGTCTTTGTTTCAGATGTTCTTGAGATTCCAGCCGATGTTGACAATTCGACAGGAAATATCAACTACAGCGGAAATGTCCATATTGCTGGAAATGTCAGAGGCGGCTTTACCGTTTCCGCAGGCGGGGATATCGTTGTAGATGGCGTAGTAGAAGCTGCATTCTTAAAAGCCGGCGGGCAGATTATTGTCAAATGTGGGATTCATGGCAAGCACAGTGGCATGCTGGAGTCAAAAAGCAATGTCATTTCCCAGTTTATTGAAAATGCCAGGGTGTTCGCTGGAGGATATGTGGAGACGGGCTCCATTCTTTATTCAGATGTAAATGCTGGCGGAGATGTTTTAGTCGAGGAAAAGAAGGGCTTTATTTTAGGCGGCGTAGTACGTGCAGGTGGTAAGGTGCTTTCACAGACGATCGGCTCCGATATGGGTGCACCGACAAGGATTGAGGTCGGTATTGCACCTGAAAAAAAGGAAAGATATGCATTCCTGAACAAGGAAATCACTGGAATTAATATGAAGATAAACAGAATTACGCCAGTGATAAGGACATATAGTGACTTTTTATCAAAGGGCGGAACCCTCGACGATAAAAACCGTGAATATATGCAGATGCTGCTAAATGAACTGAATGATTTGAGAAAGAATCTTCAGGGACTCAGGACAGAGTATAACGCTCTTCATCAGGATATGCTTCATTCAGTGAGGGCGAGCGTCGATGTCAGGCGTGATGTATTTCCGGGGGTCACAGTTGCCGTTTCTGAGCTTTCGACCACGACAAAAGAAAAGCGGTCCTTCTGCAGATTCCAGAAGAAGAATGGAAGGGTTGAGGTAACAAACCTATGATCATACGTCCGGTAGAATTTAACGGGATGATTCAGAATACTGCAGAGGTCTCCCAGAATAAGGTAGCTGATGATCAGCAGCCATTGGTCCAGCAGCAGAATATCTCGCAGTTTTCAGAGCAGGCAGCCGAGGTAAAGCTTCACCAGGTAAATGGCAAAGAAAACGCTGCAGAAAATAATGCAAAAGTTGATGAGAATGGATCTGGCGGAAACGGCACGTACGAAGGAAACGGCGGTGACCGTGAGAAGAAAGAAAAGAAGCAGCACGAATTTTTTGAGTCTGATGGTTCTGTAAAGGTAAAGAATGAACACGGCTCTTTTGATATTAAGATTTAGAGGTTTTTATGCTGGCACTTGAAATAGTACTCATTGTTGCGGGATTATTTTTCTTCACACTTTCTTTTTTTGTGACTGAAAAATTATCTGATTCAGATATTGAATATATAAAGAAGCTTTCTGAAAAAGAGATCAATGTCCTTCTCAAGCAGGAGCTGGATGCTGCTTCTGAGAAGATTCAGGCATCCATCGATGAAAAAACAGAAGATGCGATTGCCAGGATTGAGGCTGAAACGGACAAGGATACGGACAACAAGCTTCTTTCGATTGGTGAATATGGCGATACTGTCATAAAGAATTTTAATGAAAATTCAGAGAAGACCCTTGAGTCTGTGAACAAATCCCACGATCAGATCACTTTTATTTATTCTATGCTTTCCGATAAGGAGCAGAAGATAGACAAGCTTTCCAAAAAGCTAGCGTATGAAGAGGATTATCTTCGGGCGTTCAGGTCATCCATAGAGGAAAAAGCTGAAGAGCTTAAGAAAATGAATATCGAGGTCACTGCTGAGGACATAAAGAATGCTTCAGCTTTTTCGAATAGTAGGAAAGATGATGAGGCTTCAGAATCCGTTTCTTCAGAAAATTCAAAAATGGATACTTCCGAGGAAGAAGTGCAGGATGCTTCTGGTGATTCTGTAAAGACTGAGAATCTTGGAATTTCAGATTTAAATGATCTGAAGGCGGCTTTTGAAAAAGAAATTTCAAATGAAAAGTCTGAAAACGAAAAAAGACCTGGTGAGAAGTCAATAAATGAAAAGGTTCTGGCTTTATATAAGCAGGGGTATTCAGAAGTTGAAATTGCAAAGAATCTTGGCAAGGGTGTGGGAGAGGTAAAGCTGATCCTTGGCCTTTTCGATGAAGGAAATAAATCATGAAGAAAAAATATTATTTCAGAGGGCTCGGGGTAGGCATACTTGTTACGGCCATATTATTTTCAATAGGGCTTATATTTTACAAGCCTACGCTTTCTGATGAAGAAATAAAGAAAAAGGCGCTTGCGCTCGGAATGACGGAGAGCACAGAGAATTCTTCAAAAAACGGACCTATCCCGCCGGCAGCATCGGGGGCACTGGACTCAGGGGCAGATACTGCATCTGGCGCTCAAAATAGCTCAGGTACTGAAAATTCCGATGGCAGTGTTACTACCAAAACCGAGCTTACGCCAGATGATGTAAAGAAAAACATTGATACTTCCAATGACAGTGATTCTGCAGATGCGCCTTCTTCAGATTTTGGAACCATTACAATTACAGGCGGCCAGGATTCACGCGTAGTTGTAAAGAATCTTCATGATGCTGGCATTATTGATGATGAAAGTGATTTCAATGAATATCTTGAGTCAAATAATTACGACAGATATATTCGAAATGGCTCCTACAATATCAAAAAAGGTGCAAGCTACGACGAAATCGTACATACGATTACTTCAAAATAATCATTAAATTTTTCTTGCATAGTTCATCACTTCGTGATAAAATACCATTCGTTGCGTTTTGAGCCGGGAATAGTCCCGGCAGAAGAAAAAACACATGCCCTGATATCCGGGACGGTGCCCGATGATGACACCTCGACATTTACAGACAGCCCATATATTGCGGTCCGCCGGTCGAAGGCAGTCAGTCAGGTTTCCCAGACATATGAGGGACATGGAAGATTGGACTTAGTCCAGAACCGAAAGGAAGGTTAAAATGAGTGTAGTTTCAATGAAGCAGCTTCTCGAAGCAGGTGTTCACTTTGGTCATCAGACGAGAAGATGGAATCCTAAGATGGCTCCGTACATCTATTCAGAGAGAAACGGAATCCACATTATCGATCTCCAGAAGACAGTTGGTCTTGTAGATGATGCATACAACTGCATCTTTGATATCGTTCAGCAGGGCGGTACAGTTCTCTTCGTAGGTACGAAGAAGCAGGCACAGGATACCATCGCTGAAGAGGCAACCCGCTGCGGTATGTACTATGTAAACCAGCGCTGGCTTGGCGGTATGCTTACAAACTTCAAGACTATTCAGACAAGAATTGCCCGTCTTGAGAAGATCTACAAGATGGAAGAGGATGGTACATTTGACGTACTTCCAAAGAAGGAAGTTCAGAACATCCTTAAGGAAAAGGAAAAGCTCGAGAGAAACATCGGCGGAATCAAGGAAATGAAGAAGCTTCCTGATGTTATCTTCGTAGTAGATCCAAAGAAGGAGCACATCTGCATTTCTGAGGCACGTACGCTTGGCATCACAATCATCGGAATCGCTGATACAAACTCAGATCCAGACGAGCTTGACTATGTCATCCCTGGAAATGACGATGCTATCCGTGCCGTAAAGCTTATCACAGAGACAATGGCAGACGCTGTTATCGAAGCAAAGGAAGGCGCTGAGGCACTTGCCGAGAGCAAGAGCGAAACTGAGGAAGCTCCTGCAGACGCAGAGTAATTGAGTAAACGTTAATAAAAAACTATTTTCGGTGCCGTGTTTATCTGATTGGATTTCGGAGCGGAGAGCTCGAAAGTGAATCACAAATACAGCACCTTTTTTATTTAAGAAAAGGAGACAAAAATGGCTGCAATTACAGCAAAGATGGTAAAGGATCTCCGCGAGGAAACTGGTGCGGGGATGATGGAGTGCAAGAAGGCACTTACAGAGACTGACGGCGATATGGATGCCGCAGTTGAATTCCTTAGAAAGAACGGACAGGCAAAGGCTGAGAAGCGTGCAAACAAGGTCGCTGCAGAAGGCCTCTGCGCTACATTAGTTGAAGGCAATACAGCTTCAATCGTAGAAGTAAATTCAGAAACAGATTTCGTTGCAAAGAACGAAACCTTCCAGGAGTTCGTTGCAGATGTTGCTGCACAGGCTCTTCATACAGATGCTGCTGATATCGACGCATTCCTTGCTGAGAAGTGGGAGAAGGATGCCAGCAAGACTGTTAAGGAAGCTCTTGTTGACAAGATTGCTGTCATCGGCGAGAACCTCACAATCAGAAGATTCAAGAAGCTCACACAGACAGAGGGTGCTATCGTTTCTTACATCCACGGCGGCGGAAGAATCGCAGTTTTAGTTTCTGCAAAGGCATCAAACGTTACAGACGGTGTAAAGGAAGCCCTTACAAACGTAGCAATGCAGGTCGCAGCTATGAATCCAAAGTACATCCGCGATTCAGATGTTGACCAGGAATACATCGACCATGAGACAGAGATTATCCGTGCCCAGATCGAAAACAATGAAAAGGAAGCCTCAAAGCCTGAGAAGGTTAAGGAAGGCATGATCAAGGGAAGAATTTCCAAGGAACTCAAGGAAGTCTGCCTTCTTGACCAGGTATATGTAAAGGCAGAAGACGGCAAGCAGACAGTTGGTAAGTACCTTGAGGCAGTTGCCAAGGCTGAGAATACAACACTTGAGATTGCTGACGTCGTTCGTTTCGAGACAGGCGAAGGCATCGAAAAGGTTGAAGAGGACTTCGCTGCAGAAGTTGCTGCCCAGCTTAAATAAGTTATTAGCGAGCAAACATAGTTTGCAAGCCTGATAAAGATTGAACAAAGTGACCGGTGCAATTATTTGTGCCGGTTCTTTTTTATTATGATATTAATCATTGAACTTGCCAGCAGTTTTGATAAATTATTTTTCTAAGAGGAAAAATTTTCATTCATTTTTATTTGAAAGTATGATATATTAATACAGTTTGCTTTAGTCCATTTATTTTTTGACTTAGGAGAGTTTTATGTCAGAAATTTATGAAAAGCTCGAGAGAGCACTTGCGTCAGTTCGCGCGAAGACGGATTTTGTTCCGAGAGTAGCGCTTACGCTTGGAAGCGGACTTGGAAACTATGCAGACCATATTGAGAAGGTTGCAACAGTTTCGTATAAGGACATTGAAGGATTTCCTGTTTCTACTGCGCCAGGCCATAAGGGACAGTTCGTATTTGGCTATGTGGATAAGGTTCCTGTAGTGGTAATGCAGGGCAGGGTGCATTTTTATGAAGGATACGATATGACGGATGTTGTCATGCCGGTCCGTCTCATGAAGCTCTTTGGAGCAGAGACTTTCTTCGTTACAAATGCATCTGGCGGAATCAATTCTGATTTTTCCGCCGGCGACCTGATGCTGATTACAGACCAGATTTCATTTTTCCTGCCATCACCTCTTCGTGGATCGAATATTGACGAGCTAGGAAACCGTTTCCCGGATATGTCACATATCTATGATGAGGATTTACAGGCACTCGCTAAGGACTGCGCCGCGGAGCTTAATATCCCGCTCAAGGAAGGCGTCTATGTCCAGACAAAAGGACCGAATTACGAAAGCCCGGCAGAGATTCGTTTCTTAAAGACCATCGGTGCTGATGCCGTCGGCATGTCTACTGCATGCGAAACCATCGCAGCAAATCACATGGGCATGAAGATTCTTGGCATTTCCGTAGTCTCAAACCTCGCCGCAGGCATCTCCCCGACACCTCTCACCGAAGAAGAGGTCTTAGAAGCCGGCCGCAAGGTTGAGCCTGAATTCACGGGACTGGTGGACAGGATTATCTCGAAACTGTAATTGTGAAGGTAATTAAGCGCGAGAAGGACAAAACTATCTAAGAAAAAGCCTTGAAGCAATTTACGCTCCCGCATGTCGATGTTATCTCACGCGAGGCGCCTCGCGGGGTTCAGAGGTATTGCCACGATATTTGCATAGCAAAATCGTGGCATGTCGTCAGAGCACATAATGTTGCTGCTAAGCAGCAAAG
>ONHZ01000017.1 GCA_900317755.1 uncultured Lachnospiraceae bacterium
ATTATTTGTTAACTAATTTGCATTGTGGCTAACACATTGCGCTCTATTCAGCTATGTGGTAGCCGATTGCTATTTTTCATCTGATCAGTAAGCTAACACATCCATTGATTATAGCTCTTGTGGTAGCCAAGTAGCAAATACATCACATTTTCTTAGAGATAATCTCATGCGGCTGCTCGTTCTTCCAGATGGAATCAGCTGGAACGACGCCGCGGACACAGGAAACCGGGTAGATATTTGTGTTTCTTCCGATTACAGTGCCTGGATTTAAGACTGAGTTGCATCCAACCTCGACATGGTCGCCAAGCATTGCACCGAACTTCTTGCGGCCTGTGTCGATTTCACCCTCAGAAGCACTCTTGACATGGACATGCGTCTTGTCGCTCTTTACGTTTGAAGTGATTGAGCCCGCACCCATATGTGAGAAGAATCCTAAGACTGAGTCGCCGACATAATTATAATGCGGCACCTGAACATGATTGAATAATACGACATTCTTGAGCTCAGTAGAGTTTCCTACGACGCAGTCTTTTCCAACGATAGCCTTGCCGCGGATGAACGCACCCGGGCGGACTTCTGTATTTTCATCGATAATGCAGGGACCATTTATTGTGGCGGTCTTTGCAATGGTAACTGACTTTGCAACCCAGACATGCTCACTAATTTCAGTGAATATTGTAGGGTCAAGTGTCGGGCCGAGTTTCAGAATGAAGTCCTCGATGTCGTCAAGTACTTCCCACGGATACGTCTTCCCGGTAAAAAGCTCCCTTGCAATTGTCTGATCAAGATCATATAAATTCGAAATATAGCATGATGTTAATTCTGACATTTTTTCCTCCAAAACTCTGCTGATAAAACATTTTACACTAATGTATTTTTGAAATCGAATATTTGATTTCAAACGGTGATATTCTATCACAACAAAATTTTATATACCACAAATCAGCATCATTATTTTCACAATTCATTTTGTGCAATGTTATTATTATGCTTTATTATTAATTTTCTTAGAACTGATCATATTTGAAACAAACATGATAATCGGGAAAATGATTGCGACCATAAGCCCGCTGTGGAGATTCCCCTTATTCGCATTGGAAACTAATCCGACAAGTGTCGGGTCAGCCATCAGATACAGGCCAGAATATGCCACTTTTCGATGCCAAAAATGCTGAAGAAAAGCGTCGAAAGAAGCACGACAGCAAGCTGGCCCCAGCAGTAGAAGGAATGAAGAAGGCTCATCGCTGCCTCTTTTCCTTCAGTCGGGCAGGCCTCGACAATCAGGATGCTTCGTCTGTATCCAAGTTTGTCAATTACTTTTACACTGAGTAAATCCACAGAAAGCTGCACGCCGAAATTCATCGTCGTGATCGCCGTGATCTTTGCAAGCGAAAGCCCATATTCACCTTTCTCCATAAAAAATTGTGCCTATTATACAAAATATTATGGATTGAAACAAATCGCAAAGTAAATTATAATTTCATTTTATTAGTACTTTAACGTAATAACCCGGAGGCGCATCATGGACCTGAATAAATACCGCCTTTTTGCTGATGTAGCAATTACAAAAAGCTTTACAAGAACCGCCGAGCGGACTGGCTATTCGCAGCCTGGCGTGAGCAAGATGCTGAAAAGCCTCGAGGACGACCTCGGTATTACGCTTTTCCGTCGTACGAAAAATGGTGTTTTCCTGACGCCAAATGCTGAAGAAATTCTGCCTACCGTGCGCAAGCTCTTGAATGACAACGGCATCCTCGAGCAGAAGGTTGCCGCCATGAATAGCCTGAATTCCGGTCACATGACAATTGCCTGTTTCGCAAGCACCTCCAGAATTATTCTTCCTGAAATCATTCATTCTTATGAAGAAAAATATCCAGGCATTGGCATTACGCTGCTCGAAGGCGGTACTGACGAAATCGTAAACTGGGTGAATGATGAGGCCGCAGATTTTGGCATCTTAAGCCGCAGAAATATTGACACCCTTCATTTCATTCCGCTGATGCGTGATCCCTTAGTCGCCATTCTTCCAAAGGAAGAACCCTACACGAGCATGAAAGAATTCGACATCAAAGAATTTGAGCAGCAGCCATTTATCATTTCGGCCGAGGGCACGGACTACGACATACACCACATGATACAAAAAACGGGTATCAAACCTGATACCCGTCTTACATCAAGAGATGATCATGCCATTGTCTCCATGGTCGCCGCACATCTTGGAATCTCCATCCTGCCGATGCTCGTCGTAAAAGACCTTTTATACATGGTTCATGCAATCCCGCTGAAACCTTATTTCGACAGGGAAATTGGCATCTGTTATCTCGATAAGGGTGCCGTCAGCCCGGCTGCAAAGAATTTTATGTATTTAATCCGGGAGAAATTCGCAGAGAATAATGCTTCAAATTCATAATCATGAAATCACATATCATAAAAGAACATTACATGAAGGCAGACGTATTATTTCTATTTCAAACATAATATCACTTGCCAGCGGTTATTTGTTTCTTCCCACCGAATGAAATATTGCAAATAATAATCCCGGAGAAAACAAGAATCATTCCAATAAGGATTTCGAGCGTTATTTTTTCATGAAAGAAAATAATTCCACATATCGCTGAGGTAACAGGCTCGATTGTCGCCATCATTGAAGCCACCCCATTTTCAATGTACTGAAGTCCAATTGTATAAAGCATAAACGGGGCGATCGTGCAGGCAAGTGCCATCATGACTGCCGAAATACCTGTTGTTGTTGTCGAAAAGGCCCTGGTCCAGCAGGTAAAAGGATTTGCAAAAATCATTGTAGAAAGACCGGCAATCAGGAAGGTATAAAACGTAATCGTAATAGACGAATAGCCTTTCTCTATTGCATATCTTCCAAAGATTGAATATAATGCATACCCTAATCCTGAGCCAAGTCCGGCAAGAAATCCGATCAGTGTAAGCTTATTTTCCCCGCCTATCATACCCGTCACGAAAACACAGCCTGCAAATACCATAATCAGACAAATAAATTTTTTCTTCGTGACCTTCTCATGAAACAGAATTGCAGAAAGAATAATTACAAAGGCTGGTGCCGTGTAGAGGAGAACACAGGCCGTTGCCATTGTCATCTGCTCCAATGCATAAAAATAGCATGCATTAAAGAATACAATACTGGCGATTCCCGTTCCAAGAAATACCCAGAGATCTTTCAGCTTAATTTTGAAAGCTGCTCTGTTAAAAATGATGAGGTACAAAAATAATAATAAGGTTGAACCCTGTGCCCTGATCAAAACGATATCGAGTGAATTAAGTCCACATGCATTGAGATTTCGCACTAAGGTTCCCATTGTGCCCCAGAGGATTCCGGCTAATATAACGAAGATTGGGGCGGCTCGCTTCATAAAACTTTTCTCCATTTTCTAGTGTGATTACGCAGCACTGCGTGCTGTTGCCCCCTCAAGCTCAGGGGGTTCTGCAATCACACGTTGTGCCTATACTCATAAGGTAATACCTTAATCTGATTATAAGACGGACAATCCCTTACCCACTCAAGTGATTCCTTAACAATTGCTGTCTGCATCGGGATGTTGTTTGGCTCGCCGGCGTTTGATCCGATTGGAACGTGCGGAGCGGTAATTCTCGGTGCTCCCTGCTGCTTTGCAATAGGAGGAAGTGCAGCGATGACGCAGCAGCTCATGCCCTCTTTCTCGCAGCAACGTGTAACGATTGTTGCAGACCTGTGGCAGGTTCCGCAGCCGCCTGTACAGAGAACGACATCAACGCCCTGCGCCTTCAGTTTCTTTGCGATTTCTGGGCCAGTCTCGTTTCTGAACTTCTCAACATTTCCGCCGCCGCCCATAAAGGTGTAGGTCTCGTCTGCAAGGGAACCGATAAAGCCGGCATCGACAAGCTCGTGAAGTCTGTCGATTGGGAACATCGCATTGACATCCTTATTGATATCGGAGTTATCGAAGCCGCCGTGCGTAACCATGAGTTCGCTTGACGGCGTGTCCTTTTCGATGACCCTGTAAGAAAAATCGCCTGATGTATTGAATGGCACCTGGCTCTTCTTGTGGATGCCGCCTGCAGTGATGAAGGCGACCTTGCATTCTGAAAGTGGTTTCTTTAATTCTGTAAATACGGGTTCCGGAGTAATCGGAACGAAGATCTCTGACTGCATTCCTTCTACAACTGTTAAACTCATAATGTTTCCTTTCTACGCCTCGTACAATTTAATGTACCAGCAAAATTCGTTTTTTCAAACGATCTTCACTATGCTAAATACAAGAAAATTTTCTAGTATTAATGTAAACTATAATTCTTTACAAAATATACTGCTGATTTCATAATCACATATGTGAAAATAATTTGGCCGACAGATTATTTGTCATTAGGCAACCGCCTGTTTTATTTCAAGCTTCTTCAGCGGACTGAAATAAAACTGTGTGAGCAGTCCTTCCTTCAGCGGATAATCTGTAAAAATCCATCTTCTCGGTACTGCGATTGTTCCAAGATTTCCAGTGATTTCAAGTTTTACGGCGGTGTCGTTTACCTCGATGAGTTTTCCACCGACAAGGACTGGGGTAAATTCACCTTCACCCTCAAATGGGAACAGGTCATAATCCAGAGGCTCATCGACAACCTTCACGAAGCTGAAGTAGAATGTCAGATTGTCGCCCTGAAAAATCGATCCTGCCTCTTTGATGAGGTCCTGCTTTACAGAAATAACGCCAAGCCTTCCTGCAATATGTACTTTTATTTGATCATCAACAATTTCCTTGACGAAGCCTCTCATCTGGACTGGATTTATTGTAATGTCATCCAGAATTGATGGTTTCTTTTTCTGGTCATAAATCAAATCTTCCATAACTTACATCCTCTAAAACTTGAAGTTCTACGATACCCGACTGCTGTTCAACTGAAAATCTCTGTTACAAATCAACTGAAATTTCTGAAAAATTCAGGCTAAGTTCGCTCAATTAATTAGTGCAGTGTTCCGCTCTCTACAAGAACAGTTTCCTTAAGTCCAAGAAGCTTGTTATTTGCATTGATAATGTCGTTATTCCACTTCTTCTCAGCTGGCTTTACTTCAACGCCTGACATCTTGTTCTTAAGCATCTGGATTGCTCTTGCTGCGACTTCCTTTGTGACGCATGAGCATCCGGCGATATTATTTTCAAATCCGCCTGCATCCATGTTCTCCTCGACCATTGCTGTTGCGTACTTGTTGCCGACAACGAGCTGGCCCTGGTATGCGCAGAAGGAAACACCGACAACCGGGATGCCACGCTTTCCAGCCTGTCCAATGTGCTGGATGAAATCGATGTGGTTGTTGCCGAAGCCCTCGGTCGTGATGATGCAGCCGTCGATATCGAGTGATTCAAGAAGTGAGCCAAGTCTTTCTGAAACCCACATCTTCTCGTCGTTTACCTGAGGTGAACCTACGAAGATAACGCCTATTAAGTCTAATTCCTCATCTTCTGCAAGTCCTTCAACCAGCGGTTCACGAATATAATGTCTTGTCATTTCCTTGGTTGCCGGTCCGATGCAGGTCAGTGCGTGGATGGAACCATCACGAACCTGGTTCGGTGTCAGCATGATTGGCACATTGCCGCAGTCAACATTCTTCTGGCCACCGAAGACGCCGCATGGCTCTGTCGGACAGATGACATTATCGTGCATTGCGCCCTGTCCCATGATTTCCTTGACTAGAACAACACGAGGGTTTCCTTCACGACGGAGGTCTTCGCATTTCTCTTCACGTACGACTTCGCCTTCGTAGGTCTTGAGCTGATCACGGACTGCCTGGATAATAACGTCCTCGCACTTATGTGCTGCAAATGGACCAGGTCTGGTCATGCCTGACTTTGATGCGATGACGGCATGGCATCTGATGATAATATCATTTTCATCTGCGCAGCCTGGATGTCCGAAATACATCTTCTCATCAAGGAAGCCTTCTGAGGAACCGAACTCATGAACCTGAACGCCGTCCTCGTCAACACCTGTCAGCATGAATACGACGCCATCTGCAACCTTTGTAACGCCCTCACCAAGAACGCCTTCGACCTTTGTTGCGATTGGGCAGATATCCATGATGGTATCTGTATAAATATGCCGCTCATTTGGATGAATGACATCAAGCTTCAGGCTCTTGCAGAGTGGATCTGCCTTCAGTGCCTTTTCGATGATGCCCTCATCAATCGTAATCTTGCCATCCTTGATAGTGGTTTCTGTTCCGATCTCGGCATCGGTAATCTTAATGTGCTTCTTAATAAGGGTGCGGATTACCTTCTTCTCTGCTTTCTTTGGTGCGCCCGGAGCCGGAACAAAGGTCTCGCCCGGAGCGGTAGGAATTGGCATGCCTGGTGCTGGCGGCATGCCTGGCCCGATTGGAATTTCAAAAGAAAGATCTTCGATGTGATCTGCTGAACCGATATGAATGTGCATTACATTATCCTTTCCACTGAATGATGAAAATGGTACAGGTGCCGGAGCGGCCGGAGCAGGTGCTGGAGCAGCTGGTGCTTCAGGAGCCGGTGTCTCAGGCTCTGGTGCTGAAACTTCGTTTACCTTGTCGAGGACATCCTTTGTGATTGGCGTGAGCGCCTCAACGTCAGTTGTAAGCGTCGAGCCAAGGACCTCTTCTACTGTAAGCCCATCGTCGGAAAGTGTGAGCAGTCCGGAATCGATCATGTCATCGAAAATATCCGGATCCTCGAGGTCTGCCTCAGAAATCTTTAGTCCTTTCTGTCTGCGGCAGCAGAATACAGCCGGATCTTTCAAGTGCTTAAGTGCCATTTCCTTTGTCATTGACATAGCATGTCCTCCTTAAAAAAATTTAAGAACAATTACTAACTATTTTGAAAATTCATACGCTTTTACTGTATGAAATATAATCAATCTATATGCTCTTTTATCTTCCTAACCAGTTTAATATTGCACGCCCGAAGCGGCAAATCTGTCGCATGGTAGACAGGTAGTCCGAGCTTCGGTGCACAGCTCATGACAGTGTTCGTACAGTCTGTGCAGTTGCTGATTAAAATCGCCTGTGCGCCGGATTTCTTCAGATTCATGACCTTGGCGACCTGGCCAGGGCATTTGCCTGGATTTAAGCACTTTCTCGTGCCCCTGGTTTCAAGCGCCTGCTTACAGAACTCGACGCCGGTGACCTCTGAACCATACGATGCAGCAAGCTCTCTAAGCCTCTTTTCATCAGCTCCGCATGCACATACAAGCAAACCAATTTTTGACGGTCCCTTCGGAAAGCACTCTGTTGCGATGAGTCCACCGGTCGTCTTAATAATCGGACTTTCCGGACTCGTCCGCTTTCCTGTGAAAGGTCCGCCCATGATGAGTTCACCTGCTTCAGAAGACGCCCCGCCTACAAGAGCAAATGCATCAGCCACCGTCATGCCAATAGGAAAATTGTGAAAGATATGGATTTTTTCTTCATTATTAATCTTTCCTGCAATCGTCACGTCCTTGTCAATTAATGGTTTCTGCAAATCTACGATTTCATAGATTTTCTCGACCGTCTCGACATTGGAAACGACGCAGCCTGCTGCCATTGGAATCTCGTCTACTGTCAGAAGCTTTCCCATGACCTCCCGGACAAGGGCTCTTTCCTCACCCATCGGGTACATATCTGAAAGCAGGTGAATATCTATCCTATCGTCGCCGTTTTCCTTTAAGGCATCTTTCAGAATTGAAACTGCTTTTTCGTGCTTTGCCTTGATTGCAATGGTTGCCCTCTGAGCCTTAAGTATTTCCATCACAATTTCGATGCCACGAATCAGCGGCTTTGGATTGAGCTCAATAGAATCGATGTTGTGCGAAAGAATCGGCTCACACTCCGCTGCATTTATGATGAATCTTCCTTCAGACGGAATCGGTTTCGATAGCTTAGCATAAGTTGGGAAGCCTGCACCGCCAAGTCCGACGAGTCCTGATTCCTCGATCATCTTTAGCGGCTCATCTTTTTTAAGATGAATGTAATCCGAAGATGAATCATCAGATTTTTCTATTATGATTTCATTTTCAGAAACTGATTTTACAATTCCGTCAATGCTTGAAAAAATATTGCTGCCGAGTCCGTCCACTGGCTTTGTTGCAATCTTCTCGCCTCTGCGAACCGAGGATCCTTCAAAAACGCCGGGTTCTGATGGAGCACCTATTCCCTGTTTTAACGGAAAAATAAATTTTTCTCCCATGGCAAAACCTCTAATCTAGTGTATCCTCTCGCCTTTCGGAAAAGCATCTTCTTTTCCAAGAAGGAATCCAAACCTCAGGGAATCAGATTCATCTATCAGCCAGTTATTTAGTCCAGTGATGTGCGCACTTCCATTGATCATAGGAACAATCGCATCATATGGACCTGCCTCTGTTTCTTCCACGACCTTCCCGGTGAATAATGAACCGGTTATGCTTTCATATACGAAAGGCTTATCTTTTTCAATCATTCCCTCCGAGTACATCGCTGCAAGCTTGGCTGAAGTACCTGTCCCGCAAGGCGACCTGTCCGCCTGGGCATCCCCGAAGATAACGCAGTTTTTCATGTCTGCTTCCTTCATGTCGGATGGTCCGTAAAATTCAACCAGATCCACCGTATTAATGTTCAGGTAAGGATGCTGAATCTCAACGCTCGCATTAATTTTGTCTCTCAAATCCATGCCTAAGTCGGTAATCTGCTCGATATTTGACGGAACTAAATCAAGCCCAAGCGTTTCCGCATTCACAAGTGCGAAAAATGAACCTCCAAATGATATGTCAAAGGGAATCTCTCCATAGCCTCTGATATTCACTTTTAAACCTTTTTTA
Organism: uncultured Lachnospiraceae bacterium; assembly: GCA_900317755.1. Taxonomy (GTDB): domain Bacteria; phylum Bacillota; class Clostridia; order Lachnospirales; family Lachnospiraceae; genus RUG306. The sequence goes on from ONHZ01000017.1 coordinate 8,803, forward strand.
TAGAGAAATGAGGGAACATTTAAGATACTTACATCGACCGCATGACCATTTACGACATGGACCCGGGCCCGGATGACTCCGGAAGGTGCATCAAGAACGACATCTGTGTAAGGTTCCTTTACATCCACCATTCCGGTTTCCACAAGCATTGCAGAAGTTCCGATGCTGCCGTGCCCGCACATATTCAGGCATCCGCCGCTGTCCATGAATATGACTCCCGTATCGGCTTCTTCATGAACAGGCTCTGTAAGGACTGCCCCGAACATATCACGATGTCCTCTCGGTTCAAGCATCAGGGCTTTTCTCAGATAGTCATAATGATCAATCAGATCCTGTTTTTTTTCCATGATTGTATTTCCTTTTAGCTTTGGAAATCCGTCATAGATAATTCTTGTGGACTCGCCCTCGGTATGTGAATCAATGGTCTTCAGGCAGTACTCATAATCCTTGAGTTTTACATTGGAAACCATAGGCATCACCCTCTCTCATGGTTTCTCTTTGTCATCGCCGAATTTTTCCCTTGCGATTGCGGCAAGCGCCTGGGCTGTTCCGTCGACTTCAAGCAGGGAGCTGTTTACGATTAAATGCATGTGGTCAGGATCATCAGCAGGATAACCCGCATAGAGCCTGTGATAAGAATCCCTGGCCTTGTCTACATTTGCTATCATCTTCTTCGCTTCGGATTTTTCCATGTGGAGAGGTCCGACGCAGTTCGCAAGGCGGTCAGCGTATGGTGCGTAAATATAGACATTCATCACGTAGTCAAGATCCTTCAGTACATAATCTGCGCATCTGCCAACAATAATACAGGATTCTTTCTCTGCGACATGCTGTATGAAACCAGCCTGCGTCTCGAATACTGCCTTCTGCTGCTCCATCGGTCCGGTACCTACCGGGAAAAGCATGGAGAAGAAACCATTGTGGTTCTTCTCCTCGATATTACTGATCGTAGAAATCGGTAAGTTCATCTTCTTTGAAGCCGCCTCTACGATGTCCCTGTCGTAATATTCAACACCAAGGAGTTCTGAGAGCTTATGGGCAATCGGACGGCCTAAACTTCCGAAGCTTCTGTTTATTGTAATAACAAAGTGTTTCATGATTTTATCCCTCCAAAAATCTTGACAGGAACGCTTTTGTTCTCTCTTCCTTAGGCTCATTGAATACCTGCTTCGGATCGCCTTCCTCTACAATGTATCCATCTGCCATAAAGATTACCCTGTCTGAAACATCACGGGCAAAGGCCATCTCGTGTGTAACGACGACCATCGTCATGCCGTCTTCAGCGAGCGAACGCATTACGTTAAGAACCTCACCTACGAGCTCAGGGTCAAGGGCTGAAGTCGGCTCATCAAAGAGAAGGGCCTTCGGCTCCATCGCAAGTGCCCTGGCAATTGCGACTCGCTGCTGCTGACCGCCTGAAAGCATGGAAGGCTTTGCGTCCCTCTTGCTTTCAAGACCTACTTTTTTAAGAAGTTCCATCGCTAGCTCTTCTGCCTCTGCCTTATTCTTGTGCTTGGTAAGAACCGGTGCAAGCATTACGTTTTCAAGTACTGTCTTCATCGGAAAAAGATTGAACTTCTGGAAAACCATGCCGACTTCCTCACGGAATTTTCTGATGTCGGTACCTTTTTCCATCAGGTTCTTTCCCTCATAGATAATCTCACCGCCAGTCGGGGTTTCAAGCTGGTTTATGCATCGAAGAAGCGTACTTTTGCCTGAACCAGAAGGTCCGATTACCGAAATAACTTCGCCATTGTGGACCTTCATATTTATATCCTTCAGGACCTCGAGATCATCAAAGGATTTTACAAGATGCTTTACTTCAATCATTACATTATTTTCCATAACAGCACCTCACTTCTTTATCTTGTTTTCAACAGCCCGCTGCAGAATCATGAGCAAGGAGAGAATAACGAGGTAGAATAATGCACATAATGTATATGCAGGAATTGTATTGTATGTCCTTGCAACATAGTTCTGTGTCTGCCTTGTAATTTCGTTTACTGCGATGATTGAAAGCATTGCAGTATCCTTTACTGAGATAATGAACTGGTTGAAAAGTGCTGGTAAAATGGATCTGAAAGCTGGCGGAATGACGATGTGCCAGAGAATCTGGCTCTTCGTAAGACCTAGGACCATACCGGCTTCCTTCTGTCCGGGATCTACACCTTCAAGCGCGCCCTTTACTATGGATGAAATAAATGCTCCAGAGTTTAATGTGATAACAATAGTACCTGCTACAACACTGTCGAAGGTGAATCTTTCTCCTCTTGCGAGAGAAATGATAGCCGGTACAACGAAGTACACATACAGGGCCTGAACTACGATAGGCGTACCTCTGATAATCCAGACATATACGCCTGCGATCGCTTTTGCTACTTTACTTTTGCTTTGCAGTGCATATCCACTTAGAGAACCTAGGATAAATCCAAGGAGAATGCCTATGACCGCAATCTCCATGGTAACCTTAAGACCTCTAAAGAGCATAGGCATGACAGCGTTAAAAACGTCTGCGTTCATCCTATTTTCTCCTTTCAGTCATAATGTTAATTATTGATATCACTTACTGGCACCATTCTTTGTCGAGTTCATCAAGCGTACCGTTGTCACGAAGCGTATCAATTGCCTTGTTGAAATCATCTATGATGTGTGGATACTTTTCGCAGATATCCTTTGAGAATGCAATTGCGTACGGTGCCTGGCCTGTGTAGAACTGATCGCCGACAACCTTAAGATTGATATCGCCAACCTTTATGCCGTAATTTGTACCAGGTAAATCGTAAATTGTTGCATCTGCCTGGCCATCCTCAACTGCCTTATAAGCAAGTGCCTGTGAATCATAAGACTGGATGCATGACTCAGGAAGATTTGCTGTGCCGTATTCGTATGCGATTGTTCCTGACTGAAGAGCTACTGTGTAGTCACCGCTTGTAAGATCATCAACGCTCTTGATTGTGTCATTATCCTTTGCTACGCATACAACGATACCTGCATCGTAATAGGTCTCTGAGAAATTCATGGTCTTCTTTCTTTCATCAGTAGCGCAGAGAGCTGCGGCACCAACATCAAGCTGACCAGAGCTTAGAGAAGTACCAAGCGGACCGTAATCCATATCCTGGATCTTGTCGTCCTTAATCTTGAAGCCTAACATCTTCTGTAATTCTTCGAGCATTGCAACATCATAGCCCTGAAGTGTTGTTCCATCATCTGCGAAATATGAGAATGGAGCGTAGGTTCCTGATGTTCCGACTGCAAGCTCAACGCCTTCAAGCTCTCCTGAAAAATCAGCAGATGCTGTTGAATCAGAGCCCGAAGTTTCATCTGATGAAGTATCGTCTGTCGTGTCTGCTGTCTCCGTAGTTTCCGTGCTAGTGTCTGCACTGGTGTCCGCGCTGCTCGATGAAGAGCTGCCGCAGCCTGCAAGCACTGAAAGTGCCATGGCTGAGCTTAAAAGTATGGACATAAACTTTCCTTTTCTCATACTGTGCCTCCTTCTTAAATAAAACACCATATCCTTCCAGATGCTCGTTTTGTTTTTTAAATACAAAAAGAGGGATGTAAAAACTTACATCCCTCTTTGGAGCAACTGGATTATGAATATGGTGTAATAATAATCTTGGGAAACTAAATTGTAAAGCGAAAGTTTATAATGACAGTCATAACAAAATGTTATGAATTGTTAAAATATGACATTTTTGTTATGCACAAAAAAATGCTGATGCTCTGATAATAAAAGCATTCAGCATTTTCCTTGTAATAACTAAATTCATGCCCCGCCATGCGGAACGAACTGGTACATCTTCGCAGCCGAAACACCTACCGGCATGCTCTGAAGCATGATCTTTCCGGGTCCGGTGATGACAGTATCAAAAAGTGTCTCGCCGCCATAAAGCACATTTGGCACGCCATCGACATTCCTGATATCCATCTTGCAGGTATCTGACATCGCTGCCAGAAAACCTGGCTCGACTACCTTCGTACCTCCATTTGGAATATCATATTCAAAAGAAGAACCATCCATTTCGATGAAGATAATTCCCTCACCTAGAAATCTTCTCATAATGAAGCCTTCGCTTCCGAAAAAGCCAGTAGCAAGACGCTTCTGAATGAAGATCTCATTATTTATCCTTCCGACACATGCCAGGAATGATCCCCTCTGAACAATGAGCCCCTGACTCTGATGTATCGTAATCGCCTTAATCGTGCCAGGTGCCTTCGCAGCAAAAACGATTTCGCCCGGAGCAGTAGCAACATATCTCTGCACGTATTTATCATCCATAGGACGGCCTACCATCTTTGAAACAGCATTCGTCCCTGTATGCAATTGTATCCCGTCATCCATCCAGCTCATCGAGCCTGTTTCACAGTCGACCCACTCGCCTGGATTCATTGTAATTCTGAGTACCGGTAAAGTCCCACCATCTACCGCGTAATGCATATCTCTACTCCTTTACTTTTAACAATTTGAAATCCTCCGCTTTCAAGATCATGTCAAAAGCTGTGATACGAAAATCCTTTTTCGAAAATTTTTACTTTTTTGCCATAATAGTTTACTACAATCTCATTAAAAATGAAACTTTATTTAATTGATAATTTTGAAATTTTTTCAATCAAATTTTATACAAAATTTATAGAATGATTTTGTATATTATTAACAAGGGCTTTTACAGAATACCTTTATTGTTAATTTCTTAAGGTTTTCCTATGAAAATTTGTGATTATTTGGTGAACTTTTTTCCAACCATATGATTATAATATGTAAACGATAAAGACAGATAATAACATAATTGTAAAAATGATTTGCAAATCGAAAGGAACAATCATGGACATCGTTCAATTTACTGAAATCGCTATGCTGGTATCATTTGGCGCTTCATGGCCATTCAACATCATGAAGTCTTATCGTTCCAGAACAGCAAAAGGCAAGAGTGTACAGTTCGAAATCATCGTTGAAATCGGCTACACAATAGGTCTCATTGGAAAGTTCATCACCTTCCACAACACCGGAGTTCTTGCTTATTCAGTATGGTTCTATTTTGCAGATATCGCAATGGTTCTTATCGATATGGGTCTTTACTTCAGAAACATCAGACTTGACAAGATCAGGGATGCAAGGCTTGAAGAGAATGCAAATAATGAAGAAAACGCTGAAGCTCAGGCAGCATAAATTATATTAATATGATATTGAGTTAATAAAAAGAGGCACTGATTATTTGGCAACGCCAGATAAGGAAGTTTTTATGTAGGATACGGTGTAACTCAGTAAAATGGGTTACACCGTATTCTTTTTTTCTTATG
>ONHZ01000019.1 GCA_900317755.1 uncultured Lachnospiraceae bacterium
ACATATTATTGCTGCAAGATATATTTTTTTTGAAGTAGTGAGTTTTGACATGTCTGTTTTTTCATAACGAAGCAAGCTGCTTAGTTTATTCCCTTCATTTTGTTTCATAAGGTTTTATCAGAAATAAGAATAAAATAATATAAAAAACTGATATATTCTCAAACGCATTGTCCTGTGCATAACAATATGAGCTCGGAAAAATTCTATGAGTGGGAGCCGAAGACTTCTCTTGACGAAGGAATATGATTGACTTATTATGATTTCAAAATAATCCTATGAGGGCTGAAAGATGAACATTATATTACTTTCTGGCGGGTCAGGAAAGAGACTCTGGCCGCTTTCAAACGATATCAGGTCTAAGCAGTTCATTAAAATATTTAAAACCGCTGACGGGTATGAATCCATGGCGCAGAGTATGTACCGCCATATTTTGAAAATTGATTCAGACGCGAAGGTGACTGTGGCAACAGGCAGGTCACAGGTTTCCGAAATACACAACCAGCTCGGCGACGGTGTTGGCATTTCAGTCGAGCCTTGCAGGAGGGACACATTTCCTGCAATTGCGCTTGCCGTTTCATATCTGCATGATGTCCAGGGCGTCGGCATGGATGAGCCTGTTGTCGTATGTCCTGTGGATCCCTATGTAGAGGACGATTATTTCGAGGCATTGAAGAAGCTTGCTGATATCGCAGCGGATGGCAGGAGCAATCTCGTACTTATGGGGATGGAGCCTACTTATCCTTCGGAAAAATATGGCTATATTATGCCAAAGACGAAAGACAAGGTTGCCGAGGTCTCTTCCTTTAAGGAAAAACCGGATGAGGAGACTGCAAAGCATTATATAGCTGAAGGTGCGCTTTGGAATGCCGGCATATTTGCATTTAAATTATCCTATGTCCTGAACCGTGCGCACGAGCTTATCGACTTCACTGATTACAAGGATCTTTATGATAAGTATGAGACGCTTCAGAAGATTTCGTTTGATTATGCTGTTGTAGAGAAAGAGCCTTCGATTGCCGTCATGCGCTTTTCTGGCGTATGGAAGGATCTCGGGACATGGAACACGCTTACAGAGGCAATGTCTGACAGCACGGTTGGTGATGTGATTACGGATAAGAATGAGAACGTCCATGTTATCAATACCCTCGATATTCCGGTGCTTGTCATGGGCATGAAGGATGCTGTCATTGCTGCAAGTCATGATGGAATCCTTGTGACAGATAAGGAACAGTCTTCCCACATCAAGCCTTTTGTCGACATGATTGAGCAGCCGGTGAGGTATGCGGAGAAGTCCTGGGGCTCTTTTACAGTAGTCGATGTCGAGGATGAATCCATGACGATAAAGATCACGCTGAACCCCGGTCAGCAGATGAATTATCATAGCCATGACAGGCGTGATGAAGTGTGGACAGTTGTTTCAGGAACCGGCAGGGCAGTGGTCGACGACGTGTCACAGGAAGTGAAGGCCGGGGACGTTATCACAATGCACGCTGGCTGCAGGCACACGCTCATAAATAACAGTGATTCAGAGCTTCAAGTCATAGAGGTTCAGCTTGGAAAAGATATTGATGTAAAGGACAAGCATAAGTTCGAGCTTACGGATTAGTACGCAAATTAGCATATAATTATATAAAAAATCTGATATACTAATGTCAGCTTTAATTAATGATGATTCTGCCGATAATAATAGTAGAAGAATCATTTAGTAATGCTTTCAGTATTTTAGAAAGCATTCTTATAAAAATAATTAATATGAAAGGAGCCTGCCATGGATGGTATTTATCGAATTTCTGAAGTTTCTGCTTCTGGCAGCTCGCTTTCAGGTGATGCGCAGAATTCATTTTACCAGCGTCCGAAATTCAGGAATGATGATGACGCCTTTGAGTATATGTTTCTGACCGCAAGGAAGAAGATTGACTCAGCTGTTGATGATACAGATGATGCTTTTGATGAGGTTCCGGGAGAAGATGAAATTGATTCTGTGATCAGAAATACTGTGAAAAGAATTTAATGTTAAATTGTGCTCATAGAATATATACAGTATAAATTGATTAATAAATGCCCTTCTATAGAGAGGATAAGGTTCTGTAGAAGGGCATTATTGTACTTCTGAAAAAACATCAAAAAAATAAAATTTCTGCTTGACATTCATGGGTCAATTTAGTATTATAACAAAGTCGCTGTGAGAGAGACATACAGATGAAAACCTCACAGAAAGGACATATGCGATAGTGGCGTAGTTGGTAACGCGCGACCTTGCCAAGGTCGAGACCGCGGGTTCGAGCCCCGTCTATCGCTTTTTTCTTTTTAAAATTTTCATTAAAATACAGCCGCTTATTTCAAGCGACTGTTTTTATATTTTACTGTGCAAAGATTTTCTGGAACATTAAGTCTGAAAAAGTGTCGACATCATCCTGCTTCATGAGGCTGCCAAGGAGATTTTTTGACATCTTCATGATGGCATCTTTCTTGTCAGTGACGCGGGAGAAGTCCGCATTTCCAATTCTGTATTCTGCATCATTCACTGCCCGAAGCACTTTCTCGGAACGATAGGTCTTTAATACATGGTCTCTGAAGCCTGCGAGCGTGGACTGGTCTGCCTCTATTTCAAGAGACTTTAGCTCAACATCGCGGATGGCCTTCTTTGCAACCTTTTCGCATTCCTCAGCAACCTGCGTGAAGACATCCGTATTTAATATCAGCTCATCAGTAGCATACAGGATGCCCATGAATTCCTGCTCTGGAATAAGCAGCTTATTCGTCTTCTTATCATAAATCTCTGGATCCTGCAAAAGAATATTCAGAGTACTGACTTTTACATGGAGCTTTGAATATTTCTTTAGGAATTTCTTGTCTATTTTCGTACCCATAATATCCTCCTTTGCAAAATAACTTTTTGTACTCGCAAATGTTTCACTATTTGCTCATCAATTATATTATACAATAATAATCGGAAAAATCTTTCACTAAATTTAATTATCACAAAATTTTTATATATTTATAGCACACACATCGTTTTATTAATATACCTGAGAGCATATTCAGTGTCAAAAGTATGAATTAACAGTAAAAAAAAGATATGAGAGCAGTTGACTGCTTTCATACCTCTTTTCAAAAAAATCTAATTACTCGAACTCAATCGTTCCTGGCGGTTTGCTCGTGAGATCGTAGAATACGCGGTTTACACCGCGAACCTCATTTATGATGCGGCTCATGACGGTCTGGAGCACGTCAAATGGAATCTGTGCAGATTCGGCAGTCATGAAATCGACTGTCTTTACAGCTCGGAGAGCGACTGCATAGTCGTATGTCCTTTCATCGCCCATGACGCCGACTGAGCGCATATTCGTAAGCGCTGCAAAGTACTGGTCAGGCATCCATGCAGGATAATATTTTCGCATAACCTTGTAGTCAGGATTTTCTGCATCAATTATAATTCCATCATTGGCAGCAGAAGCGATAGCGGCTTCCTTTGCAGCTTTATCTACTTCTTCCCTGTAGATTGCGTCGGCATCCTGAACAATCTTTACCTTTTCGCCTGTGACTTCGCCGATGATTCTTATGCCAAGGCCAGGACCAGGGAATGGCTGGCGGGAGACGAGGTATTCAGGAATGCCAAGCTTTCTGCCGACTTCTCTTACCTCATCCTTGAAGAGGTAGCGGAGTGGTTCAACAATCTCCTTGAAATCAACAAAATCAGGAAGTCCGCCGACATTGTGGTGAGACTTGATGACTGCTGATTCGCCGCCGAGACCGGATTCTACAACATCAGGATAAATGGTTCCCTGTGCGAGAAAATCGACTGCACCGATTTTTTTCGCTTCTTCCTCAAAGACACGGATGAATTCCTCACCAATTATTTTTCTCTTTCGCTCAGGCTCTGTGACACCTGCTAATTTCTTGTAGTAGCGATCCTGTGCATTGACACGGATGAAGTTCAGGTCAAATGAACCATTTTCACCGAAAACACCTTCGACCTGGTCGCCCTCGTCTTTTCGAAGAAGGCCATGGTCAACAAATACGCATGTCAGCTGCTTTCCGACAGCCCTTGAAAGAAGGCCTGCTGCAACAGAAGAATCTACACCGCCTGAAAGGGCGAGTAGAACTTTGCCGTCGCCAATCTTTTCACGAAGCTCGCCAACAGTTTTGTCAACGAATGAGCCCATCTCCCAGTCGCCTGCGCATCCGCAGATGCCACGGACAAAATTGTGAATCATCTGGGTGCCGTATGGCGTGTGGAGGACTTCCGGATGAAACTGGAGACCATAGAGCTTTTCTTCATCGTTTGCGATTGCGGCATATGGGCAGTTTCTTGTTGTTGCAATTGCCTTAAAGCCAGGTGCCGGAACGCTGATGTAGTCGAAATGGCTCATCCAGCATGTCGTATTTTCCGGAACGTCCTTTAAAAGAGGAGATGAAGTATCAATATGAATATCGGTGTGCCCGTACTCCCTTTCCTTTGTACGCTCGACATTTCCGCCCAGCACGTAGTCCATAAGCTCTGCGCCGTAGCAGAGACCGAGCACCGGAATGCCGAGCTTGAAAAGCTCCGGACTGCATGTCGCAGCGCCGTCCTCATAGCAGCTCGAAGGTCCGCCCGTCAGAATGATGCCCTTCGGATCCATTGCCTTGATCTCATCGATCGGCGTCCTGTAAGAGAAGATTTCGCAATAGACATTGCATTCCCTGACACGCCTTGCAACGAGCTGGTTGTACTGGCCTCCGAAATCAATAACAATAACCTTTTCCTGATTCTGCAATTTTTTGCTCCTTAATATTGATTATTATACAGGTTTGATCACCGCAGGAATTTGTCAAAATAAATTTGAGTAGAAAATGTCTGTGGCTTGATTTCGTATTATAGCACTTGAAAGCACAAAATAAAACAACTAATTAGTAGATGAATGGCCTGAAAATAATATTTTGATACAGAAAATAATATACTGAATTAATATTTCGCAAAGATTGCCGATAAAAGAATTAGAAGTATGATATTTTCATATTTCATTTTACGTTGTATTATTCTCTAATGATGTCTTATTAGTCAGGGCATCGGATTGTATTGACAATAATGTAAGGTGGCGCAATGAGCAGTTTTACAGTAAAGACAAACAATTTCCTCCGTAATCTTTATAAGGATAATCGTACCTATGCGACCAAGTCAAATCGTACTGACATAGAGGCATCAAAGCTTCAGTCTGCAGATGAAAAGGCACTTCGGAATGGCATTGCCGGTCTTTCTGATTTCGACTATGAGGACACAGACAAGAACGACCTCGACAGCACGAAGAAGAAATATTACCACAAGCTCAAAGCGTTCGTTGATTCATACAATTATACTATTGAGTCAGGAGAAAAGAATTCAGATGATTCTTCAATAAAGTCAAAGATCAAGTCGATGAAGTCGCTCACAAAAAAATATGAGTCTGACCTTTCTAATCTTGGCATCAGCACTGACAGCAAGGGTTACCTTTCACTTTCTACGAGCGCCCTTGACAACATCAAGATTTCTTCCTATGAGGATATGTTTGGCTCTGATTCTGAGTACACGAGGGAACTCGCCAAATATTCAAAGAGCATCTCGCATCATATCGACGAATATGCGTGATTTTTGCTAAGTTATAATTAATTTTATGATAAAAGATTCTGGTCACATGCCGTAAATAGCACTGGTTTTTCTAGTTATTAGTCCCTTCTGAAAATATCCCTCGTATATACCTTGTCTTTTACATCATCAAGACAGGCGTCATAGCGGTTTGCAATGATTGAGCGGCTGCGCTTCTTGAATTCGTCAAGGTCGTTTACGATTTCGCTTCCAAAGAAGGTATCGCCGTCTTTGAGCGTTGGTTCATAAATGATCACAGTGGCGCCTTTTGCCTTTATCCTCTTCATGATTCCCTGAATAGAAGACTGGCGGAAATTGTCTGAATTGCTCTTCATGGTGAGACGGAAAACGCCAATCGTGATGTTCTTTTCATCAGAAGGACTGTAGCTGTTCTCTTCGCTGTAGTTGTAATACCCAGCCATCTTCAGCACCTGGTCTGCAATGAAATCTTTTCTGGTTCTGTTGCTGTCGACGATTGCCTGAATGAGGTTCTCCGGTACATCAGAATAATTCGCTAATAATTGCTTCGTGTCTTTTGGCAGGCAGTAGCCGCCATAGCCAAAAGAAGGATTATTATACTGTGTGCCAATACGTGGATCAAGGCAGACGCCGTCAATTATTTCTTTCGTCGAGAGTCCTTTGCTTTCTGCATAGGTATCAAGCTCATTAAAGAAAGAGACGCGGAGTGCGAGATAGGTATTTGCAAAGAGCTTCACAGCTTCTGCCTCTGTTGAGCCCATGAGAAGCGTTGGGATGTCCGTCTTTATTGCGCCATCCTGGAGAAGACCGGCAAAGACCTTTGAAGCATTATATATTCTTTCATTTTTTTTGTCTGTTCCAATGATTATCCTTGAAGGATATAGGTTATCATAAAGCGCTTTTGATTCCCTTAAGAATTCCGGAGAAAAGATAATATTATCGGTGTGATATTTTTCACGGACAGATTTCGTGTAGCCTACAGGAATGGTAGACTTGATCACGATAACCGGGCGTTTATCTTTAGGCTGATTTTTTGTTTCCTTCAAGACGGATTCGATAACTGATTCTACGGCACTCGTGTCAAAGAAATTCTTTTTTGAATCGTAATTCGTCGGTGTTGCAATGATGACAAAGTCAGAATTCCTGCAGGCTTTCGTACCGTCTGATACAGCTGTAAGATCGAGAGTTTTTTCAGCAAGGTATTTTTCAATGTACTCGTCCTGAATCGGGCTCTTTCTGCTGTTGATCATCTTGACCTTTTCAGGAATAATGTCGACTGCCGTCACATGATTGTGCTGGGATAATAGGACAGCAAGGGAAAGTCCGACATAGCCGGTTCCGACGACGGTGATGTTCTTTGATGTAAGAGAAGATGGCGGCACTTCAATATTTTTTCTTTCAATAGCATTAGCTTTGTTGACTGGTATGTTATCATTTTGATTATTCTGGCTTGTTAGACTGGCATTGTTAATTTTATCGCTCGATGTTGAGTCAACAAACATTTCAGCTGGCTCAAATTCAAGCGCATTTCCGAGTGATTCAAGCTGCTGGATAGATGGGACAAAGTCTTCATTTTCGATTCTTGAAATCAGGGCTCTGTTTATTCCTGTCTTTTCTGCAAGAGTCTTCTGCGAAAGCGAAAGAGCTTTTCTGTTGGTGCTTATTGTTGCTGCTAATTTTGAAGATGAAAGTGTTTTCATAATTTAATGTTAATAATAATAACAAATCATTAATATTGCCAATAAATAAATTATCATAATTAAAGTGTAAATGCAATACATAGAAGTGAAATGTTAATAATGATAACATAGTTAATTGAACCATGTAAAAATTACATAAGTAAATTTTTAGTTATATTGGATATTCCAGCTCAATCAGCCCAAAATTTTGTATTGCAAATGAAAATAAAGAAAAAGGAGCAATGAGAAATTCATTGCTCCGAAATGCTATTGATATTATGTAAATAGTTTAATGTTTTATAGAGAATTACTGCTCAAAAAATTTTTTCAATTTTGAATTAATCATAGTTTCTTGAAATCCGATGCCGGGTGCTTGCAGATCGGGCAGATGAAGTCCGGAGGAAGCACTTCTTCAGGATAGATGTAGCCGCAGATCGTGCAGATCCAGCCTGTCTTTTTCTCGGTCTTTTCCGGTGCCGGCTTGATGTGTGCAAAATAATATGAATAGCTTGCGGAAGGCGTAGAGCTTAATATTTTTCCATCTGTGATTTCGGCGATGAAAAGCGTGTGGCTTCCGAGGTCGACTGTCTTTGTGACCTTTGCTGAAATGTAAGCATTTGCGCCAGCGGTAATATATGGGATGCCGTTGTCAGACAGCGAATACTCAAATTTCTCGAACTTGTCAACATCACGTCCGCTCTGGTAGCCGAAGTGTTTGAAGGTGTCGAAGGTGGAATCTTCGCTAAGGAAGGTGAGATTGAATTCCTTTGATTCCATGATCATGTCATGCGTGTAATCCGTTTTGTTAAGAGAAACTGCAACAGTGAGCGGGTCTGACCCTGCCTGAATGCCGGTGTTGATGATGCAGCCATTCATCTTGTCCCCGACCTTCGTCGTGATGACAAACAGCCCGTAAGTAAAATTCCGTAAAACCTTATCGTCCATACGTTACCTCCAATCTTTTACATAAAGCATTAATTATTTTCCGCGTTTTTTTACGTTAAGTAAGCGATGAGCGGCGGAAAATTTTCTACAACTTTCTCATATTGTATCATAGTGTGCATAGTGGTGTTATGAAAGATTTATGAATTCTATGGACAAAGTTGATAAAAGTTGATGAAAGCTGAGGCGTATGGATATATTTCATTTGCCTTGCCGCTGTTTGGGGAATATATAAGAAAATTCCAGGCATAAAATGGCTACTTTAAGTATATTGTTATTTATGAAGATTTATTATCTTTTCTCAATATTGGTAAATTTGACTTGTTTAATTTATTAATTGTATCAATTTGCTTAATTGCTAAATCTCTGCTTTTCTGCCAAATTATTTCTCCTTAATCAGCTGGAACTCTACCACGTAGCTAAGCAACCTCACGACATATTCTGGCGGGGTTCTTCGGCCGGCTTCCCATTCCTCCAGCGTTCGTACAGGAATACCATATTTGTCTGAAAATTCACGTCTGTTCAGACCAGTCTTTTCACGGATGGAACGTATTCTTTCATTTGTTTCCATACACTATATCCTCCTTTGACTTCTGTAAACAAACGATATGATACCACACAATGACGCAAACGACAAGCAAAAACAAAATCTTTCCATATTCTAAAAATAACCGTATTATGACCGATATAAATAAAAGAGATTTAATAGGAATTTTCAATGAAAATACTATTTTTTCTCGCATGTGCTAAGGACAGGCATCTGTATTTATATCAGGGATGAGATAATATGATCTTGTAATGATAACAGGCCTTCGCACAACGTATGCATAAAAATTCTTGTTGAATAATTTGCAAACTTATGATAATTTAATAATACAAGGGCTGGTCGAAAGACCCTGGTCCACCTACCGGCGAGGATATTCCTCGCCATATTTTTTTATTTAGGGAGCGAGTATTGGAAAAAATATTGAGCGTTTTAGTAGATGAATCAGGTGACTTTGGCGAATATGAGGATAAGTCACCATATTACCTTGTGGCAATGGTTTTCCATGATCAGAATAAGGATATTTATGAAGATATTAAGACACTTGATCGTCATATTATTGAATTAGGCTTTCCAATACATGCAATCCACTCTGGTCCAATTATCAGAAATGAATCCATTTATAAAGATAATTACAGTGATTTGGATAATAGAAGGGCATTGCTTAATTCTCTTTATAATTTTACAAGAAAAGTAGCCATAAACTATATTTGTCCTTGTATTGAAAAGAAAGGTTGCAAAGATTCTATCCAACTGAACGCCAAGTTGTCCAGAGAGATAGCATCGAATCTTCTGAAGCATAAGGATTATCTTGATACCTTTGAAAAGATAATAGTTTATTATGATAATGGTCAGAAAACTCTTACACATATTTTGACATCGATATTCAATACGATGTTTTTCAATGTAGAATTCAGAAAGGTGAAACCATCTGATTACAAATTGTTTCAAGTTGCTGATTTGGTATGTACTTGAGAACTTTTAGCATTAAAGGCAAAATACAGGGGATTTTCAGAATCAGAAAAAATATTCTTTGGTTCTGAACGAGAGTTTAAGAGAAATAAATATAAGATGATACATAGAAAGTGTCTGGATTAATAGCACAGAAATATGTCCCCAACAAAATCTTTCCACATTCTAAAAATAACAGTATAATAACCGATATAAATAAAAGAGATTTAATAGGAATTTTCTATGAAAATTCTATTAATTCTCCCATGTGCTAAGGAGAGGCACCGAGATTTTATCAGGGATGAGATGCTATGATCTTGGAATGATATCGGGGCTTCACACATGGTGCGAGGCCTTTGCATAAATATGGAGTGCTTTGAACGAAGCATAATTTTTTTTATCGTGATTGTGGCGAATAAAGAGATATAATTTAGCCATATGATATTTTCAGTAATAGGTACCTGGAATCAAAAAATAGGTCTGAGCTTATGTAAGATATGATATGAAGAATTCAAAAAATATCAAGAAAATAAATATTGTATATTTTATTGCGGCTGGACTAGTAATATTAGTAGCTTGCCTTTTGAAATTGAAGCCTGATAATCTTGCCAGTATCATTGCGGCGGTAATAAGTGGCTGCTTTAGCGGCATACTTACGATGTTTGGTGTTTATTATACGATACAAAATGACAAAGCAGCCAGAGATGAAGAAAAAAGAATAGAGCTTGTACGTAAGATAGGGGAAGGGATTGCTGATTGTATTGCGGATTGTTTCATATGTACACAGACACTGATGTATATATATGACCTGGAAACTGCCGTACATAATATTATGAGGCTGTTAAAACCTAATGGTGTTGCCCTTATTACATGTTCGGGATTATCTCAAAATTCCGAAAGGTGCATGGAAAGTTATGGTGCATACTGGGGTTTTAACGAAGCGGTGTTTCATAAAATGTTTTCCAAAGAGAGCAGACTGGAACTAATTAATACAGAAACATATGGGAACTGTAAAACGGTTCTTGCACATATTGCTGGTCTCTGTGTGGAGGACTTGAAAGAAGCCGATTTTATTATGCAGGATAAATGTTATCCTTTAGTTTGTTGCGCTGTGGTCAGAAAAATATGAAAAGTGAGGAATTAAGCTATTTTGAATAAACCAATAGATATCGTTCTTCCATGGGTTGACGGAAACGATCCTGAATGGATCAGGGAAAGAAATGAGGCGGCAAAAAAATATAGGATTATCAAGGACGCAAATTCAAATGTGCGTTATGAGAGCTGGGATAATCTCCAGTATGTGTTCAGGGGAATAGAGAAATTCATGCCATGGGTGCACAAAAATTTTTCTGGTGACCAATGGGCAGGTGCCTGAATTTTTAAATCATAATAATCCAAAAATAACATTAATAAAGCATTCTGACTATATGCCGGAGAAATATCTTCCGACATTTAATTCTAATGTAATAGAACTGAATTATCATAGAATAACAGAGTTAAGTGACAATTTTGTATTATTCAATGATGACTGTTATCCATAGAAGCCAATTCCTGAAACATATTATTTCAAAGATGATCTTCCATGTGACGAAGCTGTAGAAAGTCCGATAATGCCTGTAGATGTCGGAGCCATCTCGAATTATGCAAGTTTTGTAAAAGCAAATAATGTACTGTTTATTAACAGACACTTTAAGAAAAGGGAAGTTCAGGAAAAGAACTGGGACAAGTGGTATTTTTCAGGGTATGGTGAACTTCTGGACAGGAACAGGGGACTGCATTATTGGAATAATTTTGCAGGCTTTCATGATTACCACATGCCAGTTCCTCTGAAGAAATCTACTATGCAGAAAATCTGGGACACTGATCCGATATTGTTTGATAAAATGTCGCACAATCAGTTTCGTGATGCTTCTGATATGAGTCAGTGCGTGGTAAGATATTGGCAGCTATGTACTGGGGACTTTGTTCCTCAGAAATCTATTGGAAAGCCGTATCTTGTAACAAAAGAAAATTATCGGGAGGTAGCAGACGGTATCAGGAAACATGTCTCACAGATGGTGTGTCTGACGGAAGACTGTACGCCGGAAGAGTTTTCTGTTATTAAGAGGGAAATAAATAGTGCTTTGCAGGAAGTTTTTCCTGATAAGTGTTCTTTTGAAAAATAGTAATTTTTATATCCCCTGTATTGAATTATTTCGCCTGGCAGCATCTGCTGCCGGGCTTATTTTTTTCCTTGACGAAATGCGCCGTTGATGATAATGTATGTTAAAGCGTACGTATTGCGACACATATTGCAATGTAGATAGCCGTGAAATCGCATGGACTAGACATTGTTTGCGTACGCTGCGACATGATTGAAACTCTATATTATAAAAATGAATCTGCTTGAAGAAATCAGATTATCTTACTATAATGAAAGGACAATATATGGCAGAGAAGGATATAGCTGAAAAGTTGCTTGAAGACTACAATGACGTTTTTGCGGATATTGCAAATGTGCTGCTGTTTGATGGTGAAGAATCGATAAATCCCGATTCTCTTGAAAAGGCGCAGGAACGTTCAGCGTATACTGCGGATAAAGGCTTTCGTGAACAGGAGCATGATATTGCAAAGTATTGGAAGAATCGAAATGTCACCATATCGTTTTTTGGAATTGGAAGCCAGAGCAACGTTGACAGTGATTCAGCACTGAGGGTTATGGGATATGACGGTGCAGCATACAGGGCGCAGTTGTATACTGAAAAGGATGAAAAAGGCAATTATGTAAGAAACAAGAATCCAAGGTTTCCTGTAATTACGATGATACTATATTTCGGAAGTGGGAACTGGACTGCTCCGAAGAATTTAAAGGATTGCCTGAACATCCCCAAAGGACTGGAACCATATGTAAGTGATTACAGCATCAATGTATTCGAAATACGGAAGCTTTCAAGGGAACAGGTAGACAAGTTCAAGAGCGACTTTTGGGTGGTTGCTGATTACTTTTATCAGGTCGAGCATAATAAGGATTATGTTCCTAGCACCAAGAAGATGAAGCATGTTGAAGAAGTCATGCGGCTTCTTTCAGCACTGACAAATGACAATCGTTACGAAGTAGCTTTTTACGAAGCAAATCAGGAAGGAAATGGTGATAGTATGGATCCGATTGTTGATAAGATAGAAAAAAGGGGCATGATTATTGGTACAGTTAATACTCTGTTTGATATGAATGTGCCATTAAATGAAATTGAATCAAGGATTATGTCAAAGTATCATCTTGACAGGGAGACAGCTGATAAGTACGTAAAGGAATGTACAAAGGTCTGAGAAAAGGAAATCAGCTATGTTAATAAGTGAAAAATTATTTATCATTCTAGAAGAGCGAGGAATGTCAGAGGCAGCATTTGCCAAGGCAATAGGCACATCCAGAAGCACGGTGAATTCTTGGAAAATCAGGAAGCAAAACCCAAGTTCTGACAAGATTATGAAGATATGTGATGTATTGGAAATTTCGCCAGAAGAGCTTCTTTCTGATGATGATGAACCTGTGAAGCCCAAAAAGGGGAAGAAGGTTCTTACGCAGAAAGAGAAGGAGCTGATTGATGTTTATGAGGATGTGTCTGACTCTACGAAAAAGCGTGTGCTTGACTATGCCAAAAGGCTAAGGCGGATGGAAAAGCGTGTTTCGTCATAGATAAGATCACAATGATATTAGAACAGGAGTCATTATGCCACAGGATCCAATTATGTTATTAAGCTATGTCAATACAAAACTCAGGGATTTCTATAAAGACCTAGATGAGTTTTGTAGTGCGGAAGGTGCTGATAGAAAGGTGATAGAAGAGAAGCTCGGCGCAGTGGGATATGAATACGATACTGCACTGAACAAATTCGTGTGAGAATAATGATGAATATACATGAAAAGCTATTATCCTTCGGCAAAAAGAATATTGATTTGGAAGAACTCTTGAAGATGCTGGGATTATCTTCGCTTGATTCGGAAAAGTGCTTTGAGAAGATACATACCTTGCAGAATCAGGAACTGATTGAACCTGTCAAGTCATCAAAAACGAATGGAAATAATAAATATCCACTCTACAACCGCTACAGAATCCTGATAAAGAATGAGGTATCCGAAGAAACAAAATCAGAAATAAATTCACTCCATCCACGTCTTCAGAGCGGCGGATACTTAATCAGGCATTTTGAACTATATGAAAAATACCGTGATGAAATACAGGTGCTGAGCCGGTACCTTTTTCAAAATTCTGATACCGAATATATTTCCCGAAAAGAGCGGTCATACGAGATTTTTTCAAAGGAAAAAGTCCTAGATGACAAAGGTATGAAGAATCTTCTCAGTATACTTCATATTTCAAAAGACGATTTGAAATTTTACGATACGCCGGAATATTGTTTCCACGATTTTATCAAAGAACGAAAAGAAGAGATGACGCTTCTCATCTGCGAGAACAAGGACATCTGGTTTGCCATTCGACGTCTCATGTTCGAAGAAAATATCAGCGACATATTAGGTACGAGGCTTGATGGCGTGGTCTTTGGCAATGGAAATAAGGTTGCTGAAAAGCATGGCGCACTGACAGAGTATGTCCGCTTCATGGGAAATCCCAAAGTGCATTTCCTGTACTGGGGAGACATTGACAGGGAAGGTTTTGATATTTATAGACGCTGCCTTGCAGCAAATCCTGATATTTCCATAGAGCTTTTTTTTAATGGATACAAACTGATGCTTGATTTAGCAGAAGGAAAAAATTTAGAAGACAGCCCATCTGAGAGACTTAATTACGCTGATGTATCATGTCTATTTGCAAATGAAAATAATTTTCAGAATATTGAAGGCTCACAATTGAGTAGTTGCAATACGCATGACGATGCTATTAGTAAAAATGAGGTAACAGCAAAACATAATACAAATACAATATTAAATGATCATGAATATTCCACTCTTGATTCTGCCTTGAAACAAAACAAATTAATTCCCCAGGAAATTGTTTCTTATGCTATACTAAAAAGCAATTGTGAGCAGAATTGACTTGAATATTGAGCTGCCAAAGATAATACCTAAATAAGAAAAGGTAATGGGAAAGGGACAGGAATACACCTCCATGGACTCATACTACGATGAACTTTTAGATGGGTTTGAAAAGCGGATGAAGTTTATGAACATCGTCCGCTTTCTTTCTATTACGAATAATTGCCCGCCTGACATCAGGGAAAATTTTCCTGGCTCTGATGGACTCGATGTCCTAAACAATCTTCTCATGATGACTGTTCTCTACATAAAGGACAGGACGCTTAGCGAAGTAAAAAGCTGCACACTTAGTAATATTTCAGAATTCCTTGTAAATGTGCTCTCACTCATTCCGGAGCAGTATAGGAACATAGATACAGACAGATTGGCCGCATTCTTTGTGACAGACATTCTGCAGAATAAAGGACAGCTCCTTGATTACCTTTCCTATGACAGCACGAAAAAAGATTTTGACAGAAAATATCTGCGTTTAATCAGCGAGGAGAAGGGTTCCTTTCATCTTACCGATGATGTCTTTGATTTTCTATACCGTTCAAAGGAAATCGAGTCTGAGCTTGATTATTCCGTGAACCGTTTCATGATGCAGGAATACATGAAACGGAAGAATTATTCAAAAGCCATGGGTGAGAGCCGGGAGCTCGTTCAGAAAATTCGGAATATGAAACAGAGCATGGAAGATTTTCTGATTCGATGTAAGGAAAATATTGGCAGAATTTCGCTTGATGAATACCAGAAAATCATACTGCGTTTCAGAGGACTTATGTCTGATGAAGATGACGCACTTCGTAAAAACATGCTCTCTGCAAAGAGAGAAAAAGAGGATTTGCAGCGAGCACTTGACAGTGGTATAGACACAGAGGATTCAAGAAAGAATCTGAAATCCTTAATTGAAATTGGAAAAAATATTGGCATTGCGATCAAGGAGCAGCGTGGTCTTATGAACCAGAAAAGCAGGATGTCTGATTCATATGACGAGATTCTGAAGGACAGTTTTGCTGTTTCAAGTTTTGAAAGGCTGAACTTCGAGAAGGACATCATGATCCCACTTCGCCGTGCGAATGGCACTCAGCTTTCAAACGCAATGGAATTTCTTTTCTGGCCGCTTTCAAAACCAGTCTTCAAAAAACTCTCTACGATCGAGAATTTTTATGAAGAGATGGACAGAATCAGCGACGAGGAAAAGCCAGAAGGCGTGGAACTTAGTCCTACCGAAAATATGGAGGATGAGGAAATCAAGCGTCGAAATAAAATATATTCAGAAATTGCAAAATCCTTTTTCGGATTTGCTGAAAGCAGGACAACTTTTACGATATCAGAGTATATTGATTCGCTTACGATAGAAAAATTAAAATCATGGTCCTTTGAAAAAATTCTTCCGGACACGCTTCTTTCCATTATTCAGATGAAGAAGGTTGATATCGAAGGCTTCATGAATGATCAAAACATGATCATTGCAGATCCTGAGGGTGAATTCAGTCTGCCGTGGATGCTTTCGGAAGTGCTAGAAGACAGAAAACTTTATATCAAAAATATTACATTTCAAAACATACATAAGACTTTTTCTTATTCTTTCGATAATGAGGAAAGCGAGATAGAAGTCAGGATGTCGGATTTTCTGGTAGATGTGACAAATTAACTTGCGGAGGTTACGATTTGAACGAAGATGCAGTCAGGCTCTTTCATGAGCTTATGAAAAAAGGATATATAGAGCGTTCAGATAATACGACATTATTTTCCCTATATGACGAGGCGGAAGTCAGGGACGCACTTGATATGATGGGGCGTGAGCTTTCGTTTGAACATTTCAGAATCGGTGACAGGATCTATCTTGTTCCGACTGAGGACAACGACCTATTCAACAAAAATAATGTGGACTATAAAAGAGAAATTGTTGGCGGCAGCGACTTAAGGACGAGGGACTTGTACCTTATGAATTATCTTGCCATCTATATTCTCTTCCTGTTTTTCAGGGGCGAGGGAGAGGATCCAAGAATTCGAGATTTTATCATGAAAGATGAGCTGATTTCTGAATTCAACAAACACTGTGAAAGCATAGTGAAAAAAGATCTCTCTGAAGGCGAAAGTAAGGATGATTTCAGTCAGAATATGTACATGCTGTCAGAAGACTGGCTCGGAAAAAAAGAAGGTCTTTCTGACAGCAAAAAAATCGATGAACGCTATGGCATATTAAATAAGGTCCTGATGAAATTCAGAGCGGATGATCTTTTTTATGATGAGGGCGGGAAATTAACGCCCTCCCAGAAGACAATAGATTTGATGCCCTATATGCTAAGAAAAGAGAGAATCATTTCAATAAATAACTGGCTGGAGGAAACAGACAATGCCGAAAATCAGTAAGATTCGCATCGTAAATATTTATTACAATAATGGCAACAGAATAATACCGGATGAGCTCTACAATCTTTATGATGAAGAGCAGAGAAAGGCTGTGAGTACGCTTTTCAATCTCCAGAATGGCGGCGGAAAGACCGTCCTTGTGCAGATGATGATGCAACCTGTTCTTCCGCATGCAAAGGCATCTGACAGGCGAATCGAAGGATATTTTCAAAAATCAACTGACCACGGCTATGTCGTGCTTGAATGGACGAAGGATGGTACTGAAAATGAGCGACTGTTGACCGGAATTTCTATGGCAGGTAGTCAAAATGCATCAGAAAGCGACAGCGGCAGAAGCATCAGGTTCTACAATTTCATGACGGAATATTCTGATGATTCACGCTCTCCTTATGACATTGCATCGCTTGAACTTTCATCGAAAATAAATGGAAGATTCAAGGCTGCTGAGTATGAATCTATTAGAAATCTGTCCAAGAAAAGTGGAGGAAAGCTCATCACATTTTCCTCAGATTCTTCGAATGAATGGGAGAAAAAACTCGCGGAATTCGGCATCTTAAAATCCGAGTGGCGCGATGTAATCGAGGTGCTGAATAAGAAAGAGGGAGGCTTAAGCTCCTATTTTGAAGAGGCAAAGACTTCTGACAAATTAATCCGCAAATTTTTCCTTCCTGCCATTGACAGTAAAATCGAGCATATTGGAACGGATGATGAAGACAGCTCGCTTGAGACCATGCTCATCAATTATTCTAAAAAGATAACTCAAAAAGAGGAGACAATAAAAAGGGCAGGAGCGAATAAGAAAATATTATTACATTTAAATGCATTAAAAGAAAAGGACGATGCCTTGCAGGATTTATCCCACCATCTTTCCGAAGTGACTGGGCAGGCAGTAGGCTTTAAGATGGCACTTGTTTCGGACAGGAAAAATTCCTTAGAAGAAATCGAGAATGAAAAGAGTTTTATAGAAAATCGGAACTTAGAAAAGCAGCATATAGATTTCGAGGAAAAATCTGAGGATTACTATAGGTGCAGTGACGCATTAGAAGAAAAGAAAGCAAATTATTATGCTGCATCGGAAGAAAAGCGTGCGGCAGATTCTGAGGTAGAAAGGCTGACACATGAACAGGATTTGCTTTTAGGTGCTGACTTACGAGACAGGATTTCTGCAAAGGAAAATACAGTAAAAGGTCTTTCCGAAAAGATCAAAATGCGTGAGCAGAACCTCGATGAAGCAAACAAAATCAAGTCCTTAAAGTATTCGATTTTTGTGTCTGCAAATAAGGAGTTATCTGAGAAAGAAGAAACGGAGAAAGAACTTGCTAAAGAAAAGTCTGACATAGAGAAGGAACTTTCGAAACTTGTGGCTGATATTTCCGCTACAGAAAAAGAGAAGGAAAGATTTAAGGAGACCGCCGACAAGGCAGAAGCGATAACCCATACACTTGAAAAAGAGAATGATGCTTTCGTAGAAAAGTATGCCCTGAATGAGCTTCAAAGAGACCTTGAAAAGCACTATAGCGACAGTGAAATAGGCGCATTATCCCAGGAAAGTGAGACACACAAAAATACAATAGAAAGAAAAATCAGGCAGATTCATTCCGACATCAGGCAGAACGAAGTAAAAGTTGAGGAACTTCATGATCAGGAAAAAGTGCTTTCAGGTGAGCTTGAAGGAATAAAGCGTGATATTAAAGATTCCGAGAATGCCCTTGAAGCATATCAGAAGCAAAAAGCAAAGGTACAATTCATTGCAGATAAATTTGGCATCAAAGAATCTGGGATTTTCGATGGCGAACTTAGAACAAGGGTCGAGAATGAAATTAAGATAAAAGATTCTGAGAAAAATAAATTTTTCCAGAACAAAAACGAATATGATGACAGGCTTCATGCTGCAGAGAATGGAAGCCTCCACCTTACAAAGGATGTTTTTGATTATATCTCAAAAAGCCGAATTGAATTTACTACAGGTGAGAAATATCTTTCGACATTGAAAGCAAATGGTTCCCTGTCTGCAGAGGCATTTGATGACCTGCTTGAAAATTATCCTGTTCTTGCCTATGCCATTATTTTTAATAGCGAGTCGGATATGAAGAAATTTGTGTCAGAGGTCGATGAGGATTCATGGCTGTCTTCCGCAGTTCCGCTTTTTACCATGCAGGAATTTTCAGATTTTCTAAATGACAGCGCTCCTTCCGGCAATTTTCTTGCGCGCTATGACAAGTCGTTTTTTGCCAATCCATCTGATTACATCGAAAGAATTGGCAAGAAGATCGCCGAATTTGAAACCAAAATAAATCTTTGTGAAAGTCAGCTTGCAGAGCTTCAGAGTGATATTGAGATTATTCATGCATTTGACTTTAGTGCTTCTTATGAAGAAGAACTGATGGCTTCCATCGCAGATTTGAAAAAAACACTTTCGGAAAAAGAAAAAGCTGTGGAGGCAATCAAGTCTGAAAGGGCAGAATGCAGGGATAAAGGAGATGGGCTTCAAAGCAAACAAAAGCAGAAAGAGAATGACCTTGTAAAACAGAAGGCGTTTATTTCGGACTTGAATGAATTTGTAATCCGCTATAAAGAAGAGTGCGAAAATAGGGACAGCTGGTATGAAAATGATGATAAATGCAAAGAAAAGATAAGGAAACTTGACGCACTGACAAAAGAAAAGGAAGAAAAGACCTCTAGCCTTAATGACATCGCTGTGAAGCTTGAGACAGTGTCGAAAGCAATTTCAGAGTTACAGGGTGTGATTTCTGAAATGAATCATCCTATCGAAGCAGAAATTGTTGATGACGCATGGCGAAACCTTTTCGTGCAATATAAGGAAATCATTAAAAACAAGTCCGCTGACCTTGATTCTCTGAGAAAAGAAATTGAGGATGCCGAGAAAGAAATAAGTGACCTGAAACTGCAGCTTTCTTCGTATCATATAGATGAAACTGAGCTTACAAATATCGAATTTTCAATTGAACTTCTGAATAAGGTAAGGAATGACCTAGCCGAAGCAGCAAAGTTTCAGAAGGAGAAAACAAAAGCCTTTTCATCTTCCGAAGGCGACCTGAAAGTCGCAGAATCAGACTTTAAGAAGGCTCTGAAAAAGCTTGAGCAATATGGAAATGAGCCGCTTCCCAAAACGGAAATTAAAGGAAATTATGAGGAGAGGCTTAGGAAAATAGAAAAGGAACTATCTGATGCTGCAGAAAAGATTTCAAAGTTAAGTAGAAGAGCAGATGCCATCCAGGATATCATCGATGAGCTGGATGAAGAGATAGATATTGCAAATGTTAATACTGAAATTTCTGAGATTACGCTAGAGCCAGATTTCAAGTCCCAGTGGAAGGGCATCAGGACTTCTTTCCGTGAGTACAATAAAAAGCTCACCGATATGAATAATAGTGTGATTACCCTTCTGCAGGAAATTATTTCTGAACACGATGCCTGGGTGCTTGATGAGATTTATCTTAAGTTCCAGAGCCTTAAGAATACATTATCTCAAAGTGGCAATGACACGAACAAATTTTATGTTTTCTCAAAGGGCATTGCCTCGATGACGGATTCGATTCTGAAGATCAACAGCAAGTATGAGACGGACTTGAATGACATCAATAATGAATACAAAGATCTTGTCAACCAGTGCGTCATCAAGGCGGGGAGAATTTATGAAGACCTGAACAGCATTGCTGCAAGTTCGAGGGTTCATCTGAATGGAAATAAGAACCTTACCCAGATTGTGAAATTTGTGATGCCTGCTGAAAAAGAGATTTCAGAAGAAGCCTGCCGTGTGGCAATCGAAGAGGAAATCAAGTACGGTGCAGAAGAGATAAAGAAGCTCATCAATGATCCTGAGAAGTCGTCGGTGCAGATTAAGAACAGGGCGCAGGCAATTGTGTCTAGTGAAAAGCTGCTGCACTGTTATATTGGCAAGGACAATATTCCTGTTTCGGTTTATAAGATTGACAACAGCATCGAGCATTCAGGATACAAGCGATGGGAAGAGGCGCTTACGCAGAATTCTGGTGCTGAACGTTTTGTCATTTGCTTCACACTGATATTAACGCTTATGAATTACTCCAGGTCGAAAGAGGGCATGTTTGCAAATACGAATAATGCGAGCGGCGTTTTGATCCTGGACAATCCGTTCGGAGAAATTACGACAGCCTATCTGCTTGAGCCGGTATTTGAGATAGCAGAGCATTTTAATGTACAGTTAATCTGCCTTACCGCACTGAAGGATGTGAATATTCGGAATTCCTTTAGCAATGTCATCAAGCTCTTCGTTCGTTCCCAGTCTTTGAGCGACAAGGAAATTCTCACGCACGAGGGCAATGAACTGATTGACCATGGCTTTTACAAGGTGATGAATAAGCAGATTTCGTTATTCTCAAGTTGAATTTTCTTTATTAATTAATGATTGGATTTTGAAAAAATTACATAATAAAACTCTCATGAATATCGATTTACTACCACGATGTAGACATCAATTCATGAGAGTTTTTTGAATTATGGAGACAAAAGATATAAGAAAATTAGTAAATTAAGCGACACTTGCTTTCTTTGCTGCGTCGAGTGCCTTGGCCTTTTCGAAGCTGTGGAGTTTTGCTTCTGCTTTCTTTTCTGATGCTGTATCAACTCCGTTTACGGAGAAGAGCTTGTCAAGATCCTTTTCATTCATGAGCTTTTCTTCGAGAACGATTTCACGGACAGTCCTGTCTTCACGAAGCGCACGCTTTGCGATTTCAGCTGACTTCTTGTAACCGAGTGTAGGGCAGAGGGCAGTAGCGATGCCAGTGCTGTGCTCTTCAAGGTCTCTGCAGTGCTCTTCATTTGCTGTGATGCCGTCGATGCAGTTTACGATGAGCGTCTTTACAGCGCCTGTCATAGCTGTGATAGATTCGAAGAGATCATAGAAACATACAGGTTCGAATGCGTTAAGCTCCATCTGACCAGCCTCAGCTGCCATCATGATTGTTGTGTCATGGCCAGCTACAAGGAAAGCTACCTGTGTTACGACTTCAGGGATTACCGGATTGATCTTTCCAGGCATTATTGATGAACCATTCTGCTTTGCAGGAAGGTTAATTTCATGAAGTCCGCAGCGTGGACCTGATGAAAGAAGACGAAGGTCATTGCACATCTTTGAAAGGCTGATGGCGCAAGCCTTGAGTGCTCCGGAAACGGCTACGAAGCCGTCAAGATTTTCTGTAGCATCGAAGAGGTCATCTGCGATTGTCATTTGCTCACCGAAGAGCATTGAAAGAGTATCTGCAATATGGCTCATATAATATTCTGAAGCGTTGATGCCGGAACCGATTGCTGTGCCGCCAAGGTTGATGACATGCATTTCTTCAAGTGATCTTTTAATTCTCTTTCTGCAGCGCTTTACGAGTTCGCCGTAGCCGTGGAATGTATCGCCTAATGTCATAGGAACTGCATCCTGAAGCTGTGTCCTGCCCATCTTGCGGACGCCTGAGAATTCAATTCCTTTTTTATAAAGGGAAGCTTCAAGTGACTTTAACTCTTTAAGAAGTCCTTTTGAAAGTGTGATAACTGTCATCTTTCCTGCAGTCGGGATCGTATCATTTGTGGACTGAGCCATGTTTACGTGGTCATTTGGGTGAACCATGTCATATGCACCAAGCTTTCCGCCAAGGATTTCGTTTGCACGGTTTGCGATGACTTCGTTCATATTCATATTTGCGCTTGTGCCTGCGCCGCCCTGAACAGGATCAACGATGAATGAATCATCGAACTTTCCATCGATGACTTCCTTTGAAGCTTTGACGATTGCTTCTGCCTTTTCCTTTGGAAGAAGGCCTGCCCTGCAGTTTGTAAGTGCTGCAGCTTCCTTGATCAGTGCGAGATTCTGAATGAAAGCCTGATTCATATTGTGACCTGTGATATTGAAATTTCGCTGTGCCCTTTCCGCCTGTACACCGTAGTATGCATCATAAGGTACATCTAACATTCCGATTGAATCTGCTTCCATTCTTGTAATCATTTTTCTTTTCCTTTCTGCCCTTTTTATGGGTAATAGCTTTTCGTTTCTTTAATAATATAAGAATACGAATTCGAGGTATTGGCATGCTTGAAAAGTTTTTAGAAGTATGTCCTTTTGCTTTTGTTGGTGGGATATTATCACTTAAAAAATTAAAAGTAAATATAATAAAGCCAACATCGAAGAAAACAACAAAATTTGACAAATAAATTTAATTTTGTAAAATAAAAGGCGTGAAATTTAAAAAAATAAAATTTGAAATGAATAATTATGCGAAATTCTGAACGAAATATTAATATTGTTAATACAGAATGCTGCCAAATTTCTGATGACATGAAATAATGTATTAGCAAAATAATCATTTGGACTGATAGTAAAAGCTGTCATTATTTATTTAGAAAGAAGGAAAAAGCATGGAACAGATCAAGCTTGACGATTCAGACAGAGAAATTTTAAGGCTTTTAATGGAGAATGCAAGAATGTCATTAAAGGAGATAGCTGAAAAAGTATTTCTCACTTCACCTACTGTGGCATCACGAATCAAGAGGATGGAAGATGCCGGGATTATTCGTGGGTATCAGCCTTCGATTGGGTACAGTGCTTTAGGCTATACAATCAAGGCCTTCATTAATCTTGAGGTTGCGCCGCAGGATAAAAAGGATTTCTATCCATTTATTGAAAGTATTCCGAATGTCATCGAATGCAGCTGCGTGACAGGGGATTATTCCATGATCATTGAAGTGGTGTACAGATATTCTGAAGAACTCGACCACCTGATCAACGAGCTCCAGCAGTTTGGCAGGACAAAGACGCTGATCGCATTCTCGACATCCGTTGAGCACAGGTGTGTTGAGCCAGAGGTGAATGAAGATGCAAGGAAATAATTTGCTTTTGGCAAAATGGCCTATTGCATAGACAAGAACACAAACAAGATAATTGTCCTTACAAAAAAACTAAATTGCAGAAAAAAGTCTACTAATAAATATCAAAATGTGCTATTGTGTGCGGGTGTTAAGTGTTCTGATTAATTCAGATTATATCTAATTTATATTTGAAAACTTAACACAAAAAACGCTGAATGATATTTATTATAATTCAAGGAGATGACTTTCGATGGAAAGAATGAGAAGGCTTAGACAGAACGAGGCACTGAGAAGTCTTGTCCGTGAGACTGAGATTTCGACGACAGATCTCATTTACCCTATGTTCGTAATAGAGGGCGAAAATATCAAGGAACCGGTTGAATCAATGCCGGGAATTTACCAGTGGTCAATCGACAGAATAGATGAAGAACTTGACAGGGTTGTAAATGCCGGAATCCTTGGCATACTTCTGTTTGGAATCCCTGCACACAAGGATGAATGTGGAAGTGAGGCATACGATGACAACGGCGTTACACAGAGATGCATACGACATATAAAGGAAAAATATCCGGAGCTTCTTGTTATTTCTGATATATGTCTTTGTGAATATACATCGCACGGCCACTGCGGACTCATCAAGGATGGTGTCATCTTAAATGACGAAACACTGCCTCTTCTTGCAGAGGCTTCGCTTTCTGTTGTTAAGGCTGGCGCAGACATGGTTGCTCCGTCTGACATGATGGATGGACGAATCGGATATATCAGGAATTACCTTGATGAAAATGGATACAAGAATACGCCGATCATGGCCTATTCAGCAAAAATCGCATCTGCATTTTATGGACCTTTCAGGGATGCAGCGCATTCTGCACCTCAGTTTGGGGACCGCAAGAGCTACCAGATGGATCCGGCAAACGGACGAGAGGCTGTCAGAGAATGCCTTGCAGATATCGATGAAGGAGCTGATATCATCATGGTAAAGCCGGCACTTGCTTACCTTGACATACTGAAGGAAGTAAGAGAAATTACGGACATGCCGCTCTGCACCTATAATGTCAGCGGTGAATATGCGATGGTGAAGGCTGCTGCGCAGAACGGATGGATTGATGAGAAGCGCATCGTGATGGAAGAGATGACCGCAATGAAACGCGCCGGGGCAAAAATTATCATTACGTATCATGCGATTGATGTAGCTAACTGGATATCGTGATTAAGTCGCTCCCGCACGGTAAATGAAGGAAAAAATATGAATAGTAAATCTCAAGATTTATATCAGCAATCAATTAAATACATGCCAGGCGGGGTGAATAGTCCCGTGCGGGCATTTAAGGCGGTCGGGAGAAATCCTGTTTTTATTGACCATGCGAAGGGAGACAGGATTTTCGATGTCGATGGAAATGAGTACATCGACTATGTGCTGTCCTGGGGACCGAATATTTTAGGTTCAGCTGAGGAGCATGTTGTCGAGGCTGTGAAAAAGGCCGTTGAGAAGGGGCTGACATATGGCGCACCGACGGAGAATGAACTGATTCTAGCAGAGATTGTGCAAAAATTAGTTCCTTCGATGGAAATGATCAGGCTTGTAAATTCCGGCACCGAGGCTACAATGAGTGCAATCCGTGCCGCAAGAGGATTTACAAAGAAGAATAAGCTTATTAAATTTCGTGGCTGCTATCATGGTCATTCGGACGGACTATTGGTTCAGGCAGGCAGTGGTGCTCTGACACAGAATGTGCCGGATAGTGCTGGCGTTCCAGCTTCGTGCGTAAAGGACACATTAGTAGCGGATTACAATGACATTTCTTCAGTTGAAAAACTTTTTGAAGAATTTCCAGATGATATTGCAGCTATTATCGTTGAGCCAGTAGCGGCGAATATGGGCGTTGTCCTGCCGGAAAAAGGCTTTCTTCAGGCGCTTCGTGACATCACGGAAAAGCATGATTCACTTCTCATTTTTGATGAAGTAATTACAGGCTTTCGAATTGCCGCTGGCGGAGCAGAAGAGGTTTTCGGCGTTCATCCGGATTTAAAGACATTTGGAAAGATCGTTGGGGGCGGAATGCCGCTTGCAGTCTACGGTGGAAGACGTGACATCATGGAATGCATCGCACCTGACGGACCGGTTTACCAGGCAGGTACACTTTCAGGAAATCCGATTGCGACGACTGCTGGGATTGAGACGCTGAAAATCATAGATGAGAAGAAGGATGAAATATATCCTGTTCTCGAAAAACGTACGAAGAAACTCGCCGACCATTACAGAAAATGCTTTGACGGCATTGCAAATGTAAACCAGATTGGTTCATTGATGAGCGTATTTTTCACGAAGCGTAAAGTTACAAATTATGAGGATGCAATGTCTTCTGATACTAAACTTTTCGCAAAATATTTCAACTTCATGCTGAGCCATGGAATATATGTCGCACCATCGCAGTTTGAAGCGATGTTCCTGTCCGTGTGCCACAGCGATAAAGACATCCAGAAGACCTGCGACGTGGTGTCTGAATTTTTTGAATCTATGCGTAAGTAGTATATTACAGGAAGATTATTCATTATTCGAATACATTTAGTATAAAAAATAACTATTTGATAATAGATTGATTCCATATTAATATATCAGGCGCTGAAGCATGAATTATTCGAAATAGATTAATGAATTTTATATTAAGTTTGTGCAGAGACCTGCATTAGAGTTTATCAAAAAATGAAAGAATTAACAGAACAGCATTATTACGGCGAGAGAATATTATTTTCCGCGAAAGATTTACTGATAAAGAACACTGTGTTCGATGAGGGCGAATCGCCCTTGAAGCACAGCGAAAATATTACCTGCGATACCTGTCTTTTCAAATGGAAATATCCGTTCTGGTATGCAAAAAATATTTTTCTTACAGACTGCACATTATTCGAAATGGCGCGCGCCGGCATCTGGTACACGGATAATATTTCAGTGAAGGACACGCTTGTCGAGGCACCAAAGGAATTCAGACGATGCAACCATGTCGAGCTTGACAATGTGTCATTTCCGAAAGCAGAAGAGACTTTCTGGAATTGTACTGATATTACTTTGAAAAATGTCACGGCAAAGGGTGATTACTTTGGAATGGGATGTACAGATGTGCGTCTTGACCATTTTGATCTTTATGGAAACTACTGCTTTGACGGTGCAAAAAATGTCGAAGTTCACGATAGCAAATTCCTCTCGAAGGACTGCTTCTGGAATTCAGAAAACGTGACAATCTATGACTCATTTATTTCAGGTGAGTACCTCGCATGGAATTCAAAAAATGTCACGTTCGTAAACTGCACAATCGAGTCGCTGCAGGGACTCTGCTACATCGAGAACCTCAAGATGATAAACTGCCGCCTCATCAATACGACACTTGCCTTTGAATATTCTACAGTCGATGCTGAAATCACGACTAAGGTTGACAGCATCTTAAATCCATCCTCAGGCACGATCACAGCAGAGCACATCGATGCGCTTTTCATTGAGAAGGATCATGTAGACCCAGGCAGGACAATCATCAAAGTTACGGACGGAAGCACTATGCCAGCAGTGCAGGAAACTGAGTGGAATCATAAAACAAAAAATATTTTGGATACTTAATAATACGCCTCTGGTGAAAAACGTTTCTGCGTGATGCAGGTCCGTGTCGCAGGCAAAATTACGAAAAGTGCTACTACCGACACTAATTTACGCGCCGCCTTTATGCGCCGTCCAGGCGCGTTCGGCTAGATTTGCCATCCGTGGCAAATCTGCGCTTGTGAACATGCACT
>ONHZ01000006.1 GCA_900317755.1 uncultured Lachnospiraceae bacterium
ATAAAAAATATTGATTTCAAAAATTCGTGAGATAACGCATACAGCAAAATCCAGAATTGAAAATCCTAACAGCGCATACTTCAGTATATTATGAAAAACCGGCTTCTTGACGTCTGTCATCCAGGAATGCAGATAATCATCAACAAAGAAAAAGCCTAAAGGATCGAAGGCAAAGGTAATAAAAGTGCCAGCCTTCACCAAAATCGGGGCGGTGTCCATAAGAAATTCCATTCTGCCAAGACTGTCGCCTGTAAGCAGAATAACACATAAAATAAGGACTCGTTTATATTTCCTGCTGCGGCTTGAAACGACATTGTTCATTTCAGACACAACCAGCAAAATTATTAATACAGCATAGGTGTAACCATTTACTGCTGCCCACGCAGATAGCTCCATAATCCTTTTCCTCTATACTTAACACCAGCACGCTTCAAATAATGTCAGATGCTAATGAAAATTAATATGGCAACTGTTCCGTATGATTACTTTGCAAAACTCATGTCACATTCACGGGCCTTTATAATTTTTTGATAATAGCATTTATCCTATTTAATGTCAAAATTCACTTTACAATATTCTTACACATCAATCCAAATTTGTTTAAAAAATTTAGGAATTGTTTAGATTATTTTACTTGCGTATTGAGGCTTGGATATTTATACTAACTTTGTTTTGACACACGACGATATTGTTTAGTTTCAAAATATTAGAGGCTGATTTTTT
Source organism: uncultured Lachnospiraceae bacterium (assembly GCA_900317755.1). GTDB lineage: Bacteria > Bacillota > Clostridia > Lachnospirales > Lachnospiraceae > RUG306. The sequence goes on from ONHZ01000006.1 coordinate 724, forward strand.
ACAAAATTTTAGGAGAAAAAGATTAATGAAAAAATTAAAGGAAATCCTCATCGATGCCTTTCAGGGCTTCTGTATGGCGCTTGCAGATTCAGTACCCGGCGTGTCCGGCGGCTCAATCGCATTCCTCATGGGATTTTATGATGAATTCATCTCATCTCTTGCAAGCTTCACCTCAAGAAGCAAGACGGAGCTAAAAAAAGGAATTTCTTTTCTGATCAAACTTGGCATCGGCTGGGTCATCGGCATGGCTTTGTCCTCAAGACTGCTTTCAAGCGTATTTGAAACGCATATCTATGAAGTAAGCTCGCTTTTCCTTGGCTTCATCGTTGTCGCAACGCTGCTTCTTTTCAAGGAGCCTGAACTTAAGAAAGGCTGGAATTTCCAGAGAATAATCGCGGTCATCATCGGTGCTGCTATCGTTATTCTCACCGTTGTTCTTCGTAATGTCGGTGGTGGCATGAGCTATGACATCACACATCTGAATGTCGGGCTCTGCTTTTATATTTTCATTGCCGCCATGTGCGCAATTTCTGCCATGGTACTTCCTGGAATTTCAGGCTCGACAATTCTTCTTGTATTCGGGCTTTACCTTCCAGTCATCAAAGGAATCAGTGCTGCAACCTCCGGTGATTTTTCATCTGTCCCTGGACTTCTGATTTTCATCTGCGGTGTTATCTTTGGAATCCTCTTCATCGTGCACTGGATCAAGATTGGCCTCGATAAGCATCCTGCAGTCATGAAATCCGCCATCGTCGGCATGATGATTGGTTCCTTCTATGCAATCGTCATGGGACCTACCACCCTTGAGACGCCAAAGCAAATGATGACCATCCACACCTTTTCGATTCCATTCTTCATCATCGGAATTGTGCTTGTCGTGCTGCTTGAATTCTACAGGAGCCGCAAGGAGAAGAAGCAGGGTGAAAATTTGTGAAAATTTCCATCTTGACAAATTTAAAAATCCCTTGTATGTTAATGGGGTCGCATGACTGACGGAAAAATAGGATTACCTATGGGAAATGCGATTTCTATTTTCTAGAATGATTTTTGCCGACCGTCTGGGCACTTGTAACTTATTGTTTTGGTGTTCAGGCGGTCGGTTTTTTAGTTCACCTGCATGCCCACTTGAAAGCTGGGCAGACTAAACATTACCTCCCCTGAAAATTGTTGTCAATGCAACATAAAGTACAGCGAAAATATGTTAATGTTCCAATAAATACAGATAATCTGTACTCTGCTTGCAGACAGCATACTGTAATTGCATTAGAAATGCAGACGAAAGGAGCACAAATGGTAAAGACAGATTTTGAAGAATGGAATGGCTTCAAGGGCGCAAAGTGGAAGGAAGTCATCGACGTACGTGACTTCATCCAGCACAACTACACCCCATACGATGGTGATGAGAGCTTCCTTGAGGGTCCTACAGATGCCACGAATACACTCTGGGGAAAGCTTCAGGAACTTCAAAAGGAAGAACGTGCAAAAGGCGGTGTTCTCGACATGGAGACAAAGGTTGTCTCATCTATTACTTCTTATGGCGCTGCCTATATCGACGACAGCACAAAGGACCTTGAAAAGGTCGTCGGCCTTCAGACAGACAAACCTCTGAAGCGTGCCTTCATGCCTTACGGTGGCATCAGAATGGCTGAGGAAGCCTGCGAGATGTATGGCTATAAGGTTGATCCTCAGCTTCATGAGATTTTTACAAAATACCACAAGACACACAACGACGCAGTTTTTGATGTATATACACCAGAAATGATGAAGATGCGTCACAATAAGATTCTTACAGGTCTTCCAGATACTTATGGCAGAGGAAGAATCGTTGGCGATTACAGACGTGTCGCTCTCTATGGCATTGACCACCTCATCGAAAAGAAGATGGAAGATTTCCACGGCATCGAGCGAAGCGGCATGAGGAGCGAGCAGTTCCGTCTCCGCGAGGAAGTCGCTGAGCAGGTGAAGTGCCTTAAACAGATGAAGGAAATGGCTTTAGACTACGGCTTTGACATTTCCCGTCCTGCAAAGGATGCAAAGGAAGCCTTCCAGTGGCTTTACTTTGGCTATCTTGCCGCAGTAAAGACACAGAACGGCGCAGCCATGTCCGTCGGCCGTGTTTCAACCTTCCTTGATATTTATATTGAAAGAGATTTGGCTAGCGGAAAGATTACCGAGAAGGAAGCCCAGGAATTAGTTGACCATATGGTCATGAAATTCAGGATGATCAAGTTCGCAAGAATTAAGTCCTACAACGAATTATTCTCTGGCGATCCTGTATGGGCAACGCTTGATGTCGCAGGCCTCGGCGATGACGGCAGAAGCATGGTCACAAAGAGCGATTTCAGATTCCTTCATACGCTTGAAAACATGGGACCTTCACCTGAGCCGAACCTCACGGTTCTCTACTCAAAGAGACTCCCGCTTGCATTCAGAAGATATGCTGCACACATCTCTATTACCACTTCTTCCATCCAGTACGAGAACGATGACATCATGCGTCCAATCTGGACGGATGATTATTCTGTTGCCTGCTGCGTCAGCGCAACCCAGACCGGCAAGGAGATCCAGTTCTTCGGCGCAAGGGCAAATCTTGCAAAGTGCCTTTTATATGCTATTAACGGCGGCGTTGATGAAAAGACGCATCAGCAGGTCGGTCCGAATTATGAGCCAATTACTTCTGAGTATCTCGACTACGATGAAGTCATGGCAAAGTACGACAAGATGATGGACTGGCTTGTAAACCGCTATGTAGAGACGCTCAACATGATTCACTACATGCACGACAAGTATTATTATGAAGCTGCTGAGATGTCCTTAATCGATACAGATCTCCGCCGTACCTTTGCAACTGGAATCGCCGGCTTTTCACATGTCGTTGATTCTCTTTCTGCAATCAAGTATGCTCGCGTCAAAGTAATAAGAGATGAGCAGGGAATTTCAAAGGACTTCGAAATCGAAGGCGACTTCCCAAGATACGGAAATGATGATGACAGGGCTGATGAGATTGCCGTATGGCTTCTCCGCACATTCATGAGCAAACTTCGTTCATGTCACACCTACAGGGATTCTGAAGCTACGACTTCAATCCTTACGATTACTTCAAATGTCGTATACGGTAAAGCAACCGGTTCCCTTCCTGACGGAAGAAAGGCTGGCGAGCCACTTTCACCTGGCGCAAACCCTGCATACGGTGCTGAAAAGAGCGGTCTTCTTGCATCACTCAATTCCGTTGCAAAGCTTCCTTATGAAGATGCACTCGATGGAATTTCAAATACACAGACTATGAGCCCGGATGCACTTGGTCATGACGAGAATGAGCGTGTCACAAATCTTGTAAATGTCCTCGACGGATATTTCGAGCAGGGTGCACACCACCTCAATGTCAACGTCTTCAACACAGACAAGCTCATCGATGCAATGGAGCACCCGGAAAAGCCCGAATATGCAAACTTCACGATTCGTGTATCTGGCTATGCTGTCAAGTTCATCGACCTCACCAAGGAACAGCAAAGAGACGTAATCTCAAGGACATGCCATAAGAACCTTTGATGAGTAACTAATTTCAGTTATATGATATATGTGGTAACCACCTGTTAATTTGATGTGGTTACCACATTTTTGTTTAGTGCATTAATTGAAATTGCTTTATGAAAATAATAGAATAAATTTATATTGATAATAAATTTATGGAGAATAATTATGTCTGATACTTTAGGATATATTCACTCAATTGAAACATTCGGAAGCGTAGACGGACCTGGCGTGAGGTTTGTCGTTTTCATGCAGGGATGTAAGTTCCGCTGCGCATTCTGCCACAACCCGGATACATGGAAACTAATGCATAAAGAGAATGGAACTTCTCAAAAAGAAACTTCAGAGCCGATTGCTGACAGCAATAATGTCGAGGTGTATTCCCCGGAAGGTCTTCTGAAAAAAGCCCTGCGTTATAAGACCTACTGGGGCGACGAAGGCGGAATTACGGTAAGCGGCGGCGAGCCACTTCTACAAATTGATTTCTTAATTGAATTTTTTGAGCTCTGCAAAAAGAATAATGTCCACACATGTCTGGATACAGCTGGTGAACCATATATCAATGAAGAACTAGTTGAAAAATGCAATGATGAAAAAGAGCTAAAGGCATATGCTATGAATCTTGGTGCCAAGGATAAGACTGAAATAAAAGAAAAAGCAAGTGAATGGCATGAAAAATTACTTCGCCTTATGAAGTCCACGGATATTGTTCTTCTTGACATAAAGCAAATCAATAATGAAAAGCACAAAGCACTTGTCGGCTTTTCAAATGAGAATGTTCTTGCAATGGCAAAGGAACTGGATCAATTAAATGTACCTGTCTATATCAGGCATGTCCTGCTGCCAGAATATAAAGACGAGGCAAATGACAGCACCCTCAAAAAGATTTCCGATGATGAAAAAGACCTGCATGATTTAAGAGCATTCATTGATACTCTACATAATGTCAAAAAAGTCGAAGTCCTGCCTTATCACACGCTTGGCGTATTCAAGTACGAATCGCTTGGCATTGATTACAGGCTGAAGGATATTGACCCTCCAACAGACGAACGCATTGATCATGCAAAGCAGATTTTGTGTCAGTAAGAACCGTCCCCCTGACATCCC
>ONHZ01000029.1 GCA_900317755.1 uncultured Lachnospiraceae bacterium
TCAGAGCCCATCTTTGTAGTCTTGTTTCGCTCGTAAACCCATGAAGCTTTGGCGTGGTGCTGCTTCCAGTCTTCGCCATTATTGCTGTCGTTTAAGAGAAGCGGCTGGATATTGTCCATCGCATGGGCGTACTTTGCTTCGGGCGTTTTACAGGCATCAAATTCTTCAAAAATGTCTGCAAGTTCTTTTCCCATGTCCTCAGGAAGAAGAGAAAATATCCTGTCCTTTGCCTTTTCTTCCCTCTCCTTCTGAGTCTTCTTTCCTTCTGTATCGTATGCGTACGTGTCACCTGCATCGATTTCAACGATATCATGAATCAGGCACATGATCATGACTCTTGAGATGTCGATTTCTTCATTCGAATATTCTTTTAACAAGTACGCCATTACGGCCATATGCCAGGCATGCTCAGCATCATCTTCATTCCTGCCATGATTTGTAAGATGTGTCTGCCTGTATACATTTTTTTCTTTATCTATTTCAAGTGCAAAATCGATGAATTTCTGTAAGCGGTCATCTGCTGCCATAATATTCCTCATAAAAAATTTTTCTAAAGCACAAACTTTACTACAATAAAAATATTAACGAAAATTAAATTTTGTGCAATATCTTTTCTCACGCAAACCACTCAATAATCGTATGAATCGCCGTGTCCATCATCTTTGGATTCCGGAAGGCGTGGTCTGCACCTTCGACTGGCACGAATTCGATGACATTATTTTCGCAGAAGGTCTTTGAATCGTCAAACGGCACCATCTCATCTGCCGTGCCATGAATCACAATCATACTGTCTGCATAGTCAAAATATTCATATTTTGTCACATCGCTTTTCTGAAGGTCTTCAAGCAAAGTTTTGTCAATTTTCATCTTCCGCTCGAAACCGACCTCGACATCCTTCCCTTTTTCAACTTTTCCCATATTTTCTTCACCGACATTTTTCAGCATCAGCTCATACATATGAATACCCGGTGCGCGAAGGGCGATTTTCGTAAAAGGGTTTTCAATTTCTGCAATGTATTTCAGCGTCAGATATCCCCCGAAGCTTACGGAATAATTGTAAATATCCTTCACGCCATAATTGTCCCGAAGATAATGCACAACAAGTGTCATGTAGTCCATGCAGTCAGATAATTCCAGTTTTTTCTTTCCATCCTGTCCGTGGCACGGCCAGTCAAAAGCGAACACGACGGCATCTTTATTCTTCGAAAGGTACTTTTCTGCGAACTTCGTAGTATTTGCCACATCCTTACTGCTGCCGAAACCGTGTGTCACGACAACCGCTTTCTCAAAAGTCCGACTGTCAGTTTCTGTCATAATACGGCAACGGATGGAATTATTATTTTCATTTATATCAATATGCTTTTCTTTCATCACTAACTTCTCTCACACTAATATTTCAAATTAAATTTGATGAAATTTTTCGACTACCTAATTGCAATGTGTCATCCTACTGATTCTATATATTAATACGATTGATAATAATTAACAAGCACTATCAGGCTAAGGAATTCTCAAAGTACGAATTGAGATGAACAAAATTTTCTTCTAAATTTTAAGCAATTAGTGTATACTATTTTAAGTTTCTGCAATGAATCTGAGGAAATAAATTTCTCACATTTATAAACAGAAACAAAAAAAGGGTTATTTATGTAAGGGGAAAAATATTATGGCTAAAGACACTCAAATCACACTTCGAAACAAGGTAATTTACCAGATTTTCACAAGAAATTATAAAGACGGAACATTTAAAGCTGTCGAAAATGACCTTGAAAGAATAAAGGCACTCGGCGTTGATATCGTTTATCTTCTTCCGATTCAGCCAAGCGGCGAAGTGCATAGAAAAGGCTCGATGGGATCGCCCTATGCAATAAAGGACTACAGGGCAGTTGATCCAGTTCAAGGAACAATGGATGACTTCAAATCGCTCTGCAATAAAATCCACGAAATGGGCATGAAGGTGATGATTGATGTCGTGTATAATCACACATCACCTGATTCTGTTCTTGCGATGACTCATCCGGAATGGTTCTATCACAAGGCTGACGGCACACTCGGAAACCGTGTCGGCGACTGGTGGGATGTTGTAGATCTTGATTATTCTCACATGGAACTATGGGAATACCAGATTGAAACCTTGAAGATGTGGGCTGAATATGTTGATGGATATAGATGTGATGTCGCTCCAATGATTCCACTTGATTTCTGGAAAAGGGCAAGGAAAGAAGTTTCTGAAATAAAGCCCGATTTTATCTGGCTGGCAGAGGCAGTCGAGCCTTCTTTTATTTCATATAATAGAAATAGGGGCGTTCCGACTTCATCTGACAGTGAGCTTTTCGAAGCTTTTGATCTTGCATACGACTACGACGTCTATGGACTTCAGAAGGATGCGATGACTGGCGCAAATTCACTTAGACATTTCCTTGCAAGGGTAAATCTTCAGGAGGGAATCTATCCTGAAAACTATGTAAAGCTCCGCTGTTTGGAAAATCACGACCGTGCCCGTGCAGCCTGCCTGGTTCCAGATGAAAAATCGCTTAGAAACTGGACCGCTTTCCAGTTTTTTGAAAAAGGAACGCCAATGCTCTATGCTGGTCAGGAATTTGAGGTCACAAAACACCCTACCCTTTTTGACAGGGACACAGTTGATTTCAATACTGGGAAAGACATTTCGTCTTTAATTGGAAAGCTTGCAGAGATAAAGAAAGAAGATATTTTCACTGACTCATCTTTCAATGCAAAAGTACTTTCAAGCGACGTGATTTTTGCGACAGCTGAGAGAAAGCTTAAGAGTCCTTTCGAAGATAATTCCGCCACAAACGGAAAAAATAAGCTAGTTGGCATTTTCTCTACAAAGGGCACACCAAAGTCAATAAGCACAAATATTCCAGACGGAACATATACTGATCTAATCAGCGGAAAGAATATTCATATTTTTGAAGGGGTCGTAACGCTCACTAGTGAGCCTCTGATTTTCTATGTTGAGTAACATATCTCTCAATAGATAACTGTCTTTATTTGAGGGCATAAAGAGAAAATAATATAACATAATTATTAAGAAAATTTTGCATAATTTTCTGCCAGATGATATAATGCTTTTTGCGCTTTCATCTGGCAGTTTTTCTGCAATTTGATTTCGCTCAAAAAAGTCATCTCACTTACAATTCCTTGTTGTTTTTGAGTTTGACAAAAAACACAAATCAAAAACAACAAGGAGAAAATTCGTGAGTTTCGATGCAATTCTACAGACAATAGACAAGTATGTCTGGGGCGTGCCGCTTATGGCACTCATTATCTGCGGCGGCGTACTGCTTTCAATCCGTACAAAATTCGTTCAGGTAAAGAGGCTTCCGCTGGCCATCAAGTGGGTTTTCAAAAATGAAAAGGAAGGCGATGGCGAGGTATCAAGCTTCGGTGCCCTGATGACAGCACTTTCCGCAACCATCGGAACTGGAAATATTGTCGGAGTCGCAACAGCTGTCTGTGCAGGCGGTCCCGGGGCATTATTCTGGATGATTGTCGCTGCCTTTTTCGGTATGGCGACAAAATATTCAGAAGGTCTCCTTGCTGTAAAATACAGGGAAGTAAAACCAGACGGTCGAGTACTTGGCGGACCTTTTTATTATATTGAAAAAGGCATGGGACCAAAGTGGAAGCCGCTTGGAAAAATATTCGCCTTTTTCGGCTGCTGTGTCGGACTTTTCGGAATCGGAACTTTCACGCAGGTAAACGGCATTGTTTCTGCCATCAACAATTTCTTCAACCCATCTGGAAAGACTGATGTACAGGTTGGAAATATTGGTGCATACAGCTATGCCACCATCATTGCATCAATTATCCTTGCCATATTTGTTGCACTTGTTGTTATCGGCGGACTTGAAAGAATTTCAAAGGTTTCTTCTGTCGTAGTTCCGTTCATGGCAGTGCTTTATTTTGTATTTACAATCACACTCATCATCGCAAATATCACCAAAGTTCCGTGGGCATTCGGCCAGATCATCATCGGTGCATTTAAGCCACGCGCCATCGCTGGTGGTGTCGCAGGAACAATGCTTGTCGCAATGCAGAATGGTATCGCACGAGGCATTTTCTCAAATGAAGCAGGTCTCGGTTCAGCGCCTATCGCTGCTGCCGCTGCAACGACAAAGGAGCCTGTCCGCCAGGGACTTGTTTCCATGACGGCAACCTTCCTTGACACGATTGTTGTCTGCAATCTCACAGGCATCTCTCTTGTCATTACAGGTGCATGGAAAATTCCTGGACTTCAGGGCGTTTCCGTTACAAATTATGCATTTCAGAACGGTCTTCCATTTAATGACAGATTAGCTTCATTTATCCTTATGATCTGCCTTACGTTCTTCGCATTTACAACTATCTTAGGCTGGGATTATTATTCAGAAAAATGTCTTGAATATCTTTCAAACAAGAATATGAAAGCTGTCAAAATTTTCCGCTGGCTTTATATTATTGCTGTATTCATCGGACCATACATGACAGTTTCTGCAGTATGGACAATTGCAGATATATTTAACGGCCTGATGGCAATCCCGAATATGATTGCACTCTTTGCATTAAGCGGCATAGTCGCAGCAGAGACAAAGGACTTCTTCGAGAAGGGTAAACACAAGGTCGCTGACTGATATGCGTCAATAACACATACTATCACTGTATATGGCTGCATGTCGTATCTGCATACATAAAAGCCTCGCAGCAGGCTAAATATAGCTGCCTAGAGAATACATAGAATCCAGGTGAAAAAATGACGCTCGACAGAGATCAAGTAAGAACAGCATTTGCTACGTACGTAAAAGATTACGACGACACAAATCCGAAAATAAAGTTAAAGATTGTTCATACCTACCATGTTGCAGATATCGCAGAACGAATTGCAAAGAGTCTTTCTCTTTCTAATGAAGACATAGATTTTGCCTGGCTTTCCGGCATGCTTCATGACATTGGCCGCTTTGAGCAGCTGAGGCAGTTCGACACTTTCAATGATTTCGTATCTATTGACCATGCTGAATTCGGCGCAGACATCCTGTTTGAAGGAGACAAAATAATCACAAGGTTTGCTGGCCTATCCTCTACTGAAACTAAGCTTCTCGAAAAGGCAATTCGTCTTCATAATAAATACAGACTTCCAGAGGACCTTGACGAACGTACCCTTATGTTTTCAAATATATTGAGAGATGCTGACAAGGTCGATATTCTGCGTGTTAATATCGACACACCTCTCTCTGAAATATATTCCGTTCCTGAAAGCGAAGTCTTAAATTCCACAATTTCTCCGATGGTGCTTGACACTGCCCTTCACAAGACCGAAGTCGTACAGAGAAAATATTCAAAGACACCACTTGACCATCTGATTGGACACTCCTGCCTTGTATTCGAGCTGGTATATCCCGAAAGCTACAAAATCGTAAAAGAAAATGACTACATCAATAAGCTTCTCTCCTTTAAGGCGACTGACAAGGTTGTAAATCAGGAAATCAAGGAAATCAGAGACAGAATTAATCAGTATATTGATGCAAAAATAGCATAGCATTCGACAGATTTTTCATTAATGTCGATTTACGAATTATTATTTTTCTGATATATTTTTTGAGTAACTTCTATTTTCGCAATACTATACGTAATTTGGTATCAACTATGAAGAAGAAAAATAATAATACGAAATCACAGCCTCAACATGCGCCGTCTAAATTACTCACAAAAAATATCTTTCTCTACTTCACAGAGTTTTTCTCGGGCATCGCCGTCATGGCTGTCGAACTTGGTGCAAGCAGGCTTCTTTCACCATACTTTAGTTCCTCGCAAATCGTCTGGACCATCATCATTGGAACAATCATGGTCGCCATGGCTCTTGGCAATATCTATGGCGGCCGGAGTGCCGACAAGAATCCGAATCCTGACATACTCTATGGCAGAATCCTGATCGCCGGCGTGTGGATTGGGCTGATTCCTGTGCTTGGAAAATATATAATCGTCGGTCTATCCGGCCTTATTATTCTTTCTGTGAATTCCATGTACTTAGTCTGGGCGGCACTTGCAAGCGCATTTGCCGTGTTTGTATTTCCACTGTTTCTACTTGGCACAGTTACGCCTTCCCTTGTAAAATATTCTGTACAGTCACTCGATGACAGCGGCAAGACTGTCGGCTACCTTGGTGCCTTTAATACCATCGGAAGCATCATCGGAACTTTCTTACCAACCTTCGTTACGATTCCAGCCGTTGGAACTGCCATCACATTTCTGATTTTCTCAGGACTCTTAATCGCAATCGCAATTATTTATTTCATTAGCGTCGCAGCAGGGAAATCGATGAAAAAATCACTGATCTTGCAAGAGAATATTTTGATATGCCAAGTGATGTCAATGTCACGACATACGACGGCCGCGCATACTTAAAAGCGATTGACAAGAGATATGACGTGATCATAGTTGATGCTTATCAGGACATCTCTGTGCCATTCCAGATGTCATCGACAGAATTCTTCACTGAAGTAAAAAATCATCTTAATAATAATGGCGTCATGGTCATAAATATGAACATGCGTGGCGAAACAAAAGACAGCATCAATGCATATCTTTCGGATACGATTTCAACTGTCTTTAAAAATGTCTATACGGTTGATGCTTCTGGCTGGACGAACCGTGAACTCTTCGCTTCAAATTCGGAGGATATGATTTCGAATCTTGAAAAAAATATTTCAGCCCTGAATAATTCCGAAAGCTCTTTCTATTCCTTATCAAATACGGATGCAGAAAATAATTCTAAAAAAACTTTTGAATTATCTTCTGCAAAAAACGCTGAGCTCGCTTCAATGATGGACACAGTCTCAGAAAATCTCGTCAAATACAACGCAGGAAGCTACATCCTCACTGACGACAAAGCCCCTGTCGAAGTCTTAAACATGCGTGTCCTTGACAAGATGATTCAGGAAGAAGTCGGATACTACAAAGATATTTATCATAAAAAAGGTCTCAAAGGACTGCTGGATGAACTATAATATCTTATTTATTCTGTATCCAGCCTTACCTTGTGATCCGGTGCCGGAAATTCACGATTGATAATCGCAAGGTCTTCTGCATCTAATATTATATTATCTGATGCCGCATTCAAGAGCGTGTGCTCTGCCTTCGAGCTTCGAGGAATTGCAATCGTGTGTCCATCCCGGATATTCCAGGCGAGAATAATCTCTGGAACTGTGGCTGAATGCTTTGATGCAATCTGCATGAGTACTGGATTTGATATGAGGCCGTCACGAAGTGCTCCGCCCTGCGCAAGAGGACAATACGACATAAGCGCCACATTATGCTCCCTCATCCATGGGAGAAGCGAAAATTCTATTCCTCTTGAGCCAGTATGATAGAGAACCTGATTTACAAGGCAGTGTCTTCCTTCAGGAATCGACCATAGCTCTTCCATATCATCTACATCGAAATTTGAAACACCCCACGCCCTAATAAGACCATCATGCTTTAATTCTTCTAGTCGGGAAACTGATTCCTTCAAAGGGTATCTCCCTCTCCAATGGTAGAGATAAAGATCAAGATAATCCGTCCCAATCCGTGAAAGGCTATTTACGAGTGACTCTCTCATTTTCTCTCCTCCAGCATTTTCTGGAAGAACCTTTGAAACTATAAAAAGTCTCTCCCTCTCAAATGGCGAAATAGCCTCTCCAAGCATATCTTCCGAAAGACCGTTTCCATACATCTCGGCTGTATCAAGAAGAGTCATTCCGGCTTCAATTCCTTTTCGGATGCCATCAATTTCCTGATTACGTTTGTCGGGATTTTCTCCCAAGAGCCAGGTTCCCTGACCGAGTGCTGGGACAGTTATTCCGTTTGCAAGTGTGACATTATGCTGCATAAGCTGAAAATTCCTATCTGTTCAAAGCAAGTTTTTTATACAACCCAGAAAACAAAAAGTATCTACTTGATTCAGTATACCTTTCTTAATAGCACCACATCCCATGCATTTAAATGTCCATCAAAAATCTTATCTGATAATAGTTCCTTATACCCTGAATATTCCATCGCAGACGACTCACTGTCACCGACATAGAAAAGCATGATCTCGCCGCTTGAAAGGTGAAATTCCATTCTTTCCTTCCTGTCATCCGATGTGATGAAAGAATAATCCCCGGCAGGTATTGCCTTAAGCTCATGCCTGAAATATGTAAGCCTCTGGTACCATTCATAGAGCTTCGTATTCTGTCTCTTTTCATCCCAGAGCATGCCACGCCTATTGTCCGGATCTTCGCCGCCGGTCATTCCGACCTCGTCGCCATAGTAGATAAACGGCATTCCCGGAAGCAGCATCTGAAGTGCTGCAGCAAGGCGGAGCTTCCGTACATCTTCGCCTGCCCTAAATAAGAATCTCGAAGTATCGTGGCTATCAATCAGATTCCAGAGTACCGGGATGACGGCACTATGGTACTGACCATTCAAAAATCCAAGCTCTGCAAGGAAATCCGACGGCCTCTCAGACTTATAGCAGATCATCGCAGCAACAGACTTAAAGAATGCATAGTTCATGCAGGAATCCCACTCATCTCCCATCAGGAAATCCGGAGCATAATGCCAGACCTCTCCGACAAGCAGCGCATCAGGATTGATTGCCTTTATCTCTTTTCTGAATCTCTTCCAGAAATCATGTCCGATTTCATCACCGACATCCAGCCGCCAGCCATCGATGTGGAATTCTTTTACATAATATTTTGCGACACCTAAAATATAATCAGCGACTTCCCTGTTTGCCATATTCAGCTTCGGCATGCCGCCAAAATAGGCAAAGCTCTGGAAGGATGGTTTTCTGTCCCTTGCGCCATAATCCGTAGGCAGACTGTCAATATAGTACCAGTCGTAATATTTTGATCCTTTTCCCTTTTCACGAATATCCTTGAAGGCAAAAAAGTCAGGAGACGTATGATTAAATACGCCATCAAGAATGACTTTCAGTCCCAGAGAATGCGCCTTCTCGATAAGTTCCTTTAGATCATCGGAAGTACCAAATGAAGGATCGACCTGATAGTAATCCACCGTGTCATATTTATGGCTGGTATTTGACTTGAAAATCGGTGTCATGTAAACGACATCGACACCCATTTCCTTCAGATGCGGCAGTGTGTTCGTGATGCCCTTCAGGTTTCCGTGAAGATTATCAGTTCCGCTAATCGGTGCCTTGTACCAGTCCTCTTCAGAAACATATTCTGTCGTCGCATAACGCGACGGGAAAATCTGATAAACTACCGCAGATTTTGCCCATTCAGGAATGTGAAATGTAAGCTCTTTCCTCGAGATCAGCGGGCAGTCATACATTGCCTCTATGTCATCTGGCTCGCCGCGGAAAAACCTGCTGTCACCGTACCAGATGACGGCTCCCGCCTTGTCAATTAATTCAAAATAATAGCGAAGACAAAGCTCTGACGGATGACCTGCTGCAGTTTCCGGAATGTCTACATCAGCAAAGAAATAATCCCTTGAAAAATCCGTCGCCGACTTCTTCATCTCGACACAACGCCTCGAATCCATCACATCAAGCGGAATATACTTGTCCTGCATGTGCAGATTCACATAAACAATGTCATTTTTTGCTGTAGAAATCCTGATCCTGAGTTTCCCGTTCTCAAGAAAAAAGCAGTCTCTCTGGTCTGCAAAGTGTAAAATCCCCGAATATATCATCTAAAACCCACCTTAAAATACAAAAAACTCGAATAAGCGCTAGCACAGGTATCCCTTCTCATTATAGATCAGGGCCATAAATTCAACCGTATCGTTTGAATTATTCTCGATGCTATGCCACTGGCCGACCTCGATGATGCAGACATCGCCAGGATGTACCTTTGTGACAGACTTGTCGTTATCAATGAAATCAGCCTCGCCCTTTAAGATATAATATGGCTCGGTGTCCTTCACATGCTGATGCCAGCCGACGGATGCGCCTGGAGGAAGAACGACCTTCGCATACATCCTGCCATGTCCATTGAGCTCATCAGCTTCTACAACATAATGAACCTCAGCCGTGCCCTTGCCACCTGCAAGACCTGGAATCAATTCAACTCTTTCTTTTCTAACCATTTTGTGCCTCCAAAACAATAATATTTTTTGCCCGATATGTAAAATAATACTCTATTTTTATAAGAATAACAAACGCAATATGATTCGATTTACTCTATTAACTAAAGCAATTTATCTCAAAGAAATTTTTTTAAGACAGCACCACACTATCTTATTCGTGTAGCAGAAGACTTCATAGAAAAGTAGTTTATCAGATTAACTTCTTTATCATATATAAAATCAGCAGCCCTGCCACTGCAAATGAAATCAAAAGAAAAATCACAGCCGTATATTTCCCGAATTTTTCATTTGCATTCTTCAGTACTGTGACCTTGTGCTCGGTGCCTCGTATTGCACCGGCAATGCCCTTCCTATGTGCGATGAACATGAAAATAGTCAATATAATTCCAGCAATAAAGACCTTTGTACCAAACAGAAAATAGGAAAATACAGCAAATGCAGCCGGAATGAAAACAGCGCCAATTGGAAGATAATTCGTAAGAAACGTCACATACATGCCAACTAGCATCGAAAGAATGCCAACTGCAGGCTGCACACAGAAGATCGCAGCGCAAGTTGCAGAGACACCCTTGCCACCTTTGAATTTATGCCAGATTGGAAAATTATGACCTAGCACAGCACCGAGTCCTGCAAATGCCGCAGCCTCATACCTATTTCCTGGAAACAGCAGAAATCTTGCAATCACGCATGGCAGCACTGTCTTCGCGAGATCTCCGGCAAGCACGATTGCACCTTCCTTGAATCCCACCCTTGCCATGACATTCGCCATGCCGGGATTTCCAGTCCCAACTTCAAATACGGTCTTTCCAAGAGCCTTCCTTATGACGATTTCCGCCGTCAGAATATTTCCGAAAGCATAACCGAGCAATAGAGAAAATATCATATACATAATATTAATCCATTCCCCACGGAGCATATTCAAAAATGCCCTGAACAGCATCCGAGATGTTCTGGATTTGGTCAAAAGAAATATGTCCCTTTATTTTATAAAATCTCGTATTTAAGTTCAGGCTTTTTAAATTTTCTAATAATGCGATGCCCTTGTAATTTTCTGAAACAATTTGGATATGAAGTGGTATATCATTCGCATGTTTGGCTATCGGGCATAGCACAGCAAATCCTTCTTTATTGAAAAAGTCTTTTGAAAGCACCAATGTATCAAATTTTTGTCCTTCGATACTGATAATATCTCCTTGAGAAACAAAACTCATTACCAAACCTCCCCATCTGCTGGCTCACCCCAGTCATATTCTTCAAAAGGACCTAGTTTACCTCCATATGCCTCTGCCCTTTCTTCCAAAGACTTATGCTTAAATGTATTACGAATGATTAATTCATTATTATTTACTTCAATATCAACAGGCTCATCAATATGAAAATTACATTCTTTCATAATATTTTTAGGAATTATAATTCCCTGACTATTTCCCCATTTTAAAATATTTGCTACCATATTATGCCTCCAAATGTATAAACTTGTTTATACATTATAATATAAAAATAAATAATATGCAAACTTAATATTATTGCATCAGTATTTTGTGAACCGCCGCAATCGGCAAACCCACGACATTGTTGTAATCGCCATGAATGCCCTGCACGAGCACTGCCCCTCGGCCCTGAATTCCATAGGAACCAGCCTTGTCCATAGGTTCTCCGGTCGCAATATATTCATCAATCTCACGCTCAGTGAAATCATAGAATTTCACTTCCGTGCATTCAGAAAATGTCTTTCTGTAAACGATTTTTCCTTCGAAAGTGCGGAGAATCGTAACGCCAGTTAAGACTGTATGGGTCTTGCCAGAAAGCATTGAAAGCATTATTTTTGCATCAGCTTGTGACTTTGGTTTTCCAAGTATTGCATCGCCGAAAGCCACTACCGTATCGGCACCTAAAATGAAATCTGAAAGATGCCGCCTTGCGACATCTTCAGCCTTTAATGAAGATAATTTCTGAACATACAAAGCTGGAAAATCATTGTCGGCTAATTCTGATGCTTCAGAATTAAGCTTCTCAATATCCACCTGCTCCTCCGCATCCGACGGATCAATCGTAAGCTCATACCCTATCTGCTCTAAGAGTTCCTTTCGCCTTGGAGAACCCGACGCAAGTACCAGATGATTATGAAATGTAAGAATTTCCCGAAGCGCCGTGCATCCCTTTACAATATCATTCCATGTCGCCTCAAAATCATCCGTGTACCATGGATCTGCGACATCCCGCTTCTCATCCGTGAAATCAAGAAGCCTGAACATCTTCCCGTCAGGATCTCCACCGGCAATCTGCTTCATCCAGGAAATGTTTGATGAGTCCATGCCTATTAGAAGATCGTATTGCCCATAGTCAAGCCTGGTCATCCTGCGTGCTCGCTTGCCTTCACAAGAAAGCCCATGCCGCCGTAGTTCAGCCTTTGCTGGAGGATACACAGGATTCCCCACACCATGATATATTTCTTCCGTCGAAACTGCTGCAGAATCAATATAATAATGCCCTGCCACACCATGCTTTAAGCAGTCATCTTTCATAAAAATTTCAGCCATTGGAGATCTGCATATATTGCCGTGGCAAACAAATAATATCTTTATCATCTCGCATTATCCTCATAAGCAAAAAAGTTATGTCAATTTATATTAGCACAACTCAATAATCAATCAAAATATTTATTCCTTTATTTAAAATCAAACAACACATTTTCGGTTACCACGGATTTTTGATATTTCCTTCATGGCATCATCATGAGATAATGTCCATCTGCTTGAATGCACGGATAAAATCCTGTCTTCCATATAATTCAATAATAATCACCGAAAGGATAATTTTATTTTTTGTTATATGTATTGTTGTATAAAACTTTTATTATTATAGCTTTTAATAAAAAAAAATATTGACAAAGCAAATCTCAAGCCGATAATATAATAACAGTATAGGCAACAAATATGACTATATCGAGTATTTTTGCAACCTTTCGTATCAAGGAGGTGTTACATTATGAGTACAATAGATGCTACTGTATCAATGCTTGAAACAATGCCGGTAGAAGCACAGGAAAAAGTGTTTTCTTATACTCAGGCACTGTTTTCCAGCAGAAGACCTGCCAATCCATTCACGCCAAAATCTGAAGCACAAATTCTCACAGAACTTGACAAATCCGAACAAGAGATTGCTGAAGGCAAATGCCAGGAAGCAACGACCGCTGTTACAGAACTAAGGAGAGCACATGGATTCATATAATGTCATCCTATCAGATTCTGCGAAAAAACAGTTAGATGCATATATCGACTATATCCAATATACGCTTTTTAACGAGCAGGCTGCAGATGCAGTTTCACTTGATGCACTTAACACTATTGAGCAACTTAAATTAGTTGCCGGCAGCCTTGCTCCTTGCGATAACCCAAAGTTAAAGAAACGTGGATATCGAAAAATAAACTTTCTTCAGCATGATTATGTTATGCTTTACAAACTCAATGGTAACACAGCAAATATAGACGGCATTTATCATCAGCTGCAAGATTATGAAAATACTTTTGCACAAACATTAAAATAAAAAAGTTGTGCCAATTCATATTAGCACAACTTTCTGGTAACCTTCAATTTATCAGTTTCTCTGACAATCGATATTATTTCTCAAGCTCTGTAAGACTCTCATCAATTGCTGTCACGAACCAGTCAATATCCTTATCTGAAAACTTGAGTGTAGGACGAATCTTTAATATATTTCCGTAATGTCCGCAGACAGATGAAAGAATATATCTTTCACGAAGCATCTCAATAAGCGCAAGCGCTTTCTTTGTATCCGGTGTCTTCTTCTCCGGATCCTCGACAAGCTCGAAACCTATGAATAGTCCTGCGCCTCTTACATCGCCGACCGACTCAGGATGCTTTGCCTGAACCTCCTTTAAGGCAGTGAGCAGATGCTCACCAGTTTCCTTTGTATGCTCAAGGACATGCTCTTCATGAATGACCTTAAGCACTGCCGAAGCTGCCGCCATTGAAACAGGATTTCCACCAAAGGTATTGAAATATGGAAGCTTGCTGGTAAATGCACTCAGTACCTCATGCTTTGCAGCAAGACCAGATACTGGAATTCCATTTCCCATAGGCTTTCCCATGGTGACGATATCCGGGATAATGCCATGTCTTGCAAAGCCCCAGAAGGCATCACCTGTACGGCAGAATCCTGGCTGAACCTCATCGGCAATATAAACGCCGCCATTCTTATGGACGAGATCTACTGCTTCTTTGAGGAATCCCATTGGATATGGATGGACACCATCTGAAGAGAAAATCGAATCTGCAAGAAAAGCTGCAAATCCATATCCGCTCTCCTTCAAGTCATCAATCTGCTTCTGAAGTTCATTTAAGAACCATTTCGTAAATTCCTCTGGTGTTCCGCCTACACGATAATAATCCGGTGTTGGAACAAGTCTCGTATATGGAAGCAGCGGCTGGTCTGGTCCAAGTGAAGGTGAAACGCCGGAAACAAGAGCTGTATTTCCATGATAAGCTTCCTGGGTCACAATGATTCCCTTGCCGCCTGTGTATGCCTGCGCAACACGGATAGCAAGATCATTTGCCTCAGTACCTGAGCACATATATGTGATTTTATCGACTTCAGGTGGCATTTCCTTTAATAATGCCTCACTGTAATCAACAATAATATTGCTTAAATACCTTGTATGTGTATTTAACGTTGCCATCTGCTTGCTTACGGCTTCAACAACGGCTGGATGACAATGTCCGATACTTGCGACGTTATTGTACATGTCTAGGTACTTGTGCCCCTCTTCATCATAAAGGTAAGCACCTTCGCCACGAACAATGTATACCGGCTTCTGATAGAAAAGCCTGTAGCCATCGCTCATGTATTTTTCTCTTCTCTTTATGAGCTTACGCTCTTCCTCAGGTAAAAGGCTTTCATTTTCTGCATTAAAGCTATTTGAATCAAGAATACTTGATTTTGACATTTTTACTCTTCTTTCTTCTGATAAATAATTCTGGCCTTATAAGGCATCGTCACCGTGTTCTCCAGTACGGATACGCATTGCATCTTCGATTGGACGGACAAAAATCTTTCCATCGCCGAATGACCCTGTATTAAACTCCTGCTGAATCTTTATCATTAGCGATTCAACGATCTCATCTTTAACAACGGTTCGAACATCCAGCTTTGGCATCAGATTAATGCCGACATGCTCATCTCTTGTATAGTGCTGATGCGGCTGCCCTTTTTCGCGGCCATAGCCGAAAATCTGGGTAATCATAACACCGGTTGCTCCTTCACTATCAAGGATACGCTTCAGATTTTCAATCTTGTAAGGCTGAATAATTATCTCTAGTTCTTTCATAAATACCTCTTAAGAAAATTCATTCAAATCAGAATTCCATATTTCCATCAGGTGTCTTCATCCAAACCTTCTCATGCTTCCAAAGGTAAAGTGTCATATAAAGCCATAGGATAAATCCTACTGCCATATATCCAAGGAAACCAAGCCATGTAGTCTTCTTGATGCCGATTGTACAGAAGAATGCAACAATTACCATGATGATAGCTGAAGCAAACTTAAGCCACTTTGCGCACTTATATGGACGCTCCCAGTCAGGATGCTTCTTATCTACAACCAGCGAGGAAATAGATGTAATTACATAGCAGATCGAGCAGGCGAAAGCCATCAGATCAAAGAATGCTGTGATTTCCTGCATTGCGATGAATGCGATTGAAATACCGAGAATTAATAGATTCGGGATAATAGGCTGGCCATACTTATTGGTATAAGAGAACTGCTTCGGAAGGAAATTGTTTCTGCCCATAGCATAAATCATACGGACAGCTGAGTACCAGAAACCAAGAACTGAGGTACCAATAGGGAATACGATACCAACGATGCCCATGATGAAAATGAATGGCGCAATCTTTGGACCAAAGCATGTCTCAAGGGCCTTGAAGGTAATGAATGGTGAGCAGTCGCCATTGTTTGTAAGGTCGCTCCAAGGCATTACGCCTGCCATGCAGAAGAAGAAAATAGTGTAAATAACACCACAGGTGATAACAGAACCAAGGATTGCCTGCTTCTGATCCTTAATAGGGAAGTCACCTTCCTCAACCATTGCCGGAACAGTTTCAAAACCGAAGTAAGGTGTAATCATGAAGGATGCGCCAACAATCCATGCAATTGCAGTGGATGAAAAAGCGCCGCCATATTTCTTCATATTACTTGAAATGAAGAAATCTTTGAAATTTGCGATTGACCAATGACCTGATGCAAGGAACATTACTGAGCAGACAAGGATACCAACAATACCTGCAAAAAGCATGACTGACTGAACCTTGCCGGCAACGACGTTTTTATACATGGAAAGTGCACACCATGCAATCAGCATCAGTGTACCAACGAGTACAAATGCAACTCCGGAAAGATTTGCCTTGAACTGATAATTAATCCAGGCAAGGATTCCAAGAACGCCGGCTGCCGGAACTGCGATCCATGCACACATGATGAGCCAGGCTGACCAGAAACCTGCATGCTTATTTAATCCTACAGTATTAAATACCAGACAGGAACCTGTACTTGGCAGCATTGTTGAATACTCTGCATAAACGAATGCGGTCGGAAGAACCATCATCGTCATCATCGCAAATGCGAGGAATGTTGCCGGACCTGTGTAGGACATAAAAATTCCGTCCCAGTAACACATAAATGTGAAAATTGCACCTGTCGCCATGGCATATACATAGATAAGCTTCATGGATTTTGACAGTGCGCTGCTGTGCTTGTTTTCAACAGCTGTAGTTTTCTCTTCCATAACTTTGCCTCCTTCTTCAAGTAAAACATATTGCCAGCAAACTTCGTCTGCCAGCTATAAAAGCCAATGAATGGCTTTTATCAACCGAACATGCGGATAAACCTTTCAAGCAGGAAATCTGTCCCATCCATCCAGCCAACGGACAGTTCCTTTACAGGATCAGAATCCTTATGACTTGCGAGCCATGCAGTAAGCTGCAGACGCCGCATCGTAATAAATGTATCGATTTCCATAAAATCTGTATCAGAAAATGGCAGTACCTTGCGGTATCCATCCAGCCAGGCATTTACAAGATATTCTACATTTGGCTTATCCTCGATGAAGCTCAGCGCAGATGCAAGATCATGCAGATGCCAGCCAAAACCGCAGTCATCGAAATCTATTACCTTGATCTGGTCTCCTTCAAGGAGAAGGTTTGAAAGACGAAGGTCTGCATGAATAAGACCATAATTATCTTCTGTCTTGCCATACCTCAGCAGACGATGGTAAATAATATCAGAGGCTCTTCTGCCAAGCTCCTTCTCATTTTCGCTCATAGGAAAATCCTCCCATGAACCCCATGCTGCATTTTTTCCAATGATCGTGTCATAATCCCAGTGAATCCGGTCGATCTGATTTGTTCCGTTCCAGATTTCAGTCTGTCTGTGAAGATAAGCTGTCGTCTCACCTAGATATGAGAACTGCTTTTCCATCTGTGTCTCATCGTTCTCATCAGGCTCATGGCCTTCGAGGAACTCAGTGACAACACAGAAATAATCCTTTCCATCAGATCCTTTGACAACCTGTATATCCTCTCCATCCAGACCAGGAATTGGATTTGCCACAATAAGCGGAGTATAATCATTGATCTGATTCAGCCAGAGCATTTCGGATTTTAATTCTGACAAAGTATGATAACCAGGTCTGCTGATACGAAGAACGCCATCCTTTGCACCTGTCTTTTTATTCTTTATGAGATAGGTTGCGTTTTCTGAGAGAACAATGAGGCTTGTCTCGTCATCATTTTCCCAGCCGTAATTTTTTAGAGCTGACTTAGCAATATCATCAAATAATTGTCTGTTTTCAAATGCCATTCTTTTTCCTTTTCCTTTTCGTAAATTTCGGACGCCTTAGAAATCCGTCCTATCGTCTTTTACAGAATGATATCATCAAACGCCCATCGATGTAGTCTCAGGAAGTGTCGAACCACCATCAATGACAATCTGCGTTCCTGTGATGTAGCTTGACTCATCTGAAGCAAGGAATGCGGCAAGTTCACCGATTTCCTTCGGATCTGCCAGACGGCCAAGCGGAACTGCCGATGCAATTGCCTGAATGGCTCTTTCCGGATGCTCAGGATCAGACTGCTTTGCCATGCCTTCTACAAGCGGCGTCATGGCGTAGCCTGGACAGATGGCATTCACACGAATGTTATCTGGAGCAACCTCTCTTGCAAGGCACTTCGTAAAACCAACGAGCGCTGCCTTTGATGTAGCATAAGCCATCTCACCCGGGTCTGCAACCATATCGCCTGTAACTGAAGAAGTAACGACGATTGCACCTTTTCCATGCGTCTTGATATCAGGAAGAAATGCCCTTGCTGCATTCCATGCACCTTTTACATTGATGTCAAAATGCTTGTCCCTGTTCGAGAAATCCGGGTCTTCGTCATCACCGCTGATAAAGTCTTCCAGGACACAGATTCCTGCATTTGATACGAGGATGTCTGCAGGACCGAATTTTTCAAGGCACTTAGCACGAAGATTTAAGATGCTCTTGTAATCCGAAACATCACACTGAACGCCAATCGCCTCAGCTCCATTTGCGCATAGTTCATCAGCAATTTCGAGTACCTGTGGTCCTCTTGCGGCAAGTACAAGCTTTGCTTTATATTTAGCAAACACTTCTGCGATGCCCTTGCCAATGCCCTTTGAGGCTCCAGTAATTACGGCTACTTTATTTTCAAGTTTTTCCAAAGCAATGCTCCTTTCTTAGCTTTTTACTGATTTGAAGCCGACTAATAATTTTTGCTTCCCGCTGCATTAATGCAGCAGATCCGCTTGCTGATTTTATAAAAAAAGAGACCCCACACCTATGTGTAAGACCTCTTTGTCCTTGATTATTGGACTAGATAATATTCTTTTTTTTATATAATTACTATATAAAAAATTAAGGTCATATATTGTTTTTTTTAATTTTTTTGTTAAACTGTGTGAAAAATGAAAGGTGCAGTGAATCATGTTTGACATTTATTATTACGGCAGAAATGCAGGCCGGCTTTCTATGATAAAAAATCTCACGCTCTGGGAAACCACAAAGGAGCTGAATTTTTCAGGAGCCATTGACTTCAATGGAATATTCGAGCTTGCCGATTCCGAGACCCCGGCGCTTCTCATTATTGATTTGGAATACGAGGACCCAAACTATTACGACCTTTTAGACAGGGTCATCGGAAGCCATCTGCTGCCAAGCATATTATTCACAAAGGACAATAGCTTCAATGGTGCACGCCATCTCTTTCTCTTAGGTGCAGATGACTGCCTTCCTTCCGGAGAGTCGCAAAAGATTTCAGAAAGCCGCCTTTCACAGTCCATTGTGCATGTTTGCCGGAATCATGAAAGTCAGATTTTTTCAAATGAGATGAATGACCTCATCTCCACTCTGACAGAGACGATTTTTGCAGGAAAAAATGACTGCAGCCCCATAGTGCTTGGCATCATCGAGCAGTTTTATCAGAAATATTCAGATTCTGTCGAACTCAGAATTGCATTAGCTAAAACTTTTGTATATATTTACCAGCTGATTTTACAAAAAAAATATTATCTCAGCCGTTTTCTCTACCTTGGTATGTACCAGCATTCAGAAACTTATATTTCAAAAACCAGAAAGGAAATCGAAGATGGCTGGTGCAGCTACTATGAGAGAATCCGAAAACTCTATACGCTTTTCAATATCATCGATGTGGATCCTGCCACATACAGAATCGGGAAATATACAATCCTTCAGGTCGATAAGGATCCGACGCTTCAGGATATCGCAAGAGACCTTCATATGAATCCGAATTACATCTCGCATGTATTTCATGAAAAGACAGGCGTCCGCTTAAGGTCATTCATCCTGATGACAAAAATGGAGCGGGCGAAAGACCTGCTCCATTTCCAGGAACTAAAAATCGGGTATATTGCGGACCTCTTAGGATATGAAAGTGTCAGCTACTTTGGAAAGCTGTTTCATGAATATGCTGGCATGTCTCCTTTAGAATATAAAAATTCGCTGGGACTAAGCAAGAAGCCGACGGAATCCTACGACTTATAGTCCTGCATTTTCCCTCATCCAAGTGCGGTAGTACTTTGCAGAATCTGTATAGTCTGAATCCGTAAACCCGGAGGTCTTCTTGCAGGAAGGAACCAGGATTGCCGAGCTCTCATTCTTATTTGAAAGGCTCCACTCTATGAAGGAAAGTCCGTTTTCATTTATGAACTTCTTCCACTCGTCTGCTGATGCCTTGTCCAGACCACCGTTTCCGGAAGCGTCGCAGATGGAAGATTCTGAAATAAACACAGGAATGCCTGCATCAAGTGCCTTCTTTGCCTTGTTTCGGATATTCTCTTTGTGCGTTGCGGCGTAGAAATGAACTGTGTACATGAGATTCTTTTCATTAATAGGATCAGAGATAACATCATCTACGTCCTGTGACCAGGTATTTGTACCAACAATAATCACAGAATCAGGAGCATTTTTTCTGATGATTGGGATTATTTTTTCTGCATAAGGCTTGATCTGGCTCTTCCAGTTCGAACCATTCGGCTCATTGCAGATTTCATAAAGAACATTCGAATAGGAAGCATATTTCCTGGACATCTCGTCAAAGAATTTCTCTGCCTCATCCTCATGCGTCATCGGATTTCCGTCAGAAAGGATGTGCCAGTCGATAATGACATAAAGTCCTAAATCAGTTGCTGCCTTTACACCCTTATCTATCAGTCCCTTTAATTTCTTCTTGTTTGCTTCATCGCCAACGCAATATCCGCCATCTTCCTGCGTATACATTGCAAGACGAATGATGTTTATACCCCAGTCATCCTTGAAACTCTTGAATGTCTCCTCATTCACATACTGCGGATACCACGCAAGTCCAAGTGTACTGATGCCCTGAAGACGTACTGCTTCGCCCTTTTCATTCATAAGGGAAGTTCCCTCTACATGAAGCTTTGAAAGTGTATTTGTAACCTTTGCCGTATTGTTTGAAACTGCCACTTTAGTATCCTCCTTACTGTCTGAATCTGTACTGTTTGTAACATTACTGTTTTCTGAATTATTCTCTGCTGTCACAATCGAATCAGATGAATTTTCACCGCTTATTCCGGTAGCTGTTTTTTGATCAGAAGCGCCCTCAAGTGAATAGGAAATCTGATATTTTGAAAGCGGATTCCCCGTGCTGTCAGCGACTATGATGCCAAGCCCCTCAGTCTTCCCGCCAGCCTCAATCACCTTTGCATAGTCAGCCGGAATAATATTCATCTTCCCGCCACTTACAGAAACCGTGGTATTCCAGTTCTGGTCTACAACCATGTCAGCCGGACACTCCGCATCAAGCGACCAGTCTGTAATCTTCTCAGATTCATTATTGTAGACTGTCACATCGTACTGCGTGTACTTACCCTTTTCACCGTCCCAGCTGTTTGTAGGCGTAAAATCTACATAGACTGAAGATTTTTCACCTGCACCAGATGTAGCTGCGCCTGATGAACCAGATGAACTTTCAGATATTCCTGAAGAAGTTTTATCGCTTGATGCATCATTTTCTTCAATAGAACTGTCAGTGTTTTTACCATTATTTTCTGCATTTGAAGATGTGACTTTGCTTCCACAGGCAGAAAGTGAAAGCATCATGCACGAAGCTAGCAGAAATGATAATGTTTTTCTAATTTTTCTTTCCTGCATAATAAACTCATATTTTCTATAAATTTCTATATTTTCGTTTCTAAGTTCAAAAATATCAAAGTTTTTCGAAAACGTTTTAGTAACCAGTGCTATTATATGACAAATTCAGGCCTACTACAACAAAAATTACAAATAATTACACTCTGAATATTAAAAAAGCAGCACCGAACTTTACCAGTGCTGCTTTCTTATGAAGCTTGTATTTAAAACAAGCAATATTTAATTTCTTATTGTTTTCAATATGGAATAGTCAAATTGAAAACTGCGTTTTTATGCCTTCGGGCAGTCCTTGATGGAGAAGCCTACACGGCCCATCTTGTCCTTGCCAAGGCAGATGACACGGACTGTGTCACCAAGTGTGAGTACATCCTCTACCCTGTCGATACGCTCATTTGCAATCTTTGAGATGTGAACGAGACCTTCCTTGCCAGGTGCGAATTCTACGAATGCGCCGAATTCCTTGATGGAAACGACCTTGCCTGTAAGGATCTGACCTTTTTCAAAGTCAGTCGTGATGATATTGATCATGTCGATTGCCTTCTGGATGCCGTCCTTGTCGATGCCGCATACATCTACAACACCGTCATCATCAATGTCGACCTTGACGCCTGTGCGGGCAATGATTTCATTGATGGTCTTGCCCTTCTGACCAACTACATCGCCAATCTTTGCAGGATCAATATTGATCTCGACAATCTTTGGCGCATACTTTGAAACCTCTGGACGAGGAGCCGGAATAGCCTTTGACATGCATGTATCCATGATGAAAAGCCTTGCTTCTCTTGCTCTCTTGATTGCGCCCTCTACGATTTCACGAGTGAGACCGTGAATCTTGATATCCATCTGGATTGCTGTGATTCCTTCAGTCGTACCTGTAACCTTGAAGTCCATGTCGCCGAAGAAATCCTCAAGACCCTGAATATCTGTAAGGAGTCTGTAGTCATCATCTGTCTCGCCTGTAACGAGTCCGCAGGAAATACCGGCAACCATTCTCTTGATTGGAACACCGGCAGCCATAAGTGACATACAGCTTGCGCAGGTAGATGCCATGGATGTAGAGCCGTTTGATTCAAAAGTCTCTGAAACGGCACGAATGGCATATGGGAATTCGTCAGTAGATGGAAGAACTGGCATCAGTGCTCTTTCTGCAAGTGCACCATGGCCGATTTCTCTTCTTCCCGGTCCTCTTGAAGGCTTTGTCTCGCCTACTGAGTATGCTGGGAAATTGTACTGGTGAATATATCTCTTCTCTGTGATATTCGGATCAAGTCCCTCGATCTTCTGTGCTTCAGAAAGTGGAGCAAGCGTAACAATATCGCAGATCTGTGTCTGACCTCTTGTAAAGAGTGCTGAACCATGTACACGAGGTACAATATCAACCTCTGCAGAAAGTGGACGAATCTGATCCATCCTACGTCCATCAGGACGCTTGCCATCCTTCAGGATCATCTTACGAACTGTCTTCTTCTGATACTGATATACAGCAGCATCGAGAACGGCAATCCAGTCCTCATGGTCTGCAAGTGCAACAGAGAGCCTGTCCGTAATATTTCTGATATTTTCTTCTCTTGTCTGCTTGTCGTCTGTGAAAACAGCCTCTTCCATCTCTTCAGGTGGAACGATTTCCTTCATCTCAGTAAATAATTCTTCAGGAACTACGACGTGCTCATAGTCGTGCTTTGGCTTTCCAACCTCAGCGACGATGGTATCGAAGAACTTGATGATTTCCTGATTTACATCATGCGCCTTGTAAATGGCCTCGATCATCCTGTCTTCAGGAAGCTCGTTTGCACCAGCCTCAATCATGATGACCTTGCTTCTTGTAGAGGCAACGGTAAGGCGAAGGTCGCCGCAGTCCCAGTCCTTCTGTGAAGGATTAATGACAAATTCACCGTCAATCATGCCGACCTGTGTCTCGGCGATTGGTCCATCAAATGGGATGTCTGAAATCGTGGTAGCGATTGCAGAACCAAGCATTGCGACAAGCTCTGGCCTGCAGTCAGGATCTACTGAAAGAACTAATGAATTCAGTGTAACGTCATTTCTGTAGTCCTTTGGAAAAAGAGGTCTCATAGGACGGTCAATGACTCTTGATGTAAGAATGGCATTGTCAGAAGCCTTTCCCTCGCGCTTATTGAAGCCGCCAGGGAACTTTCCTACAGAGTACATCTTCTCTTCGAAATCAACTGAAAGTGGGAAGAAATCAACGCCTTCCCTTGGTTTATCTGATGCTGTGGCAGTGCAGAGAAGAACGGTCTCACCGTAATGGATAAGAACTGCGCCGTTTGCCTGTGCTGCAACTTTGCCTGTCTCGATGACAAGCTCACGTCCCGCTACTTCGGTCTTAAAAGTTTTTCTTTCCATAATGAAACCCTCTTAAAATTACTTTCTGAGACCAAGCTTTTCAATAAGTGCTCTGTATCTTTCGATATCCTTGCTCTTTAAGTAATTTAAAAGATTTCTTCTACGACCAACCATCTTAAGAAGGCCTCTTCTTGAATGATAATCCTTCTTGTTTACCTTGAGATGCTCAGTAAGCTCCTTGATTCTCTCTGTGAGAATAGCTACCTGAACTTCAGGTGAACCTGTATCGCCAGCTGTACGGCCATACTCGTTGATGATTTCTGTCTTTTTTTCCTTTGTGATCATGATAATCTCCTTTGATCTAAATACGTCCAAAGCTACGCGGCTGGTTGGAGAATCCAAGCACCTAGCTCCGGATAAAATGCAACTTTCAAAATATAGCACAACTCTTATTATTTGTAAACAATTATTTTCATATACTCGCTCCCGCACGGACAATGCTGTCTCTCGCGAGGCGCCTCTCGGCTTCGTGATTTTTGCTTGCGTTGCATAAGCTCAAACTTCGCCTTCGGCTCGTTTATCGCTAAGCAACGAGTAAAATCAAGACTCGCTCTGAGACAGTATTGCCGTGCTCGCGCCCGAGTATGCTTGAAAATACTGGTAACTCGAGCGGAGTAAAAAAATGATACATCTGTAAAAACCATGACTCGGACGTCGAGTCATGAGTGAGAGCGGGTTTTTCAGATGTACATTTTTTTGCGGGAGCGAGGATATGATTTAATCTAACAGTCTCGTCACTTTGACCGGCGTACGTCCGTATGCATTTGAGATTTTGATTCCGGATTTCTTTGAGGCAGCATTTACAATAAGTCCATTTCCGATATATATTCCGACATGATTAATCCTGCCCTTCTTTCCACGTCCATAGAAGAAGAGATCTCCCGGTTTTGCCTCAGATGCGCTGATGGTCTTTCCATAATTTGCCTGGGCACGTGATGAATGAGGAAGATAAATTCCATATTTGGCAAAAACTGACATTACAAAGCCTGAGCAGTCAGCGCCTTTTGTAAGTGATGTGCCACCCCAGACATATCTG
This sequence comes from uncultured Lachnospiraceae bacterium, assembly GCA_900317755.1. Taxonomy (GTDB): domain Bacteria; phylum Bacillota; class Clostridia; order Lachnospirales; family Lachnospiraceae; genus RUG306. Next base: position 25,208 of record ONHZ01000029.1, read on the forward strand.
TTTCCAACAAACTGCATTGCATATTCAACAAGCTGTGAACGGACATCCGAAACTCCGGCACCATATTTGAACTCAGATATTGAAATGGCTTCCGGGAGCTTTTCAGAAACAGTTGCATACTGCTTGCTGACATATCCATCCTCGCCATCAAAATCAATCTTGATGAAGTCGCCTTCCTCACCAAGCACATCAAAATCAAAGCCATTTGAACCACTGCCGATTACTTCGCTTGAGGTGCTGGCACCACTTCTGATGCATACACTGTCCGCCGTGATGGTAGCTACATCAGAAATAATCTCTGCAGCTTTCTTCTTCGCATCAATTCCTGTCAGAAGATAATCTGTTTTGATATATCCCTTGACATCGCCTGATGATATATTCGCAAAATCCCCATCAATCGAAAGGATCTCACACGCAGCATTATTATTCATCTTCCCTACTACGGCTGAATCAGTAGACGCGCTCTCCCTGATATTCAGATGACCATCCGCAATAGAAACTATTCCGAGATTATTGTATCCAAATGAAGATAATTCCACATCCTTTGTATTGACGCTGAAATCATTAAGATTCACTGTCATCGCACTGGTGACGCCGGATACAGGTGTAGCAGAAGAACTGAAGTCATAGGTATCTTCATCATAAAAATCATTGTGTGAATTTGCTGCTGAATGACAGAAAACTGCAAGTGCAATTAAAAGCGCAGTCAGAACGACAGAACGTATAAGATTATTTTTTAATTTTTCATTATAATAAACACTTGAAATAATGCTATTCAATGGAAGTGCTACATTCATCAGTAATACCTCAAATCAAAAAGTGTCATTACTATATCATGCAGTTCACAATTCGTCAATAGTTTTGTAACAAGTCAGTAATATTTGAATAATATCACCGTGCCTTAAAAGTTATGTATTAACAGACATTGAAAAGTGATCAGATATGAATAAAATACTGCTTTGAAAATTCCTTGTCACGGGAGAGCTGTTCTGAAAGAGATGTCAATGAATCAAATTTCTTCTCAGGTCTGATATATTTTAGAAAAATAACCCTGCAGTCCCTGCCATAAACATCGTGGTCAAAATCAAAAATATGCGTCTCGATTCCAAGATGATTTTTCCCTGAAACAGTCGGCTTAAAGCCGATATTTGTCATGCCGCCATAGATTTTTCCGTCAGGAAATTCAATCTTCGTGACATAGGCACCATTCGGCGGCAGAAGCTTCTTTGAATCAGGAATCAGATTGATCGTAGGGAAATCAAGAACCTTTTTCCCCATTCCCCTGCCGTGTACGATTTTGCCGCTCACAAAATAATCATACCCAAGCATGTCATTGGCACTCTTAATTCTGCCTTCAGAAATCCTTGAACGAATAAGCGTACTCGTGATTACCTCATCATCTTCATTTCTTACCGCAGGCACAATGTGACACTTATAGCCATATTTCTGAGCCATCGACTGAAGAAATGCTGTATCGCCGGAATTTTTCGAGCCAAAACGGAAATCATCCATCGCAGAAATATACTTCATATGATATTTCTCGACTAACAGACGGATAAAATCCTCTGGTGAAAGCGACATAAATTCCTTGGAAAATTCATAATAAAGAAGGTAATCTATATTTTTTCCTTCGAGGATCTTCTCTTTTTCAGCATTCGTGAGAATATTCTTCACAGGCTCGTTTGAGTGTGAAAGAATAATGCGGGGCGACTCAGAAAATGTGAAAACAAGAGACTTCAAAGGTCGTGAAAGGATGTCGTCGATGATTTCCATATGACCCAGATGAAGGCAGTCGAATTTTCCAACTACCACAGCTGTGTCTTCATTTTTAAATTTTGATTGTGAATTTATTATTTGCATTATTTGAATGTCTGGATGTGCTGGTCAAAATTTTTGTCTTATGTTCTTGTAAGTCAGGCAATTAATGGTTGTGAATCACTCTCATCTATCAGAAACATCTTGAAAGGTCTAATAAACTCTCCGTCCCGCTCATAAATTCCCACGAAGAAATCATTCTTTAGAAAAATCTTGTAATATTCATCCGTGAATTCGTTAATTCCTTCTTCGAAATCAACTGCATACAGTTTCATGCCGTTCAGTGCATTTTTCTCATACTCTTCCGTCACGTGAAGTATACTGTATGAAAAAATATCGCTTGTTGGGATTATTTTTTTCTGAAGGAAATCAGAAAAAACCTTCTCTCCATTTTCTTCGATGATATTTTCATTGATCTCATCAAGTGTAACTGCATCTTCGATGGAAAAATGGCCGGTTCTCTCACGGAGAAGGTCACCCATTACAGCTCCGCAGCCTAAAGCTTTCCCAATATCGTGAATCAGGCTTCTGATATACGTGCCCTTCGAGCAGAATACGCAGATCTCAGCGCGTTTTCCATCAAACGAAAGTAAATCTATCTTTTCTATATTGATATGCGTCGGACGGATTTCGACATCCTGCCCTTCCCTCGCATATTCATATAGCTTCTTTCCGTTTACCTTCTTTGCAGAATAGATCGGAGGCATCTGGTCCTGCTCGCCGACAAAGTCATTAATCGCATTTCGTAGCACATCTTTAGTGATGATTATTTGCCCACTATTATCTGCATCAGCAGGCTCGTCACCCATCACATTAATATGCTCACGATTGTCTCTCAGCACTTCGCCAGTTACATCATAGGTATCTGTCTCAAGCCCCAAGATCATCTCAGCCTTATAGACCTTGCTGCCTTCCTGCACCATCGACACAGCCTTCGTCGCTTTTCCAAGACAAATCGGCAGCACGCCCGTCGCATTCGGATCAAGCGTCCCAGTATGCCCGGCCTTCTTCACGCCCAGTGCCTTCCTGACTTTAAATACACAGTCAAACGAAGTCATGCCGCGCGGCTTATTTAAGATAATTACACCATTAATTTCTGACATTTACGTTAATACTCGAGCGCGAGCACGGCAATACTGTCTCAAAGCGAGTATTCCATAGTTCATTTTTTGCACGTGAGTTTGCAAGTAATTAAATCAGCAGCGGGGTGATTTCATCTACGATGCCCTGAA
>ONHZ01000003.1 GCA_900317755.1 uncultured Lachnospiraceae bacterium
ATTAATTTCAGGGTCATCCCAGAACTCCGGAATCGTACCAGAATTTCTGCCTGAACTTTCAAAAGACAAATCCAGATACTCCACCTTTTTCTGTGAGAATTCGTGTTTCTCCTTGCTGGATGAATACAGAGAATATGTCGGCTTGTCGAGATTTACGATTCTCGGATAAGAGCCTTCAGTTCTGTCGACGGCGGCAGTTCCAAGTCCCATTACGAGGCGGAGCATTCCTTTTTTGGAATCAACATCACCTGACATTTTGTAGGGAGATGTGGAATAGCCGACTCCTGCGGCAGCAGGCATTACGAAGTGACCGTAGCGTGAGCCTGAAACTCTCTGAACGAGAAGTGCCATCTGCTCATCCCTTTTTTCAAGTCCGCGCATCTTTCTATATTCAAGCGCAGATTTTGACATAGTCGAAGCATAGACAATTTTTGCTGCAGTTTCGAATTCATGTAGCCTGTCCTCTATTGTGCCCTGGTTTAAGCAGAAGACTGATTCATATTTTCCTGCGAAGGCATTGCCAAAGCCGTCTTCAAGAATACTGCTTGAACGGACAATGTAAGGATCCTGTCCGTAATAGTCTAAAAGCAGCAGGATTTCCTGCTCAGTGTCAGCAGAAAATCTGCCTTTCTTTATAGCCTCGGCAAATTCATCTGCCAGTGAAAAATAGCCTTCTTCTGTGCGCTGATTTATTCTGAGATCCCACAATCCATTGTCGACTAAATATGAGTAGAAGACATCGCTTCCCACATAAAAAGAATCATGCGGCTCGAGCTCTGCATAGATTTCCGGAGCCTTGTTTTCGATTATCTTCCGGGCGGTCAGCATTCCGCAGGCCTTGCCGCCAATCATTCCGGTGCCGATCATCTTTTTCTTTATTTCAAAATAATCAAGAGGCTTGAAATTTGACTGGATGAGAGAACGCATATGAGAGTCCCTACTCATCATGATATTACACATTCTCTTCGTGTAAATTCCCATGTCCTCACCATTTTCGTAGGCGCTTTCCGCGTGGAAAAAGAAGCGGTCCCAGGAATCTATATTCTGCTCGTCGGAGCTTCTCTGGTTTCTGCCTAGTACATTGTAGAAGGCACTTGCTTCAACACCATCCAGGATCGGGCGGAATTCATTTGTTTCAACATCAAAAATATGCGGAAGAAACATGGTCTCAGAGTAACGGTTCCATACCTTTAAGGGGCGGACATAGAGAAGGTTTGATTTGCTTGAAGATGGTGTGACGGAAAAATCACCGTCCGGAGAATTTTGATTTTGCGCAGTCATGTCGCTGCTATATACATCGATGAAAAGCTGGGTCGTGTCCTGAATTTTTGCGACAGCGGAAAGCGAATGACGGCCGCGTAATACAGGGAAAAATGCGACCGTATCAAGGCTGAAAAGATATGGGCAGGTCACACGGAAAAAATTTCCCATCATGAGATCCGTTGCCCAGGCAGTAGTCAGCGTAGACAGGCAGTCGAACACATAGAAGGCATCGAAGCCTTCTTCTTTGATCAGATTGTGCACAGAAACAGTAAAGGTTTCAAAGCGGTGGGAGAGCTCAATTTTGTGCACCTCTACATTATTTTCCGCAATCTCTGAATCGGTGAGAATCGGTTCATGCTCAGCGAAACGCACGTATATTATTTTTCTATTGTCAGCGTGTGCCTGCCGCACAAAGGGAAGTGCAAAGCACTTGAAATCCTTGAGCGTCGAGACACGGAAGACCACATTGTCTCCAAGTCTGATATTGTCAAAGGCTTTGTCAAGTCCGGGAATTCCGGATGAGATTCGATCGAATGCCGGCATATTTACTCCTTTGTAAATTGATAACCCGAAAAAATATTTGCATACTTAAGCACAGAATAATTTCCTGTGCAGCCCCAATATAAGGTTCTATCAGTATGCGTGAACTATAAAATTCATAATACCAAGTTGATGGACTAAAAACAATATTGGATGACAATTTCATTGCCTTAAAAAATACGTGATGTTATAATCTCAAATATTTCCTCTCGTAAATAATATGATGTAAGTGCCAAAAGTCATTTCGATTCGAGCTTGCTCGAAATCGAATATGACTTAATGGCACGCCAAACATGAGTAAGTAGCGCAATAGCGCGGATTGCGAATGTTTGCAAGGATTGCGGGAGTGCGAAAGCACGGAGCAATCCGACATCGAAGGTGCCAGGCGTGATCCTGACACTGGTTGCATTTTTTGCATACTGCTCAGGCGAAGCCACAGCTTTCCTCTGGACACCAAGCTTTTTTGCAGGGAAATATGAAGGCCTTGGCAGTGAGCTCATCGCTTCGTTTGGTTCCCTTGTTTTTGGAGGCCTGATGCTCGGCAGGCTGATTTCAGGATTTATTTCAAATAAGCTTGGCGACAGGAGAATGATTCGTATAGGAATCACCGTGGAGCTTTTGGGATTATTATTGAGTATGCTTCCTTTCAGGAGCTTCGTTCCTGCAGCAGTCGGATTTTTTGTTACAGGAGCCGGCATGGGGCCTATATATCCTTCCATTCAGCATATGGCGCCTGTCAATTTTGGCAAACGCTATAGCGCAACCGCAATCGGACTTCAGATGGCATCGGCCTATGTAGGAAGCACGCTGATGCCAATGGTATTCGGGCAGCTGCAGCAGGCAGTTGGCATAAGCATAATGCCGGTCTTTTTGCTGGTATTTGCAATTTTGAATATTACATTTCTTGAAATTGCATACCGCAGGTGCCGTTAAGAATCATTCGTGAAATTATGTCTTGCAAGTAAAACATAATAATAGTAATATTATTCTGTGCACAAAACAAAAATATCTAATATTCGTTTTATAGACAGGACAACAGTATGAAACGACAAATAATAAAAGAAATACTGCTCGACCAGAGGGAGCTTTATTTAGATATTCCATATAATCATCGCGATTATGCGCTGGAAACCAATGTGAATTACTGCTTTGTTGGAATCAGGAGAACAGGGAAATCCTATCTTCTTTATCAGCTTGCGCATTTATTTATAGATTCTGGAATACCTGAGCAACAGATTATTTTTGTGAATTTTGAAGATGAGAGACTTCTGGAATTAAGGACTGAAGATTTCAATACTATTCTTGAAATTGCATATGAATTAGCAGGCACTGAAAATAAACCATATTTTTTCCTGGATGAAATCCAGAATGTAAAAGGCTGGGAGAATTTTGTCAGAAGATTGGCCGATATGAAATTCTGCGTAAATATCACTGGGAGTAATAGCAAAATGCTGAGCCGTGAAATTGCATCGACCCTTGGCGGCAGGTTTATGATGGTTCCAGTGTATCCATATTCTTTTCCAGAATTTCTTATGGCAAATGGCACAAAAAATAATCCAGGTAATATTACTACAAAGACCAGGGCGAAAATAAATTCTCTGTTTTCGACATATCTTCATGACGGCGCATTTCCAGAGCTTGTCAATATAGCAAACAGAAAAGATTATCTGAATAGCATTTACCAGACGATTTATTTAGGCGATATTATCGCAAAACACAATATTTCAAACGATTTTGCGATGCGGCTCATAATGAAAAAAATCGCCGAGTCCATTATGAAATCGCTTTCTTTCGGCAGGCTTACAAATATATTAAAGAGTGCAGGGCTTTCATTAGGAAAGCAGACGGTAATAAATTATGTGGGTTATGCAAGAGAAGCTTTTCTGATTTTTTCCATTACTAATTTTGCATCAAAACTGGTAGATAAAGAGACATCGCCTAAATATTATTTTATGGACAATGGGCTCATAAGTCTTTTATCAGTTGGAAATATTGACTCTGTCCTTCTGGAAAATCTGGCAGCTATCGAACTTTCGAGAAGATATGGCACGGATAATGTTTTCTATTTTGAAAAAAATATAGAGGTTGATTTTGTTATTCCGGAGCATAACCTGGCTTTTCAGGTGTGCCTTAATTTATCAGATAGTGAAACTTATGAAAGGGAGACAAAGGCCTTCATCAGCTTGAAAGAATTCCTTCCAGATATGAAATGCATTATTCTTACGCTTGATGAGGAAAGGAATATAGATATTAATGGAATGCAAATCCGGGCAATTCCTATGTGGAAGTGGATGATGGATCATAAGGATTGACACTTTAATAAAATTTATCAATAAAATCTATGGGTGTGGCAAGGTAGATTTTCTATTTTGCCACAATTTTTATTCCTTCTTATTTTTAGTAAAATGCTGCAGAGATTAAAAAAACTTTAGGTTAATTTTATGAAGAAGGAGAAAATGACATGATTAAGAAAAGCAGACTTACGGCAGTTTTATTATCAGCAGTTTTTGCAGCATCACTCATTGCAGGCTGCGGAAACAGTGCGAGCAGTGATAGCACTGACACAGCAAGCGAGGCTGAAACTGAGACGGCAACGGATGAGGATACATCAAGTTCTGACGATACGGCATCCAGTGACAGTGATACGGAATCAAGTTCGGACTCTGATGAAGATACGAGTGACAGCGAATCTGAGTCGAAGAGTGGAGACTTAAAGCCTGGTGACAGCTTTGAAATTACGAGTGGAGATTATGCTGGGAGCACGTTGACATTTTTGGGTTGTGACGTTATAGAGGGATCAAGCAGAGATGAATATAAAGAGAATCATCCTGATGTGTCATTTGATGATTCTTCAGAATTGATTGGCGTGACATTTATGTTGAAAGAGCCAGAAGCTTCTGACAATACCGAAAATGGTGCGATTATCGAGAAAAAGAAAATTACAGATGATATGAGTGTAAATATTGATGGTGGTAGTATACTTAGCGAAGAGTTGCGTGCTGGTGCTGGACAAAGATATATTGTTCTTTCAGCACCGCAGGACACCAAATCCCTTGAACTCACTTATGACAATGGCACAGATAAAGCCACATTTGAGGTACCGCTGGAATGAAATAATAAAAACATTTTATGTTGACAAAATTATATTCTTTGATAAAACCTTCCTTAATTATCCTGAAACCGCTGATACAGCGAACCTAGGAATTCTTCAAGGGAATTATGTATTTCAAGATACTCGTACTGCTTTGTGCTTAGGCCTGAGAAAAAGCTAAGGTATTCGTCTGCGACACTCTTTTCAGTGAGGGGTATCCCCTTATCACATGATGAATTGATGAGATAAACATTATCCCTCCCTGCAGCAAAATATGGAAACGGCGTGCCTTTTGATTTGCTATCCTGATAAACGAATCTTACGATATCTGAAAAATTTCTGATGTGGTACAGGCCAAATAGGAAGCTGAAGAGAAGCTGCATTTGCTCTTCAATTCTTCCATTATTGATGTCGACATGCACTAAAAGCTTAATTTGTGAAGCACCGTCTGTTGATAGAAGTCTAGGTATGTCGGTCTCAGTCCATATCATAGTAAATAGTTTTATCGTAATATAAATGCAGAGTTTTCCATTCTCCCCATTAAGATTTGAAATGATAATATTCCGGAGCGAAGAGACAACATCTGAGCTATTATCTTTATGAATGCTTTCTTCAATAACATCATCTTTTTCGGACAGCTTTTTCATGAAGCCATCTACAAGCGTGTATAGCTCATAATCTGAACCGAATTTCCTTTCGGCATATTCATGAATAAGGGAATCGGAAAGCTCTGGATTTAAGTCAAGGTTTGACAGTATGCTTACGAACTGGTCAATGGTTCCGGCTCTTTTTCCACTAAGAATCTGATAGAATGTGGAGCGGTCAATGCCAATATTTTTTATCAGGCTGTTTTTTGCTATATTTTGTTCCTATATTGTTTTTTCAAGCAGGCTGCTTGTGTCTGTCATGATTTTTCCCTAAAAAGTCCATGGTTTTCAGTCGTCCTATTTTAAGTAATTATAATGCATTTATCAATGGATTATTGAATTTTTGGATTATTTACTTGAGCATACGGCGTAACTATCAAATTTTTGGCAAAAATGGTATACTAAGGAACGATTTGTAGATGAAGAAAAATTATTTGATAATAATAATGACAGGCTTTTGAATGGAGGAAGCCTATGGAATTAATATTTACATATCTGCTCTTAACAGGCGGTATTATTCTTCAGATTTCGAATATTGTTATTTATTATACATTCCTGCGAAGATCGGCGCAGGACGTACTTTCTTCGGATAATGCTAAGGACAAGAGACTGTCCTATTCGGCTCTTGCTCTTTTGATATTTTTTCTCATAGGCTATATCATTGAAGCGGTAAGCGGCAAAGCGACGCTCATGATGGCAGGCATATTTTTCTTTGGTGCCATATTCTGCACCATTATGATTCATCTTGTCATCAGGCTTACGAAGACCATCAAGAAACGAAGCATCAGCGTCGTAAAGACACTCATCAAAGTAATCGAGGAACGTGATGATAATCTGAATGGCCACAGCATTTATGTGCAGAATGTCTCGATGGCGATCTGGCGGCATCTGCCTGATGATTTGAAAAAGAAGATAAATGAGGTCGATCTAGAATATGCAGCGCTGCTTCATGATATTGGAAAGATGGGCATACCAGAAAGCATATTAAATAAGCCCGGAAAGCTCAATGATGACGAATGGGAGCAGATGCGCCAGCACCCGAAAAAGGGCATAGAGATTTTGAAGGAACTTCATTCATTCGAATATATTTTACCCTGGATTGAAGACCATCATGAGAGAATCGATGGCAAGGGATATTATCATGTCAAGGAACAGGATATCCCACTTGAGTCGAGAATTATTGCCGTTGCAGATACCTATTCTGCCATTACTATGCGGCGTTCATACAAGCCGTCAAAGACCTATGAGCAGGCTATTGAAATCATTAAGGATGTCGCCGGTACACAGCTTGATCCTGAAATCGTAAAAGCTTTCTGTACGATTCCAAAAGAAGAATTGGAAGAATGTGCACCTAAGAATGTTGAGATTGCGGACGAGAAGGGTACAAAATAAAATTATCAAGGTGTCAGTAAGAACCGTCCCCGTGACACCATGATGGGAAATGCTTTCAACGAAGAAAGAGAGTCTTTTATATGAATGAGGAGGATAGAATAAAAAATAGCAGTTACATGCCAGTCAGGATAATGACATGGATTGTTCTGATCGCTATCATTTTCTGCATATTTATTGGCTTTGGTATCAAAGGCATTCCAAGGCTCTCAATGGAAGACTGCATAAAAACGGACATTACCGCACTTGACGGCTCTGTTGAGCATTATGATTCGAATCATTTCCGTCTGCCGAAAAAGGGTGAGAGCCTTCTTTTTACTTTGACAATTCCAGAAGAGGCATCTTCCATTGATAGCCCTGTATTATGCTTTTTCAATTACAATTCTGTTATCACCGTGAAATATAATGGCGAAATAATATACAAGCACGGGCAGGAAAAGAATGCCAAAGGGTATACGACAGGACATACGATGATTCGGACAGCGCTTCCGAATCATCCTACTGGTACGGTTACGATTACATTTCTTCAGCAGGAAGATAATACGCTTGCTGATTTTACAAATGTGATCTTAATGCCGGCGCAGTATAGCTGGCTTTATCCTGTCGCAGATTTTTCATCGCAGATTAGTCTTTTACTTTTTGTGGTTTTTGCGGTTGTTTCCTTTGAAATTGCGATATTTAATACGGTGATCAATACAGGAAAAACTTCAGCGATCCAGGGATTCTTTCTCTCGCTTTTCTGTGTAGCAATGACGATATGGGCCATGGGCTATACAGGAACTATGTTCGTCCTTACAAACGATGATACCTTATCCCCTTATATTGAATATATGGCGACATATTTACTTCCCATATGGTTTAATGCCTATCTGCTTACTGGTGCTTCATCCTATGGCTGGCGAAAGAAAGTCGGAATCGTGCTTGAAGTTTTCTATGTAGGGCTGTTCTCCATCGCCACCATTGTACATTTCTTTGCACCGCATCACGATGGGTATTTAGTGTTCCTTCAGATGGATTATATCGTGCTTATGCTAGGTGGACTTTTCTTTATCTTCCTAGTTTTTCACGACCGTACCTCTGTCGGGAAGGTATTTCGTATAGGCATGATTATCATGCTGCTGCTGGCAATGCTTGAAGTATTGGTAGCAATGATGGGAAAAATAATTCCAGAAGCAGTAAGCAAGACAATTACGACACAGGCTGTTACGCCTGCGCTTGTTCTGGTTTTCCAGGCTGCACTTCTTGCCGACTACGGCTCGCGTGCATACAGGTCTTTCCTGGAGAAGGAGGAGGTTGAGCGTCTCGAGATGCTCGCATACACGGATATACTTACGGGGCTTCGGAACCGTGCTTCATTTGACGATAAAGAGGCAGCTCTGCTTAGCAAAAGCAATAATTATGCGATTGCATTCATTGATGCGGATGGACTTAAGGCGACAAATGATCGTTTCGGGCACGATGCTGGTGACCGCCTCCTTAAAAATGTTGGCTCGGCAATTTGGAAAGGCTGTAAAGATACCCACTGCAAAGGCTACCGCTATGGTGGAGATGAATTTTTAATCGTTGGTGTTGATGAAGAAAATATTTCTTCTGCTGTTCAGCGAATGCATGATGCGCTTGCAGAGACAAATACGTCTGTTTCTGTCGGAACTGCGTGTCATGATAGAGCTTCCGACGAGACCGTCTCCGATGTTATCCATAGAGCCGACAGCGCGATGTATGCCGAAAAGCAAAAGCACCACAAGAGAAGGGAAGATACAGTATGAGCAAATATTTAATTGTCGTTGATATGCAGAAGGATTTTGTGGATGGGGCTTTGGGCACAAAAGAGGCTGTCGCAATTGTTCCTTCTGTGAAGAAGAGAATTGAAAAAGCGGTTGCTGATGGGGAGGAAATCATCTTCACAAGAGATACACATGAGGAGGATTATCTCGAGACGCAGGAAGGAAAAAATCTTCCGGTGAAGCACTGCATCAGGGGTACAGAAGGCTGGGAGATTATTCCAGAACTGAAACAGTATGCAACGAAGATTTTCGACAAGCCGACATTTGGAAGCCGTGAACTCGGTGAATATCTTGCAGATGAAAATGATGCAGAATCCATCACAGTTATTGGCCTTTGTACGGATATTTGTGTGATTTCAAATGCTGCATTGATAAAAGCATTTCTTCCAGAGGTTCCAATTATCGTAGAGCAAGACTGCTGCGCTGGCGTGACTCCTGAGAGCCATGAGAATGCATTGAAAGCGCTTCAAAGCATACAGGTTAAGGTAATCTAATTTGCTTAGGTATATATTGCGAGGAGTTGGTTATGGACAGCCAGAGGGATAGCTCCAAATGATGGATAATCATAACTTATTTGTGTTATTTTGCCTTCTTGTAGATTACATTGTAATACCACTTGATGACTGAGATGGAGACAATGATGACATAGCCGATTACCGAGAGTCTGTCGGGGAGTTCGTCGAAGAACATGAATCCCCAGATCGATGCAAAGCAGACCTGCGAATAATCAAATACAGAGATTTCTCTGGCTGGTGCAAGTCTATAGGCAGTCGTCACGGCGAATTGTCCGATGGCTGCAAATACGCCTGCGAGAATGAGGCAGATCCACTGCTTACCACTCATGGGATGAAAATCTATGATCATCTGTGGTTGTCAGGGGGACGGTTCTTACTGACAACTTTTTTCTGTGATATTGCGATGAAAACCAGCAGTGTCGACAACCATAATAAGTAATGATATTATGAAAAAGTAATTGAGATATATGTATTGAAATGAGGAAAACTTTGAAAGAAATCGGGGGATTTATCCCTTTTGAACAATTTCATAATAAGATGCTTTATGATGGCGGCATCAAATTAAACTGTGGGAGAAATGCGCTTAAGTTTCTTGTGCGGGCAAGGAAGATAAAGAAAATTCTGATCCCGTATTTTCTATGTGATTCTGTGGAAAAAGCACTGATAGATGAAAATGTAGAGGTGCTTTATTATCATATTGGATGGGATTTTAAGCTGGTGCTGACACAGACAGATTTGAATTCAGCACAAGGTGGTACAGAAATAGAGCAAGGAAAAGGTACTATATCAGAAGGTGCTAAGAGAGTGCATCAGGAGGAGAATCGTCTTAGGGAGACATACATCTATCTAGTTAATTTCTATGGTCAGATCTCGAATTCATACATCAGAGAATTTCATGTATCGCATCCAAATCTCATAGTCGACAATGTCCAGAGTTATTTTCAGGAACCACTTGAGGGCATAGACACGATATATTCCTGCAGGAAATATTTCGGCGTTTCAGATGGCGCAATTCTATTTTCTGATGCGAAGCTGGGTGAAAATATTGGAACTGACATTTC
>ONHZ01000007.1 GCA_900317755.1 uncultured Lachnospiraceae bacterium
TCTCGCGCCTCATGGATTTTTGCTCGCGTCACATAAATTCGTGCTTCACCTGACGGCTTGCACTCATTAAGTGACGAGTAAAATCCATGCGTGCTTTGAGACAGTATTGCCGTGCTCGCGCTCTTTCTTGCAAGTAACAAGTGCCTTCGGGAGCACGTAAATATTAGGAGATTATTTATGACAATTCGAGAAATGCAGGATGAGATTGTCCGGCTTAAGAAAGAAAAAGATTTTTGCATATTAGGACATGCGTATCAGAGTCAGGATATATTAGAGGTTTCTGATTTTGTAGGCGATTCCTATGGTCTTGCGAAGCTTGCAAAGACAGTTCCTGAGAAGAATATTATGATGTGCGGTGTCAGATTCATGGCAGAGACCGTGAAGATGCTTTCGCCTGAGAAGAATGTGTATCTTGCAAATCCTGTAGCGGGATGCCCGATGGCGGAACAGGTGGATGGTGAGTTTGCAAAGGCTCTTCGTGAGAAATATCCTGATTATACAATTGTTGCCTATATAAATACGACAAGCGAGACAAAGAGATACTGTGATGTCTGCGTCACATCTTCGTCGGCGCTGAAGATCATAAAGAATATTCAAAATGACAAAATTGTCTTCATACCTGATTTGAATCTTGGCACCTGGATCAAGAACCAGTGCCCAGAGAAGCATTTCGAGATTTTCCACGGCTGCTGCCCGACGCATATGAGGGCGACTGAAGAAGAAGCGAAAATCATGAAGGAGAAATATCCTGATGCGCTTCTTTTAGTTCACCCTGAATGCAGGCCGGAGGTTGTTGCACTTGCGGATTATGTCGGTTCTACGACTGGCATCATGAAATATGCAGAAGAATCGGATGCAAAGGAATTCATCATCGGAACGGAGGGCTCGATTGTCGAGCATCTTGAGTTCAGCTGCCCGGACAAGAAATTTCATATTCTTTCGAAGGAATTGTACTGCCACAATATGCGCTCCACGACGCTTGCAGATGTGTATAATACATTACTTGGAAACGGCGGCGAGGAGATGGTTCTTTCATCGGAGGTTATGACGGAAGCGATAATGCCGATTGATGAGATGATCCGCTTGGGCGGGTGAGCATTTCTTTTGCAATACTGATTTTGATAATAAAAACTGGTATACTGTTACCAGTTTTTTTATTATAATAACTTGCTGTATTATCTATTGATACGGATATTTTTAGGAGCATATAAATGAATATAGTAGTACTTGATGCGGATTCAATTGGACACGACATATCGCTTGACAGCTGGAAGGCATATGGCGATGTGACTCTTTATGGGCTTACTAAATATGAAGAAATCCCAGAGAGAATAAAAGACGCAGACATCGTGATGACAAATAAATGCCACCTTGATGAAAAAGCCCTTAAGGATGCAAAAAATGTGAAGTTCATCGCAGAGCTTGCGACCGGTTACAACAATATCGACATTGAATATTGTAAGGCACATGGCATTGCAGTCGCAAATGTCGGCGGCTATTCAACGATGACAGTCGTTCAGCATACATTTGCGTTGCTGCTTTCGATGAATGAAAAACTTTCATATTATTCTGACTATATCAATTCTGGTGCATATTCAGAAAGCCCGCTTTTTACGAATGTATCTCAGGGCTTTGCAGAGCTTTTCGGCAAGACCTACGGAATTGTCGGTCTCGGCACGATCGGAAAAAAGGTTGCAGAAATTGCGACAGCACTCGGCTGCAAGGTTATATATTTTTCAGCAAGCGGCCATAAGCAGGAGGATGTGCCTTATGAATATGTCTCATTTGATGAGCTTCTTGAGAGGTCGGATTTTATATCAATCCATGCGCCGCTAAATGAGAAGACAAAGGATCTTTTCGATGATGCTGCTTTCAGCAAGATGAAGAAAAGTGCGATTCTGATAAATGTCGGCCGAGGACCGATCGTAAATGAAGAGGCTGTGGCTTCCGCATTAAAGAACGATGAGATTTTAGGCTATGGAGCCGATGTATTTACGACAGAGCCGATTCCAAAGGGGAGCCCAATCGCCGAGCTTGCAAAATCAGGCTTTTCAAAGGACAGGCTTCTTCTCACGCCGCATACTGCCTGGGCAAGCATGGATGCCAGAAACCGCCTGGTTTCTGAGGTCGAGAAGAATCTTAAGGCTTTCTTTGCTGGGGAAGAGAGAAATCGGATTGTGTAAATTCTAGGGGAATTTGTGGCAATATAAAACCTCCAAGAGCTAATAAGCATTAGCTTCTTATTGAAAATATTCTGATGTTGCGCTGTGATATCAGAAGTAATGAGAATAATATAAAATATCACTTGAATAATATTCTTCAAAGTGGTATTGTTACGACAACTTAATAAGGTGCTTGAGCAATTTTCTTTGAAACTCAAGTGAAAAATAAACTGTTGAAGCGGAGAATGGGCCGCTGAGGGCATCGGGGAAATTCGTAAATATGAAAAGTATCTGGTGACGCAAAGGAATGCGTTAGTTTCCAGGAATATGATGGTATTCTGTTAAGTGTGTGGGATTATTTTTGTACCCACAAATCAAGGTGGCACCGCGGGTGATGAAATTTCAGCTCGTCCTTGGCAAGGCATATTGTGTCTTGCTGGGACGGGCTTTTTTATTGCCGCATTAAGCTTTTGATGATACAACAAATTATATTACAGTGAAATAAATATTATGAAATTAGGCGAATTACTGAAAAAATTGAACATTATTATAGGTCGATGGTGTAGCATAAATTAGACTTAGTTTAACAGCAATAATTAGTTTTTTCATGTTATTGAATAGTAAATGTTGATAATGGAGATATCGCAATGTTGTCTGGTCTTTTTAGGTTTGTGATATCATAAAATAGTTTTATTGAGGAATATAGAATGATTACAGAAAAAAGCGAAATAAAGAGAATTGCCGAGGAAGGCAGTTACAAGAGAATTCCAATTTATATGGAAATCTATGCAGACGCATATACGCCGATTGAGGTAATGCGGATTCTTCGTGAGCAGTCGAACCACTGCTTCCTTCTCGAGAGTGCATCGCAGACAGAGAACTGGGGCAGGTATACCTTTTTGGGTTACAAGCCGACGCTTGAAGTTACTTGCATTGATGGGCATTTAAAAGTCAATCAGGAGCATGATGACGGAACGGAAGTGACCATTCATGAGGAAGAAGTTACGCATCCAGGGGATTATCTTAGGGGATTAATTGCCGCATACAAGAGCCCGCAGATGAAGGGACTTCCTCCATTTACCGGTGGACTTGTTGGTTATTTTTCATACGATTACATCAAGTACGCCGAGCCGAAGCTTGAGCTTTCAAAGGACGAGGATGACTTCAAGGACATGGACTTAATGCTCTTCAATGACGTCATCGCATTCGATCATTACAGGCAGAAGATATATCTCATCAGCGGCGTGATGACAGACGATTTCGACAAGTCCTACAGCAATGCGATTATCCGAATCAACGAGATGAACAGCATTCTGAAAACCGGCCGCAAGCACTTTTTCCAGCCGATTCATCTTCAGTCGGAAATCAATCCGGTAAAGCCGAAGGAAGAATATGTGGAGATGGTCGAGAAGGCAAAGAAATACATCCGAGAGGGTGATATTTTCCAGGTCGTGCTTTCTGATCCGCTGACCGCAAAGGCTACTGGAAGCCTGCTTGATACCTATCGAGTTTTGAGGGCAAAGAATCCTTCGCCATATATGTTTTATTTCACATCTGATGATATCGAGATGGCAGGTGCTTCGCCAGAGACGCTGGCAAGCCTGAAGGATGGAATCGTTTCTACATTCCCGCTTGCCGGCACAAGACGCCGCGGCAAGACATACGAAGAGGATCAGGCACTTGAAAAGGAATTGCTTTCAGATGAGAAAGAGCTTGCAGAGCACAACATGCTTGTCGACCTCGGCCGAAATGATATCGGAAAGGTTTCAAAGCTTGGAAGCGTCAAGGTTGAAAAATACATGGAAATCGAGCGGTTTTCAAGGGTAATGCACATTGGCTCGACCGTCACTGGACATGTTCGTGACGATTTGGATGCAATCGACTGCATCGATTCAATTCTTCCTGCAGGAACGCTTTCGGGTGCGCCGAAATTCAGGGCCTGCCAGATTATTGAAGAGCTTGAAGGCAGGAAGCGTGGCGTCTACGGCGGCGCCGTTGGATATCTTGATTTTTCAGGAAATATGGATGTCTGCATCGCGATCAGGCTTGTGTATAAGAAGAACGGAGAAATCTGCATCCGTTCCGGTGCCGGCATAGTTGCGGATTCGATTCCTGAGAATGAGTTTATGGAGTGCCAGAACAAGGCGGCTGCAGTTGTTGATGCTGTGAAGACAGCGGAATACGGGCTGGAAGAGTAAAGATGCTGTGTTGATTTTTTTGTTTAATAAGTAATTACAGTGATTAGTTGCAAGGCTATGCTACATTTAATGTAATAGCACATATGCCTGATATTGTACTAAAAAATAGAAATAAGAAAGGGGCAAAAAATGATTCTCCTTATAGATAATTACGACAGTTTTTCATATAATCTATATCAGCTTCTGGGGCGGGAATATGCTAAAATCCTTCCCGGCGGAATTGATGAGGCAGAGAAGGAAATTTTAGTCAAAAGAAATGATGAGATTACGATTCCGGAAATCGAGTCACTTTCACCAAAGGCGATTTTCCTTTCGCCTGGACCTGGCAGGCCAGTTGATGCGGGTGTCTGCGAAGATGTCATAAAGACATTTGCTGGAAAGATTCCGCTTTTTGGTGTCTGCCTAGGACATCAGGCAATCTGCGAAGCCCTTGGTGGCAAAGTTGATTACGCAAAGGAACTGATGCATGGCAAGAAGAAGAAAATCAACAGAACCGGCGAAAGCCTGATTCTGAAGGAGCTGCCAGATACCTTCGAGGCTGCAAGATATCATTCACTTGTTGCTGTAGCCGATTCGCTGCCAGCGTCACTGAAGGTAACTTCTGTGGCTGCTGATGACGGAGAGGTGATGTCCGTCGAAGATCCTGAGAAGAAGATTTTTGGCCTCCAGTTCCACCCGGAATCAGTCATGACAGATGAAGGATACAAGATCATTGATGCATTTTTGGGATTGTTGTGAAGATGGAAGAAAATATTCTTACAAAAATAGCTGAAAAAACAAGGGAAAGGGTTGTAGAGGAGAAAAGAATCTTTCCGCTGACCGAAGTGAAGAGGGATGCGGAAGAAGCTGCTTCAGACAGAAGCCGCGAAGTACCTGATTTTCTTGCAGCATTGAAGAAACCGGGACTTTCCTACATCTGCGAAGTGAAGAAAGCCTCTCCTTCAAAAGGCGTGATCGTAGAGGATTTTCCATATCTTCAGATTGCGAAAGAATATGAAGAAGCTGGAGCATCTGCCGTTTCGGTTCTCACTGAGCCATTCTATTTCCAGGGCGAGGACAGATTTTTGGCTGAGATTTCTGACGAAATTAAGATTCCGGCGCTCCGTAAGGATTTCCTAGTAGATGAGTATATGGTCTATAAGGCCGCTGCACTTCATGCTTCAGCTGTGCTCCTTCTCTGCAATATCCTTGATGACAGCGAGCTCAAGGCATATCGGGAGCTTGCGGAGTCTCTCAATATGAATGCACTTGTTGAAGCCTATGATGAAAAGGAGCTTGAGCGGGCACTTGATTCCGGTGCGAAAATCGTCGGCGTAAATAATCGAAATCTTCGGACCTTTAAAGTCGATACTGGAAGAAGCGTGGAATTCAGAAGAAAAGTTCCGTCAGGTATCGTTTTCGTAAGTGAAAGCGGTGTGCAGACTGCTGATGACATTAGAATAATGAAAAAAGCGAATGTTGATGCGGTGCTGATTGGCGAGACGCTGATGCGGGCTCCTGATAAAAAGGCAAAATTGCGGGAGCTTGATTCCTAAATTTCAAATGAATAAACTTGACTACAAATTCAATTGAAATAATCAATATTAATGGCGATTGAGAGAGTGATTGTAGGATTAATGATGATTGAAGTGTAAGCGATTAAGTTCTTTTATGTAGAGTAAATAACGAAGTTGTTCAACTAGAAAATATGGAAAAGTTTCGACATAGTGATTGTAATCATCGAGTGAAAAATAACATATGACAAAAATAAAAATCTGCGGTCTGAGGCGGCAGGAAGATATTGATATAGTAAATAAATATAAACCTGATTTTGCTGGGTTTATCATAGATTTTCCAAAGAGTTTCCGCTCGATTGAACCTGACAAGGTAAAAAATCTGACTCAGAATCTCGACAAAGAAATCAAGCCGGTCGGTGTTTTCGTGGATGAAGAAGTTGGAACTGTGATAAAGCTTCTAAACGATGATGCGATTGAAATCGCCCAGCTGCATGGGCACGAAAGTCCTGAATATATAAGAAAAGTTCAGGAAGAAACTGGGAAGAAAGTAATTAAAACATTCATCATTAAAACTAAGAGTAATAATTCAGCACAAGATGAACATGAGCAAATAGTAAATAAAGAAATGCATGTAAATTCAGAGAATGAGATAGTTGCTCAGGAAAAAATTGCAAATGCTGAAATACAAGAGATCCTAAATGAAGCAAAAAACTCCCCAGCGGATATGATTCTTCTTGATGCAGGCTATGGCAGCGGAAAGACATTTGACTGGAGCCTGATTCGGGATATTGGAAGACCATTTTTCTTAGCTGGCGGACTTGCTATTGAAAACGTTTCAGAAGCCATTGAAGAGTTACAGCCATACGCCGTAGATATCAGCAGTTCTGTAGAAAAAGACCACTACAAAGATGATGAACTGGTAAGAAATATTATTGAGAAGGTACGATGGCAGGGCTGAAAATAATTTTTACTGACTAGAGAATGCAATGTTCTTATTAAATTTGCAATAATCGTTACGAATTTTGTTTATTGAAAATAGAACATAGAAATAATTAAACAGCGACAGGAAAGGACATAAAAATGAAAGAAAATTTAGAGAATTCACCTGATTCAAGAGGAAGATACGGAATTCACGGTGGACAGTACATACCGGAAACTTTGATGAATGCGGTCATCGAGCTCGATGAAGCTTACAAGAAATACAAGGACAATCCGGATTTTAATAAGGAAGTCACTGATTTATTCAACAATTATGCAAACAGGCCGTCACTTTTATATTATGCAGAAAATATGACGAAGGACTTAGGCGGTGCAAAGGTTTATTTGAAGCGTGAGGATTTGAACCACACCGGTGCGCACAAGATCAATAACTGCATCGGCCAGGCAGTTCTCGCAAAGAGAATGGGAAAGACAAGGCTCATCGCAGAGACAGGCGCAGGTCAGCACGGTGTCGCTACAGCAACAGTTGCCGCGCTCATGGGTATGGAGTGCGAGGTCTATATGGGTGTCAAGGATATGGAGCGCCAGGCACTCAATGTTTATAGGATGAGACTTCTCGGCGCAAAGGTTCATGGCGTTGAAAGCGGAACAGGCACGCTCAAGGATGCCGTTTCCGAGGCCATGCGTGAGTGGACTGCACGAATTGAAGATACACATTATCTCATAGGAAGCTGCATGGGACCGCATCCTTTCCCTGAAATCGTTCGTGATTTCCAGGCTGTCATTTCAAAGGAATCCCGCCAGCAGATTCTTGAAGCAGAGGGCAAGCTTCCAGATGCAGTTTTAGCTTGCGTCGGCGGCGGCTCGAATGCCATCGGAAGCTTTTATCATTACATTCCTGATAAGGGTGTCCGCCTGATTGGCTGCGAGGCAGCAGGCCGCGGCGTTGACACAATGGAAACTGCCGCTACAATCGCAACAGGAAGCCTTGGCATTTTCCATGGCATGAAGTCCTATTTCTGCCAGGACAAATACGGCCAGATTGCACCGGTTTATTCTATTTCGGCCGGTCTTGATTATCCTGGAATCGGACCTGAGCATGCATATCTTCACGATATTGGCAGGGCTGAATATGTTCCTGTCACAGATGATGAGGCTGTTGAGGCATTCGAATATCTTTCAAGGGTTGAGGGTATTATCCCTGCAATCGAGAGTGCGCATGCAGTAGCCTATGCGAAGAAATTAGTTCCTACGATGCGCAAGGACCAGATCGTAATTATCACAATTTCCGGTCGTGGCGACAAGGATGTGGCTGCGATCGCAAGATACCGTGGCGAAGACCTGCATGACTGATAATATTGAAAAATAATTTTTCATTAGAAGATAAAACTCACGAGAAGTACCTTATTAATAAGATTTTTGCTGATTTGCACAAAATAAAAAGATAAGAAGTAAGATGTTTCTAATAAATGATTGGAGCAGAATATGAGTAAAATTACAATTGCCGATGCCTTCAAAAATGGCAAGGCATTCATTCCATTTATTACATCAGGCGATCCTGATCTTGAGACGACAGAAAAAAACGTGCTTGAAATGGAGAAAGCTGGCGCTGACCTGATCGAGCTTGGCATTCCTTTTTCAGACCCGACCGCAGAAGGCCCTGTCATTCAGGAAGCAAATATCAGGGCCCTTTCAGGCGGCGTGACAACAGACAAGATTTTTGATATGGTGCGTGATCTTCGTACGAAGACCCAGATTCCGATGGTATTTATGACCTACGCAAATGTCGTTTATCATTATGGCAAGGAAAAATTCATAAAGACAGCCGCAGAAATCGGCATGCAGGGACTGATACTGCCAGACGTTCCATTTGAGGAAAAGAAGGAATTTTCTGAAACCTGTAAAGAATACGGCATTGAGCTTGTTTCGCTCATCGCTCCGACCAGCCACGACAGAATCAGAATGATCGCAAAGGAAGCAGACGGCTTCGTTTACTGTGTTTCCTCACTTGGCGTAACAGGCATGCGTTCAAAGATTACGACTGATGTCGGTGCAATGGTAGAGCTCGTAAAGGAAGCAAAGGACATTCCTTGTGCAATCGGATTCGGCATTTCAAATCCGGAGCAGGCAAAGGAAATGGCATCAAAGTCAGATGGCGCAATTGTCGGTTCTGCAATCGTGAAAATCTGCGGACAGTACGGCAAAGATGCTCCGGAGCATGTTTATGAATTTGTAAAATCCATGGCAGACGCAGTGCATAGTGTGTGAAATATCATGAACAAAGAACGCTTTCTGGCATTTATGGATGCCATCATTGTGATATCGGCGACGATTATGGTTCTGGAACTGGCCGTACCGAATATGAATGACTGGCAGGGGCTGAAAGAAAGCGGTTTGTTTTTGAGCAGATCTTTATGGATATTGTCTTCTGTGTTGGCATGAATCTCGCATGGTTTGTAGCGGGGTTATGCATGTATGTAATGGCGGTTATTGCTATGGTCCTGATTATTCGAATATTTCACCGCCGAGCAAGAGCGGCAAGAAAAGCTGAAGAATAATATTGAAATAATGCGGCGGAAATTCACAACAAATGTGAAAATCCGCCGCTTTATTTATGCTTATTAGAAAAGCGGGAAGTGTATCTGGTAATGCGACAGTAGATTTCGCAGACGGCGGATACCTGTATGCTGAAGCAGAGCCATATGTTAGTTATGGCAATGACACCAGGAGAATGCCGGGCAGTGTGGCTGGAGATGGTTCGATTTATGCACTTTTTAGTCAGGCATATGATTCTGACATGCCACAGTCTGCTGCATGGGAGCATATCACTGGATTTACCGGTGATGTTGACGATGCATTCTTGAGTGGCAAATACATATTCATTCATACGCAGGATGGGTGGTTCGAGGCTGCTTTCTCAGATGGCTATGTAGATGACGGCAAGGTATATGAAGAAACGGCTTCACCTTCTGACA